>PCCP01000121.1 GCA_002731775.1 Gammaproteobacteria bacterium
ATTGGCTAGAGTCTATGGCATTTTCTTACAATCCTGGTCTTTGCTGTTGCAAATGCATGGTCAGAAACCGGCAAATGGTGTGTGAAGCAATGATTCTGTATTGTATTTTTATCCTCCAGAGATAGAAGCTAATTGCATAGTAAATGGGGTCAGGGTAAAAATACAATACAGAATCATTGCTTCACACACCATTTACCGGTTTCTGACCATGCATTTGCAACAGCAAAGACCAGGATTGTAAGAAAATGCCATAGACTCTAGCCAATATTGCTTTTATTCTTCCAATGCACACTGCCTATCGACAACAATTCTAAATAAAGGAGCTGCCATGTCTTACTCACGTTTTTTTCTATACGCGCTATTTGCTTCCGTTTCCGGCCTGCTGACAGCTTGTTCCGACCCCGGGCCCGCGACTCCATCGGCCGCACCAGCATCGACTGCGCCAGCAACGACCGCATCGATGCCCACGGCCATGGGCAATCCCATTTCCGGTGAAGGCGTGCCGAATCCGGCGCCGATCATCAGCAAGAACTGGGGCAATCTGCCCGCTGGAAGAGAGTGGGGATCAACTGCCGGCATCGACATCGACCCTATTGATGGCAACATCTGGGCCTACGAGCGCTGCGGTGCAGGCAGTTTTGGCGGTGACGTGCCCATCAACTGTGATAGCAACCCCGTCGATCCAATCTTCAAGTTTGACCGCAACACCGGTGAGATGCTGGCGAACTTCGGCGGCGGCATCATGATGACGCCTCACGGCATCCACGTGGATGACGATGGCAATGTTTGGGTGACGGACTTCGCCAATAACGCGTCCGGCACCAAGGGCCACCAGGTACACAAGTTCCGCTCCACGGGTGAACTGCTCATGAGCCTCGGCACCGCCGGACAACCGGGCAGCGGGCCAAACCAGTTTAACCAACCCAATGATGTCATCGTCGGACCCGATGGAAGTATCTATGTCTCCGATGGTCACAATGGTCAGGGCATGACCAGCAATGCGGCCATGGCGGAGGGTCTGGCGGCAGGCTCCACGGCACGGATCATCAAGTTCTCCCCCGATGGCACGCGCCTAACGGAGTGGGGACAGATCGGCGTACGCCACGGTGAGTTCCGCACGCCCCATGCCATGGAATTCGACTCCCAGGGTCGCCTCTGGGTCGCCGATCGTGGCAATCACCGCATCGAGATCTTCGACCAGCAGGGCAACTATCTCGAGTCACGCTACATGTATGGTCGCATCAGCGGCCTCTACATCACCGCCGATGACATGGTGTATGCGATCGACTCCGAGTCTAGCCCAACCGGCCACGTGGGCTGGAGGAATGGCGTCCGTATCGGACACATAGACGAGGACCGCATCGTCGGTTTCATCCCACCCCACGAACAGGAAAACCGGGTTTACCAGGGCGCTGCCGGTGAAGGTGTTGCGGTTGACGCCGACGGTAACGTCTATGCTGCCGAAGGACCGAATTCGCTGGCCTCGGCGGGTGGTGCTTTTACCAAGTACTCGGTACGGTAGAGCAGAGAACAGAGTAGAGGGCCAGGTCTCCATCTGCGGGTGACAGATAGAGGCCTGGCCACTTCCTTATTCTCTTTCCACTACAGAGGGACACCTGGCCCCGTATATTACTTTTCAGCCAGATCCCTTATAGCCCCCAGGGCCCTTTCGAAAGTCGCACGCCGCCTGGCGATGTCGGCATCCTTGGCGGCCTGATCGGCCAGATTGGAGACATCTAGAACCAGTGTGTAGTAAAGCTTTGAGCTGGTAGCACTAACAGGCCTGGCTTCCATGAAGCCATGGTAGAGATTATAGAATGCGCCTTCCTGTGCCGGTTGGGTATAGCCATAGGAGAGTTCGGTTTGGGCAACCATGATTTCCACTATACGACCACCCGCCAGTGCCCGTACCGATCCCATGTCACCGTCTCCGAAAGTGAGCTCGCAGTCGATACCCAGCCACTCACTGATATCACAGTAGCCCCCGGCCATGGCCCACACCTCTGTGGCCGGTTTAGCAACGTCGATTTCCATTTCTATGGTGACATATTCTGGCTGAGCGCTAACCGCGGCCGAGGCCAATAGCGTTGGTATGGCGAAAAAACCAAGCAAAAAGCGTTTCATGTAATTGTCCTTATTTGTTATGTACTAACTTTGAATAGCAAATAGTGCCGGATTGATTTAACCAGAAGCAACTGAATTTATCCCCTTTGCTTAGCCCCCCGATTTGCAACTATTTGTTTCTGGGCAGGCGGCTTATGATGTATTCTAATATAGTCACGAAGCATGAACAGGCAAGGAGATACTGGAAACTGGAACGTTTAGTTGGCTGAATAGCGTCGCCAGGGGCCAGGAAATTCATAAACTGATCGGTGGAGCTTAGCTCGGGAATGAGGCAAAGAAAACCGGTGCGGAATAGCTTTTATTCTGTCTATACACGGCCCGCGGCCCGGACTAGTATTGGAACTCAATTGACATATAGAGTTTGTAGTGAGCAGCAGCTGCCTCCACACTTCTTCTCGCAGGTATACAGGGGGTATCGAATGAAGGCATTGGTGGGAATTTTCGCCCAGATTCTGGCACTGTTAGTCGCTGTGTCCCCGATTGCCGCGCAGGATTTGCCGCGGCTGTCCAACGGACGTCCCGATCTGAGCGGCATCTGGCAGGTATTGAACGAGGCGAACTACGATCTCGAACCTCACATCGCCCGTCACTCGATGCAGATGCGCGAAGGGCCGGTGAACCCGGTGCCGGCGATCCCCACCTTGCGCCTCGGGGCAGTCGGTGCCGTGCCTGGTGGGATGGGAGTCATCGTCGGTGGTGGCGAAATTCCCTACACCCCGGAAGCGCGGGCGCTTAAGGAAGAGAACAGGGCGAACTGGATCGACCGCGACCCCGAAGTGAAGTGTTTCCTGCCCGGAGTACCGCGTGCTACCTATATCCCCATGCCGTTCCAGATCGTGCAGAGCGAAGAAGATTTCTTTATCGCCTACCAGTTCGCGGGTGCGATACGTGATATTTACCTGGACAATCCGGGGCCCTCGCAAGTTGATTCGTGGATGGGATGGTCGGTAGGCACCTGGGAGGGCGACACCCTGGTGGTCGATGTGACCGGTCTACACGATGGATCCTGGCTGGATCGGGCGGGCAGCCACCACAGTTACCAGCTGCACGTGGTAGAACGGTACACGATGATCGGCCCGAACCATATCGACTACGAGGCCACCATCGAAGACCCCGGAGTGCTGACCGAGCCGTTTACCATCAAGATGCCGATCTATCGTCGCATCGAGGAGAACGCCCGGATAATGGATTTCCGCTGTGTGGAATTCGTGGAAGAGTTAATTTATGGCGAGGCACGCAGATATCCGCTGCCGCGTTGAATAAGTGAGTTTGAGGAGCTTGGAAATGCGCAATCAAATCAAAACCGAAATAAAGACCTTAAGCCTCGGCATGCTGACCTGTGTCGGTATAGTGCTAGCGCCAATCGCCATGGCCCAGGGCGGAGGTATTCCCCGTACGCCCAGCGGTCATCCAGATCTGTCCGGCACTTACGACGTATCGACCCTGACGCCAATGCAGCGGCCGACAGCATTTGGCGACAAACAATTTCTGACTAACGATGAGGCAGCTGTCATTGCCGCTGAGGAATTGCAACGCAGCACCGATCGCCAGCAGGACAGCGATCCCAATCGAAGCGCTCCGCCACAGGGTGGCGATGGCTCCACCGGCGCCTCCGGCAATGTCGGTGGCTACAATACCTTCTGGATCGATCGCGGCACCGGCGCCTATCAGGTCGACGGTCAATGGCGTACTTCGATACTGATTGACCCGCCAGATGGCCGCATGCCGGCAGTCACCGATGAAGCCCGTGCGGCACGCCGTGCCCGGTTTAGCGCTGGCGAGGGCGCCGCTCCCCGGCGCGAGGGAGGTCAAAACGATGGTACCGCCTACTGGCTGAATGCCGGTCTGGATGCACCCGGGCCCTATGACAACATGGAACAGCGATCCTTTGCCGAACGCTGCCTGCTGACATTCGGTTCGACTTCGGGCCCACCGATGCTGCCGACGCTATACAACAACCACAAGAGAATCGTACAGAGCGAGGATACCGTGCTGATCCACATCGAGATGGTGCACGAGGCGAGAATTGTGAGGATGAACGCCGAGCATGATCCCGCGGTAATTCGTAAATGGCTGGGTGATTCCATCGGTTGGTGGGAGGGCGACGCCCTGGTGGTCGAGACCATCAATTTCAATGACACACCGGCGTTCAGTCAAGGCTCCAGTAACATGAAGGTGACCGAGCGTTTCCGCATGGAGAGTGCGGACAAGCTGATTTACAGCTTCACCGTGGAGGACCCCTCGATCTGGACCGCGCCCTTCACCGGTGAATATGCCTGGCCACGCAGCCCCAACAAGGTGTTCGAGTATGCCTGCCACGAGGCGAATTACGCGCTCGAGGGCATCATGAAGGGCGCGCGCCTGCTGGAGGCGGTGTTCCGTGGCGAGGATCCCGAAGGGGTGCCGAACCCGACCCGCTAATCGGCGTGCAGGAAAGGCGAATATCAACAACGTCAGGAGAAATACGATGCGCAAGCAAACCCCTGTGATGTTCAGAATCGGTGTGGCGACGCTGGCCCTGACGGGCCTCGTTTTAACCGCCTACGTGCCGGCTGTCGCCCATCATGCCTTCAGCGCCGAATTCGATCCGAATCGCCCGGTGGTGCTGCGAGGTCCGGTGGTGAGGGTGGAATGGGTGAATCCCCACACCTGGATCCATCTTGAGGTTACCAACGAGGACGGCAGCAAGACGGTATGGATGGTTGAGGGCGGTACGCCGAACACACTATTGCGGCGAGGTCTGTCCCGCGGCTCGATTCCCATCGGCGCGATGATCATCGTCGACGGCTACCAGAGCAAGGACCGCAGTGCCCGCGCCAACGGGCGTGACGTTACCTTCGCGGACGGACGCAAGTTCTTCATGGGTTCATCCGGCACCGGCGCGCCACAAGATGGGCGCGACGCCACCGAGCGGAATTAGCCAACCTGTCAACTTCGCCGGGGTCAGGTTTTCGGCGAGTTCACCAGGATCAGATCTCGAATTGAGTCGAGTGCAGAACGGGCGCACGTCTCAAGTTCTGCATCTGATGCGCTGCTTACCGGGTGATCTATAATGGCAAATTTGTAATCTGGCATACCCAGAACCTTGGCCATCAGTTCGGCAGCGCCGACAAAATTGGTGGTCATAATAGCCAACGCAGGGGTACCTGTTCGTTCGCTGCTAATGGCGTCATGCAAACTGCACGACGAGCAGCTGCCTCAGTCACCGAGCCCTGTAATGGCCAGGTCCCAGTTTTTGGCCTCGTCGATAATCGACTCTTCTGCGGGCGCACTGTAGTTTGATTTCATGCGCAGCACGACGTTGGCAACTTCATAGCGCTCTCGCAACAGTCTATCCAGGTGAGCAAAGAATCCAGCCGTTCCTTCTTTGCCGTTGGAAATAAAACCAACTGTTTTGCCGCTTAGGGATTTCAGGCGCGCAGCCGGTTTTATCTCTTGTGGATTGGCTTCACTAGTAGGGTCAAGTACGCGAATTGTCATCAACATGCTCCAATTAGTTAACTCATACCTGATGCGATACTCAAGAGTTCCCGGGTGGCTCACAATCAACACAGGCACCGATGGCTACCGTGACGGCCAGGCTCTTGCTGCCAAGCCATGGCGGAATAATTACACCGAAGCCACCGGCTGGCCCGCCGGCAGCGACCACAAGCAGATGATCGGGGGAAGGTAGCGCTGTGTATTCGATATCGCCCTTTCCCCGAACCACTGATCCCTTGCCGACGTTAGACCATTCGCCTCGCTTGATTCTGGCGGTACGAAACAGGTATTCCGCAATGTCTGATTTTGTCCAGCCAGCACTCTGAAGATGGTCACGATGTTGTTTGGGAATTACGACTACATAGTTGCCTGACCAAATCGAATAATTGCGCATATTGGCACGCATCTCTGCGGCATAGGTATCGAGAATTTCTTCCGGTTTAGTGGTCCATTCATTCATGATTTGTCGCGGCGCTCCAGAAGCAAAGACGGTAACGGCTGAGGCGTCGCCTGGAATATCTCTGGTCTCGGCGACGGATTGCCACCGGGTGCCTTCTTCATCTTCCGCAATGCAGTAACTTATCTTGCCGGGATGGCCGAGGGTTGATCTGTCGATGGCGCCAGGACTCACTTCCAGTATATTAATTAGCCCGAGGCGAATGGCCCTGCCAATGACCGAAGTGGCCCTGTCGCTGCTTCCCAGGACATTGAAATCGCTACGGGTGTCGATCTCTTTTCTTATCGGGCCGTTGAGAATAATCAATATTGCACAACCGCCCGTACTTGCAGTAGCCCCATGTAATAGAAACTCTGGCTTCAACATCGCCACCCATGCCGCGACCACAACCGGAAAATGGTTTGGCAAACAACCTGCCATTACCGCGTTTATTGCCAACTTTTCTGCGATAACTGGGCGTTCTCTAACAGGCTCAACACCGATCAACTCTTCGGCTGGCATGTTCACCCAGTCAAGACAGGCTTTTACAGCTTCGGGAGTTGGCGGCACGATGGGAAAGCCATCGGTCCAGCCCCGACTGTGGTAAAACTCCTGGACATCGCAAGAAGCATTCAAATCATAATATTTCGATAACAGATTCATAAAATTCTTTTAGAATTAACTGTATAAGTCTGACCATCAGGAATTCGCCGACTAAGTAAAAAAGGGTCCACGTCGAGAACCGGGGTCAATGTAAGTATACCGGCCTGTGTAGTGACTCTGACCTTAATTTTCCATTTTGGCAACTGCTGCTCAATTTTGTCGAGAAATTGCTGAGTGAACCATAATTACATACCTGCCCGTGAAATCTTGCCGAGGCACGCTCATAGCAAGTAACTGAAATTCGTAGGCTCGTCGCGCTATGGTTTTGTAATAGTTTAGAGGGTCTGGTGTTCAATTCCACAACTATAACAAGAGGTCATGACGCTCCTGGCCTTCTGGATTGCTCTCCCCCTCAGCAGTGTATCGCCGTCATGGTCTTTGAAAGCATAGCTTGGGGCCACTCCTGCCTCAAGAAACTGTCGGTAGTTTCACCGCGCATTGCGTCTTTGACTTCCAAATAGCAAGAGCACAAACTCAGCATCCAGGAATTCTGACCCATGTTTTCCCATGAGGGCGGCGTGTCCTGTCCAGCGCTAAGCTTCCAGCGAATGCAAATCGGGGACCATATGAGCTTTGAGTGGATCAAGATGGATATAGCGAATTAATTCGAGAAGATACGGATCTTCCTCACATAAGATCGAGCGATATCTTCCGTGATAAAGATATCCGACTCTCTCGTTCCTTCGGTTATAGCCCTGGGCATATGCGCCCAGCAATAGCCCCGTCATCTCTGGCAAGCTCCTCGAGCCCTGCCTCGGCAACAGATGATAATGATTGTCCATCAAAGCCGAGGCCTAACAATTATCCTCACCTGAGCGCAGACCATTTCCCAGCCTAATAAGGAAGTCCCGTTTATCGACATCGGCGGAAAATATCTGACGTCGGTCAATAGCTCTTCCAATTATGTGGATTAATCCACCGGGAAAACTCAATGTGCCTATCCTTGGCATAACGATTATCCATAAGTACTAATTATGTAATTGGCATAGCTAATACTAAAACCTTGCCTCATAATCAACATTAAGCAATTTTTGGCAAGATTCTTAAGTTGTTAAGTTGCAGGCGCCCCCAACTATTCCTTTCCCCTTAAGTCGCTAAGTTGCAGGCGTCCCTAACTTTATTCGTCGATCGTCTTCAGCACCTCTCGGGTCAGGCTCCAGCGGTCGAAGCCCTGGCGTCCGTAATCGAGGCCACGGCGAACGATGACCATATTGTGAGAGGGTACCACCACAGTATATTGACCGCGGTTGCCGGAGGTCGAGTAGGCATCCGTCGGTACGTCATCCCGACCCTCGGGTACCAACCACCACTGGCCACCATAGTGACCGCCCTTGCCAACCGTTGCCGGGGCTGGCGTACGCACGAAATCGATCCAGTCTTCAGAAATCAGGCGCTCGCCATCCCACATGCCGTTCTGTAGGTAGAGCAGGCCGAATCGCGCCAGGTCTCTCGCGTTGGTATACACCTGGCTGCTGAGGATGAAGTCGCCGAAGCGATCCGTGCTCACCAGCGTATTGCGCATACCAATCCGGTCCAGCAGCGCTCGCCTGGGAAACTCCGCGTAGGCTTTTTCACCCCCCAGTGCCAGCTTCATGGCGTACACAGCGAGCAAGGTGTCGTAATTCTCGTAGTCCCAGTAGGTACCGGGCTCCCGAATCAGGGCTCGACTGCGGGCGCCGACAACCGAACTCGCGCCTGCCCAATAGGACAAGCCGGACCCTGTAGCATACTCGCGGCCGCGATTGTCTATGGTGTCCAGGCCGCTGGACATATTGAGCACATGGCGAAGGGTAATCTGCTTGCGGGGATCCGTCTCCGCAGACCGGTTCATTGGATACCAATCGAATCCCAGCGGTTCATCCAGCGACATCCTGCCCTCGTCAACCAGCATGCCGATGAGTGTAGTGGCAATACTCTTGGCCGTAGACCAAGTGCGGGTACGAGTGGTGGCGTCGAAGCCGGTTGCGTAGCGCTCGTGAATTATATCGCCGTTGTATACCACGATCAGGCTCAGTGTGACCTGCTCTTTGGAGTCTCGATCGAAGGCCCAGTCGGAAGCGGCCTGCAGGGCAGCAGCATCGACTCCTGCGGGCAGTCCACTGCTGTTGACGAGATCACCATTGGGCCATGGAATCCGGGCGGGATCGCCTGGTGGTAGTGGCAGGGTCAGCTCCGGCAGGCTGTCGATATCCGCAAGCGTCTGGTCGGGAGGCAGGATCACACAGCCGATGCCCTCGCGAAAAACGGCCCGCATTACCGGTACCGCGCCGCTGGCGCCGATTTCTACGGCACGTCGATTCCAGTCGATGTTGTAGTCGCCGCCGTCGGCGCTACCGATAGGCTCACGGAAGAAGGCCAGTTCCTGGGCGAAAATCTGTTCCAGGCTGCGGTTGGACGTGAACAGTCCGTTGCACATGAATACCGCCTGTTGGCCACGTTGCACCATAGCCCGCTGCGGCTGCCAGTAATCGTAGTTTTCCTCCTGTTGCGCCAAGGTGGAGACCGGCAGCAGGAGCGTGAGAGTGAATAGCGAAATCGCGAGGTGCTTCATAGGAGGTCCCTCCAATTGAGTAGGCAGATCATAGAAGCTAGCCGGGCTTATGTCTACGCCACGCTGTAGTCACTGTCTTTGCTGGCGGATAAGAAGCGTCTATCGCGATATGGTGCTTTTCCCCCCATGGCGCCGCAGGGTCAGGTCTTGCAAGTTAGCGCGAGTTTAGTTGTCGATTTGTCAGGGACGCTAACACGCAAGACCTGACCCCAATGATGGTAAGATGGCGCCGTTACGCACAATCTAGTAACACAACTCCAGGAATTAGGCAGTGAATACGATGCAGCAAACAGAGCACGACGATATCAGTGAGTTGCTGTCTTTATTGGAGCAGGCTCACCGGGCCCTGGCGCGGCACTGGTTGGGAGATGATTTTGCTATCGAGTTGTTGCTGGCCAGCGTGATAGCGAAGGGACATGTGCTGATAGTGGATGTGCCAGGGGTTGGCAAGACCACACTGGCGAAAAGCATGGCGCAGATTCTCGGTCTCGATTTCAACCGCATTCAGTTTACCAACGACATCCTGCCTGCAGATATACTGGGCGGGAGTATTTATAACTCAGCCGAAGGCAAATTTTCGTTTTCCCCGGGACCCATATTTACGGATTTTTTGTTGGCAGATGAAATTAACCGGGGGCCTACGCGCAGCCAATCGGCTTTTCTGCAGGCCATGGAAGAAGGCTATGTCGCGACCGACGGTGTGAATCATCCGCTGTCTCCCTTATTCACGGTGATCGCGACCCAGAACCCCATCGACTTCGATAGCACCAACCCATTACCGGAAGCGCAGTTAGATCGCTTCCTTACTTCTATCAAGCTGGGCTATCCCGCTGTCGATGACGAATTCCACCTGCTAAATGATTATGGCGATAGCGTGCGCCATGATCCCGCAGCCGTGCTCACCAAGGAGTCGGTTACGGTATTGCGTGAGGCCTGTGAAGAAGTCTATTTGCACGAAGACCTGGCCCGATACATCATTGAAATCTCCAGGGCCAGCCGGGAAGACCCGCAAATTAAATTAGGGATCTCACCCCGTGGCTCGATGCACCTGGCCATGGCATGCAAGGCCTTCGCCCTGGTCAAGGGCAGGCGTCAGGTTATCGCCGAAGATATACAGCGATTAATACCCCCGGTATGGGATCACCGCATCTTGCCCCGACACGGGCGCGACAACGACAGTGTCCATGCCCATGAATTATTACAGACTATCCTCGAAAACATTGCCGTACCACGGTAGCAACATTCGCCCTCGACACGCTCGCCACGGCAGCGGGTAGCAGCTATGTATGAGATGGCCGACCGACCGCTGCGAGTTTCCGAGGAGGCAAACTATCTTCATTGGTGGCGCACGGCGCGCTGGTTTGCGAATCTACGCCTGATTCCACGCTGGTCCAGTCGCTATGAGATTGCCAGTAAACCACTGACCCGTGTGTATCGGCAGTTTTTCCACGATGGATTAACCAGAAGTGGCAAGATAATTCTAGTTTGCTCCCTTCTCGTTTTTCTGCTGAGTTATCGAGATAGAAGCAACTTTCTGTTACTCACCGCTGCGCTGGGTATTTCCTTGCTGCTATGGAGTGCAGTGCTGGGTTTCTTCTACCGGCCCCGGGTCAGTGTCCAGCGCACGACACCTAAGACCGCAGTCGTAGGCCAGCCTTTAATTTCACAAATCAGTATTACCAATGAAGCCAATCATGGGCTGTATAATTTTTCGGTGAGGGAGCTGATCGTGCCGGCTGGGCGCTGGCCCCGAGAGTGGCGGCGCCCACACCGAACGACACTCGCGCCGGGTCAGCGCACGACTCTCACGGTCAGTTTCGAACCGCAGATCAGGGGCGTGTTATCGCTGTCGGGGCTAGCGGTTCAGAGCTACTTCCCGTTCTTTCTAAGCCGTCATTCCCTGAGGCTCAAAGATGCAGCAGAAGTTTACGTGTTACCGCCAACTCTCAAGGTCGCGGTGCCGTCTCTACGTCATATTGCGGAACAAGCCAGCAAGCGCATGGCCCAGGGTAGTAATAATGCGCCCCAGGGAGCGGCGCTGGAATATGCATACTCACGCCAATATCAGGTCGGGGATTCACTCCGGCGCCTCGACCATCGAGCCAGTAGTCGGCGCGGTGAACCTATGAGTAAGATATTCGAAGGCGCCGATGAGATTCGTCGCGATAAGGTCTACCTGCTCGTCGATACAACCCTGGCAGATTTTGAACCCTGGCAGCGACGTCCCCGCAACGAGAAGGCTCTGGATGAGCGCCTCGCACTGGCGGTGGAAATAGGTCTGTCGGCCCAGAACGAAGGCTTCAATCTGGCGGCGCTTGCTACCGGCGAACAGTGGCAACCGATAGCAAACTTATTGGAATTTTACCGGCAGATCGCTACCTGCAAACCCCGCAACCGAAGTGCACTCACCAGCAAATCACTGCCAGATACCGCTTTGGCAGACAATGGACTCTATATACTGGTGATCGGGCGCTGGCACGATGAAACCCGGCAGTTGGTGGAACGATGGCAACAGGCGGGCGTGCTGGTGCTGGTATTTCTGTTGGCAGAATCTGAGGCGAAAATCGGCAGCTTACCGACCGGCGTTCAATATATCGAGGTACAGCGTTGATCACTTTGAGCAATCTATTTCTAGCCCTGTTCCTTGCCCTGATCTCCCTGCAACTCGGCCTTTATGTGGAATTTCCCATCGTCACCCTGATGGGCTGTGGCCTGAGTGTCCTCGGCGGCCTCAGGCTTTTTACCATCGAGCGGCCGACGTGGGGATTGCTCTTCGTCATGGTCGCAAGCGTCGGATTTGTGGGCAGCGAGTTGCTGGAAGATTGGGCCGTGGAAGGCTCGTGGGTACAATCCTCCAGCCTTTATGCTGCCTTTCTTTTATCCATCCTGGTCTATTTACTCTGGCTGTTCGCTGCCAGGGGCAGCGCTAGCGCGCAAGCTCCATTGGAGAGAGATACACAGACGATATTGGTGATGGGCTTGATCCTCCTGCTCCTCATCCCGCCACCCCAGGCAGCGGTCGTCTGTCTGTTTGGAATACCCATTGCCATGCTAACCGTTGCTGGAATGTTACTGGCAAGCATAGTCCTGATTGCAGACCGCTGCGCCGGCGTTTTACTGTCCCGGCTGTTGCTAATGCTGCCCCTATTTCTAATCGTCCCGGTGATGCTGGTTCTGTTAGGGACTGCGCAAGGACCCATTGTTGCGGCGCTGGGATCCATATTTCCCGATTCAGATGGCTACTCAAATATTGGATTCTCACCCTACCAGCGGCTGGATGCATCGGTGTTTTTGCGCCCCTCCACCAGTCCCGTCATGCGCATCGAAGCAGCGACTCTGCCCAGCCGTTACCTGGCGGGGAATCGACTGGTGAGGTTAGATACAAACATGGTTTGGCAGCCCGCATTGCAGCCACGACTGTTTCTTAGCAATTTTGACGCCCAGAGCCTGCCCACGGGGGAGTTGCACTATTCCATAGACAACCACCATGCCATCGCTGCAAATGAGGGTGTTCAAAATCTGACGATTCACAGTTTGAAAAGAGACGGCTATATTTTCCTTAGCCCCGGTACTCACGGCGTCACCGGCACATTTTCTGCTTTGAGCAAGGACTCCGCCGGTGTATGGACCCCCGCCTATGAACGCGGCGCCGACAGGCGTTGGCGCCTGGAGACGGGTAGCGATTCCGTGCCCGAAACCCTCAACACCGAGGATTTACAGTTACCCGAATTCTGGGACCAATCCTTGCGGGAAAAAAGTGCGGGATTTCTCGGTAGTGGGCGGGTCCAGACCGTAAACAATGTGTTAGAGCATTTCCAGGAACGAGGATATTCCCTGCAGACCAACTTCGATTCTACACAGCCCTTCCATGATTTTTTCCTCAATGAAAAAGCTGGCTACTGTTTCTGGTTTGCATCTGCCACCACCCTGGCATTAAGAGCGAACGGGATTCCAAGCAAGCTGGTTAGTGGCTACATGGTTCACGAACGCCTCTCCTCGCAACTGTGGCTGGTGCGAGAACGGGACGCTCATAGTTGGGTGGAGTGGCAGGACGCCAACGGATATTGGCACACCGTCGACCCCACCCCGATCAGCATCAATGCCTTTTTTGGAGACTACGACTCCTTCAAAATGAGTACCTGGTATCACTACCTCGCTGGCCAGTGGCAGATCATGATAGCCCGAATCCTCGCCGATGAACTCGCAGCCAATGTCGTGCGCTATGGTGGCTTATTAGTACTGCTGTTTCTGTTCGTGCGGGAATATCGCCGGGTTGCGGGCCATAAAACCGGGATCGACGGTAAACATCGACAATGGCAGAAGTTATGGCAGCGTTTTTTGAGCAAGGCCAAATTACCGGCAAATAGTTCCTGGACCGCAAGCACCTATGCTGAGAATCTGCCAGCAAGCTGGCCGGCGGGCTCGGCGCAGGCGGTAAGGGAGTTTTTGCGAAGCTATAATCTGCACAGATTTTCGCACAATGACGAGCGGGCGATCGAGGATGTGGAGAGTGCGCTGGAAAAATGTCTGCGAGTCATCTCGAGGCCCAATTCTAAAACCAGCTAGTGCTGTATCTCAACGCTCCCGAGGTGCAATTTGCAGAAGGTTCGAAGGTTTTCCTGTACCCTGGCCATCGTGTATTTACTTGACAGTTGGCCTGTATCCTCATTATCCTTTTTTGAACCGATCTTTAATTCAATAAAAAGCATATCTCGACGACGCCGCCTTCTGTAACGGGTCTGAGCGCCGCAAATATGCAGGAGGTTGCCAGGTGTTCAGGATAAACAGCAAGGCAGTTTCGAAGCGGCGGCAGAACCGGTTATCAGGCGCAATCGGAGCCGCATTCATCATGCTGGCAACGGCATTCCCCGTTTTCGGCCAGCAGGCGAGCGACACAACTCTGACCTTCGCCGATCATGTCGCACCCATCATCTATAACAAATGCGTGGAATGTCATCGACCGGGCTCTATCGCACCCATGTCCCTGATCGATTACGCGACGGTCAGAGCCTGGGCGCCGATTATCAAGGACAGAGTCATCAATCGCAAGATGCCACCCTACTTCATCGATAAGACCGTGGGGGTTCAAGCTTTTAAGGATGATCGTTCATTAACTGACGAAGAGATTGCCACGATAGTGCGCTGGGTGGATCACGGCGCGTTGGAAGGGGATCCGGATAATTTACCCCCGGCCCCGAGTTTCTCGGACAATTTGGCCTGGACGATTGAGGGTGAGATGGGACGTCCACCGGACTTGATCGTACCCATCCCGGAACCCTTTACGGTACCGCCGGATAGCCCCAACTGGTGGATGACATTTTTTAGCGACACGGGTCTCACCGAAGATCGCTGGATACAGGCCTTCGAGACCAAGCCCTCGGCGGAGGGATTCCCGGTGGTACATCATGCGGTCACCTCGATGGAGTTCCCCGAAGGTGGCGGAGGATTTCTCAGCGAGTACGCCCTCGGCAAGACATCCGACATCAACCCACCCGGGACCGGTCAGCTGATCAAGGCAGGCACTAGGCTACGCTGGAATATTCATTACGCCAGCAGCCCTGACGGCCAGGCCCACACCGACAAGACCAGGCTGGCGCTGTGGTTTCTGCCCGAGGGGGAAGAACCGGAGCACGTACTGATCCGCTCCCACATGGCTGACAACGAAGACCTGGATCTTCCCGGGGGGGAAGATTCTATTCGTACCGACGGTTATGAATTCCTCGACAAGAACATCCGTATTACCACCTTCCAGCCGCATCTTCACAACCTGGGCACACGTCAGTGTATCGAGGTAATCTACCAGGACAATCGTAGACAGACACTGAGTTGTGCCTTTTGGGATTTCGGCTGGCACATTGCCTACCATTACGCGGAGGAGGCACAGCCGTTGATCCCGAAGGGATCCATGCTGCACGTTACCAGTTGGTACAACAATTCCAACAGCAATCCCTGGGCGTCAGATGCCCGCAACTGGGTCGGTTTTGGCCAGCGTTCCACGGATGATATGTCGTTCTCATGGATCAGTTATTACGACCTCAGCGATGAGGAATATGAGGAAGCCGTAAGCGAGCGTATGGCGCAGACGGTTTCGAGCGACGACTAGGATAAATGGGAGCCAATCGATCATGGTGAATCAGAACAGGCAAGTGCTTTGCAGCAAGCTTGTGGCGCTGTCGTTGGCACTGTGGTTAGCGACTGTCAGCGGCGTGGCGACGGCCCAGATCCTGCATCGATTCGGCCAGAGTATCCAGCCGATCTTCGAGGGCTTTGAGAAGAATCCCGACGGCAGCTTTACGATGTGGTTCGGCTACCTGAACCGTAACTACGATGAGTTACCCAATGTTGCCATCGGGGTTAACAACTCTTTCCAGGCAGCCGACGGCGTAACCGATGCAGGACCAATTAGCGAAGACTTGTTACTGGACGACCCCGGCCCCACCGATCGGGGACAGCCCACGTACTTCTACCCAAGACGGCAACAGTTCGTCTTCGGGGTGCAGGTGCCGGCGGACTTTGTCGGCAAGGAACTGGTCTGGAATCTGACTTACAATGGTGAAACCCGCGTTGCCGTGGGCACACTCGAGCAGGGCAATATCTGGAGTGTCGACGAAGGCGTGTGGAGTGCCAATCGTGGCCGGGGAGTCGGCGGTCGCTCCGGCGTGGCCTATGCAAATCAACCGCCAACGGTGCGCATGGTCGGTGTCGAGGGGCAGCTATCTACGACTGTAGGTCGTCCCGTTACGCTACGGACCTTCGCCAGCGATGACGGGCTTCCCGGGGCCAGGGAGAATCCGCGCAGACGCCCGCAGCAGGATCCTCTTCCAAACGATCTCCCGGTAGTCGGCGGAGGCCTGGGCAGGAATTCGCCAAAATCGCAGGGCATCATTAACTACACCGCCGCAGACGAGACCGGATTGGCCATTACCTGGGTCAAATACCGCGGACCGGGCCAGGTGAAGTTCGATTCGGCGGTGACCAGCCTGGTCGCCAGCGGAGAAGAGACGGCTGCCTCGGCGAGCTTTAGCCAAAGCGGTACCTACGTGTTGCGCGCCTATGCGGACGACGGCGCCTACACCAGATCCGCTGATGTGACGGTGGTGGTGCAATAGCTCGATAAATGGGTAGCCTGAACGACAGGGCTGTATTGGTAGGCTGCCGTTCAATCAGGAGGAGTTAAATCATGAAATTGCGTTTATTTCCTGTATTTTCCACACTTGCGATTGTTTCAGGCCTCGCCGCCGCACAGCTTGGCGATGATTACAGAGTCCCGCGCACGGAATACGACCAACCCGATTTTCAAGGCGTCTGGAATTTCAGTTCAAATACACCCCTGCAGCGACCAGAAAATTTGGGTGATAAGGAATTTTTCACGCCTGAGGAAATCGCCACGAGGCGAGAGCAAACCGTCGCTGCGACAGAGGCCGGTGTCGATTTTAGTGACGGCGTTGGCGCCTACAACACGTTTTGGTTTGAGATGGCCGGTCGTGGTGATAATTATCGCACCTCACTCATCACCTACCCGCGCAACGGCAGATTTCCCACCGCAGTCGAGGGCGTGCAGGCGATAGCGGGTGGTTTGGGAGATGATGTCACCGGTACCCGCCCGGTTCGTTTTTCGGTCGGTGGCATCGCCAAGGACGGTCCGGAGGATCGCGGTCTCTCCGAGCGCTGCCTGGTGGGCTTCAACGCCGGACCGCCGTTCATACCCAGCGGCTACAACAACAACGTGCAGATATTTCAAAGCAGAGACAATATCGTGATCATGACCGAGATGGTGCACGACGCCAGGATCGTACCCCTCGATCGCAGTGCCCACGTCGATGACAATATCCGTCTCTGGTCGGGTGATTCCCGCGGTTACTGGGAGGGAGACACCCTAGTGGTCGAAACCAGGAACTTTAACGATCTGACCCAGAGTTTCGGGTCTTTCGGTGCCGCTCCGCTGGGAACCGCCTATGACAAGTTCCTAACCGAGCGGTTCACCCGCATCAATGAATTTACCCTCAATTATGAATTCACCATCGAAGACCCTTCCACCTTCACCGACAAAATTTCGGTGCTGGTACCGATGGCGAAGGTGGACGGCTTGCTGTACGAGTACGCCTGCCACGAAGGCAACTACGGCCTGCTGAATACCCTGCGCGGTGCCCGCCAGGAGGAACGTGACCTGCTTGCAGCAGAGGGTTCACAATAGATGAGGTCAGAGTCTGGTGTTTCCTCAGACAATATTTAGGGAGCGTCCAATCGTAGGATACTTTCCCGGCGAAGATCCTCTACCCTACTTTCCTTGCGACCATTCGCGCTTCCATTTTTTCAGCGCTACGGGAACTCGCCTGCGGCTCAAACAGCCCTTGCTTCATCTGAAAAAATGAAAGCGCGAAAGCATGGTCTGATTTGCAAGGCAAGTAGGGTAGAGGATCTTCGCCTCAATTCAGTGAAATCCTGCAGCAAATGGTTTTAAACTATATTGAAAGCACTGACTTGTCGTTTATCACATAATCACGCGAATTTGAGTTGCCTAGTCCCCTTGCGCACAATCAGGCCATGTCTATATCCTTTACTTTAGACAGGTTGAGCGAGGACTGTCTGAGCGAAGCGAGTTCCGCAGCGCTGGCTAAAGTGAGGGATATATGGTCGTGCGCAAGGGGACTAGGCAACTCAAATTTGCGGACAAACTACACAAATGATCGGCCTGGACCAGGCATGCTCTTTCGCTAGAAATTAGTTTAGCGGGCAGCGCGCCCCAGGTAGCGTTGAAAAGTTTGTTCTACAAAGTCGTCCACACCGGGAACGAATAGAACGGCTATTACCGTAGCAAGCACAGCGATTGCGATAAACACGTAGAAGAATTTCATGTTTTATTTCCTTATGACTAGCGACTGGCTTCCATGGAGGTTAGTTTCGCGGTGCCGCCTCGAAGAGCCAGGTTTCGCCGGCTTCGACTGTTGCCCGGGTGGTCTGTGACGGATATTTATTTCTGATGGCAGTGCTGATTCCATCCAGTATCGGACCGGATTTGATGCGCACCAACTGGCGTTCATAGCGCTTGCCATCGATACGCATCATGGCACGACCGTCCCGCTCGGCCTGCAACGGCCAACGTTTCCACACGCGCCCGACGGCTGTAGCCATATAGCCTGACCAGACATAGATTTTGCCATCGTATTCCGCAGTCCAGATGCGCCGCGACTTGGGTGGATCCAGTAACTGCATCTCGATAGTCGATATCTCGCTGACGAAGCGCCAATCTGGCTCCGCGCCGGTGTGCAGTTCACCGGCTTCCAGTGCCCCGCCGGAGAAAACCCGGTTAGGGCCGTCGGCGAATCGTTGTTTCGCGGCTGCGGTGGCGATCGCAGCTACCGGTATCAGCACCAGGCACAGCGCAATAACTATTATTCTTATGAGCATTTTCATAATAATCTCTTAAAAATAGGTGGAGTAATATTCGGGGTCAGGGTAAAAATATAACAGATTTAATGCTATCCCAAATATCATTTGTCCAAAATGGGCATAAAAAAGAAGAATAAAATGAAAAACCAAATTTTCCTTTGCGTACTGTCTACTCTGATCCTGAGTTGCTCACCGGCGATCGACGAAGTGCCGAGCGCAGTGGTAGGTGAATGGCATCACCAGGGAGGCAATCACGCCTCGGCCAAGTATGCGGCGCTGGACCAGATAGACGCCAACAATTTTGCCGACCTGGAAATTGTCTGGCGCTACCAGTCCGCCGATCTACGCATTCCGGAAGACCTCTACTATGCGACCGGTGACTATCGGGCTGTGCCCCTGGTCATCGATGGCATCATGTACACCAATACTAATCATGGTCAGGTCGTGGCGCTGGATCCAGCCAATGGCGAGGAATTGTGGGTTTTCGATCCCGAGAGCTATCTGTTGGGTCCGCCGCTGTTCTCGCCGGCACAAACCCGGGGCATCGAGTATTGGACCGACGGCGATATCCAGCGCATCTTCCTGGCGACACTAGGCAAGCAGCTGGTTTCGATCGATATCGAAACCGGCCTGCCGGATCCAAATTTTGGTGAAAACGGTTTCGTCGATCTCAAGAATGACCTGGGCAAGTTGGAGTTCGAGATGAACAATATCACCCACGGTGCACCACCCATCGCCGTGGGATCATCGGTCATCGTCGGCTCGAAGATCTTCGACTACACCATGCTGAATCGAAGTCCCCCGGGCCATGTGCGCGCATATGATGCCTACACCGGCGCGTTCAAGTGGCGCTTCAACACGATTCCACAGGCGGACGAGGATTTTGTTGAAACCTGGGAAGACGATTCCTGGCGCATCGCCGGCAATACCAATGTGTGGACCTTCATGTCAGCCGACGATGAGGCGGGTTTGGTCTACCTGCCAGTGTCGACGCCGACCAATGATTACTGGGGTGGCTTTCGCCTGGGTGAGAATGTCTACGCGGAATCCCTGGTAGCACTGAATGCCGAAACCGGCGAGCGGGTGTGGCACTTTCAAACCGTGCATCACGGCTTGTGGGATTACGACATCGCCTCGGCGCCCAACCTGATGGACATCGTCGTCGACGGACGCGCGATCAAGGCGGTAGCCCAGGTATCCAAGACCGGTTTCACCTATGTCTTCGATCGACTCAGCGGCGAGCCGGTCTGGCCCATCGAAGAACGACCGGTGCCGCCGAGTAATGTACCCGGTGAACGCGCGCATCCGACCCAGCCACACCCCACCTGGCCGCTGCCTTTCGAGCGCCAGGGCATGAGCGAAGCTGACCTTATCGATTACACGCCCGAGATCCTCGCGCAGGCACAGGAGCTGGCGAAGGAATTCGTGATGGGTCCAATCTTTACCCCGCCGATCGTGCAAGGCAGCAACGGCAAGCGCGCCACCATCTTTCTGCCTGGTGCCGGCGGAGGTGCCAGCTTTCCCGGCGCCAATGTGGATCCGGAAACCGGTATTCTCTACATTCCATCCCAGACCCGGCCCTACGCCATGTCGCTGGTGGAACCGCCTGCAGGTACCTCAGACTGGCCCTACGTCATTCAGGTGCAGCGCAATGTGGGGCCCATGGGCTTGCCGCTGGTAAAACCACCTTATCGTCGCATCACCGCAATCGACATGAACACCGGCGAACACCTATGGCAGGTTCCATTCGGGAAGGGACCGGCCAATCATCCTGCGCTGGCACACCTTAACCTGCCACCATTGGGCAGTGCGTTTTCGGATGTCTCTTCCGAGGGCGGTATGCTGATTACCAAGACGCTGTTGATTTCCTACCTGGCACAGAAAGACGAGATCGATCCCGCTGCCCATGGCTCGATCCTGGTGGCCCATGACAAGATGACCGGTGAAATAATTGCCGAAATCATGGTAGAGCAACGACTGCACGGGCCACCCATGAGTTATATGCACGCAGGCCGCCAGTACATCGTCGTTGCCGGCGGAGGCAGGGACAGGGATGACGAATTAATCGCTTTCGCTTTGCCTTAGGGCACCCAGGTCCCTTTCGCTATTTGACACTAAGGGACGCCTGCCATTGCAGAAAGTTGGCAACCCGTTGACTGATGCTGTGTAGCAATTCAGTGAGTTTCTCTACGGCGGGAGCTTTGTTGTAATGAAAACGAAACTCCCTACTCCATCCCGCACACACAGCAGAGCGGTGGAATTCATTTAGTTGCCCGAGTGTTATCTTCCTGCAGCCAGTGCTATTTCTGCCTGTTGCCTTATATAGTGTCGCATTTGATTCAACTCAGCATCGCTGAAATCAGCAAAAGGCGGCATACCACGACTTGCCAGCGCCCCGCCTCTGACCACTTGCTCAAATGTATCAGCCGAAAGTATGACACCTGACGCTCGTAAATCTGGCGCCATACCTGCCGCGACAGCAGCACCCCCATGACAGAAACTACAGATGGATTCATAGTCGAGCTCCCCGGATTCTGCAGTAGCACCATCGACAATAAAATCAGACGTGGCCAATGGTGTCGGCACACGAGGAGGAGCAGACACCGGCACAGTGCGGGTACCGTCGAGTGAAAAAGCCAGCAAGCGCCGGGTATGATCTCCATAGGCCCAGCCGTAGTCCGCCATTTCCTGGCCTCCAAGCGCTGACATGGCACCACCCCAACCTACCAGGATCGCCAGATATTGTCTGCCGTTAACAGAATAGGTAATTGGCGGCGCCGATATCCCCAGCCCCAGGTTTTCGTCCCACAGCTGTTCACCAGTCAATGCGTTAAAGGCGCGCAGATGTCCGTTCGCCTTTCCCTGGAATACCAGGTTGGAGGCCGTGGTCAAGGTACCCGCATCCCAGGCCCCTTCGGCGGGAATTTCCCAAATCTGCTGTTGTCGTACCGGATCCCATGCCTGCAGGGTACCCGTCGCACCATCATCACGGGTCGATGCACCGAATTCGTAACCGACTCCCAACTCGATGCGCCAGCCTTCAGCTTGAAAATTTTCCAGATCGACATCGGCATCCGTGAAGCGATTCTGCCAGTGTATGGTTGGAATGTAGACCAGACCGGTTCCAGGGTTGTAAGACATCGCATGCCAGCTGTGCCCGCCGATAGGCGTAGGCGCGATATCTACCGGTTCTAACTCATAGCGCACACCCGGATTTTCTATCGGTCTGCCAGTTTCCAAATCTACTTCACTCGCCCAGGTCACTTCTGTATAGTTCTCGGCCGAAATCAATTCACCGTTTTCCCGGTTGATTACGTAGAAGAAACCATTCTTCGGTGCATGCATTAGGGCTTTTACTTGCTCGCCTTCAATAGTTAGATCCGCCAGCACGATATCCATGGTGGAGGTGTAGTCCCAGGTGTCGCCCGGTGCGGTTTGGTAATGCCACAGGTATTCACCGGTATCAGGATCCAGCGCCACGATCGAGCTGAGAAACAGGTTATCGCCACCACCCGGGCTGCGGATCTTTCGATTCCAGGGAGAGCCGTTACCGGTGCCTATGTATAACTGGTCTAGCTCGGCATCGTAGGTAAATCCGTGCCAGGCATTGCCACCGCCACCATGGCGCCACCATTCCCCGGTCCAGGTCTCGGCCGCCATTTCCATGGCGGCGTCTTCGAAGCCATCGGCCGGGTTGCCCGGCACGATCCAGAAGCGCCAGGCGTATTCACCGGTGTCGGCATCATAGGCGGTGATATAGCCCCGGTTCGGACCGTTCTCGGTACCGCCGTTGCCAATCAGCACCTTGCCCTTGAAAATCTTTGGCGCGCCGGTGATGTACATAGCCAGTTCCGGATCGATAGTCTGCACGCTCCATAATTCCCTGCCATCATTTCGATCGATGCCGATCAGGCGCCCATCCCAGGTGGCGACGAAGACCTTGTCTTCCCAGATTCCAATGCCACGGCTGTTATCCCAACCCGCCCGCATTCTGCGTGACGCGTATTGTGCGACCTGGGGATCATATCGCCATAACTCTTCTCCTGAGGCGGCATCCACAGCGCGTACAATATTCATGCTGCTGATGAAGTACATGATGCCATCCACTACCAGAGGTGTAGACACCAAGCTACGACTGTTAGGCAAATCGACATACCAGTCCAGCTCCAGGCCCCCTACATTGGACTGATTAATCTGGGTAAGCGGGCTGAATCGCTGTTCGCTATAGGTGCGACCGAAGGCCAGCCAGTTCTCACCCTGGGATTCATCTGCCATGGCGGGATCGTTAACTAAAGTTGAACTGGATTGTTGTGCTGACACAAATGAGCAAAGCAAGCTGGCTAATATGACTCCCAGCAGATACACAGGACGGAAAGGTAGTGTCATCTTCATCGCGCGATTCCCTTTGTTATTGATTATTTGAGAGCGGGCTAAGAACACAGTGAACGCAAAACACTCACTACGCCATAATAGAAGCAATTAGAGTCTGTTCACACTATTTTCGCGCAATATCGGGTATAGGAACAATAGAGGCTATCTCGATCGAGTAGAAAGGGGAATGAACGGTTAGATCATTACAACATTCAGCGATCTAGAGAGATTTCCAGTAGGGAGAAAGGGGTCAAATCTTGACTTAGCAGATAATGCCTCGATTCGCTCCCAAGTAAATTAAGTCAAGATTTGACCCCAATCTTTTCCCGCGCCGCCCTACTTCCCTTTCGTTATTTGCCACTGGGCTAAGGCTTCGTGGGCGGTTGCCGAATCGAAAGTTGTTGAGTTATGGCTGCTGGTTTTGGCCGTGAGCTCGATCACATAGCCATTGGGGTCGCGGAAATAGATGGACTGAATGAAATCGTGATCGGAAATCCCCCGGGTTTCTATGCCTGCCTGCTCGCCTTTCTGCATCATCTCTAACAAGTGATCGTGCTCCACTTCCAGGGCGATATGCAGATCGAAGTCACGCTGCTGCTTGAAGTCAAAGGGGGCATCGGGCTCTTCGAAAAAAGCCAGGAAGGAGCCATCTGCCATCTGGTAGAAACTGTGCAACACCTTGCTTTCTCGGCCGGTGATGGTGTGTTTGATCTCGAAGGCCAATTGTAATGGCAGGCCAAGAAAATCTTCATAAAACCTTCGAGTTTGTTCCGAGTCGCGGCAACGATAGGCGTTATGGTGTAGACCTTTGATCATAATAGTCCTAGTTGACTGACTTCTCACAGCGAGGAAGGGGTTGATTCAATCCCTATCCCGCCTTATATGCACTAATTATTTTCACGGGCTGCCTTCGCCGCCGCTTCCTGTACCCGGGCTCCGCGCAGAATATTGAACATCGCGTAATTCCCTTCGTGACAGGCATACTCGTAGATTTTGTAATCATCCAGCGCCGGCATTGGGCGCACAGCGGTCCAGGCGCTGGTATAAACCTCCGGATCCTCGATGGTAAATTCATAGTCGATGAGTTGATCGCTAACCCGGGTAAAGCGTTCCACCGAGCGCATATTTCTTGAAGAAGGAAATCGGTGTCGCGACTTCTCACTAAAATTGGCGGTCTCGACCACCAGGGTATTACCTTCCCAATGGCCGCGGGAATCGCCGTTCCACTGTCGAATGTTTGCATGCAATTGCGGCCGCCCATCCAACGGGATGATGCGCACATCGTGGATATTTTCTACCACAATAGCGACGAAATCGGGGTTCTGTAGAATCTGGTAGGTGTTGTTATAGCCGGTGGAGATCGGCGGTACCCCGTGGTAGCTGATGCAACGGACCCAGTTGGTACGATCCAGCCATGAGTCCGAGGGATGTTCGCGCCTATAGGCCGCTGCCTCTGCCTGTCTCCGGCGCGTCTCCTGCGTTAAGGGTAAACGACCATCGGCCGGATCGACAATCAGCGAAGTCCTGAGGTCGGAGGAAACATTGCCGCGGTCGTACCAGACGATATTATAGTCTCCGACTACTCCCGGCGTGAGAGGCCGTTCGCGGACGACTTGTGCATTGATATCGGCGGCTTCCGCGTCGGTGTAAAACTCCTTTTCCTCCAGTCGCAGCGGGCGTTGCAGCGGGGTGAGGCTGGCATAGGACCAGGTGCCCTGCAGATCGGGATCGCCCCAGGGGGTGAGCACAGTGTAATTTCCCGCCGCCGTGGCGCTGCCAGACTGAGCCGCAGAGCCCATGCCAGCCAGAGAGAATATCCCTGCCGTTACCAGCAAGCGAGCCAATATTGTGAGAAATTTGTCTGTCATAATTGCTCTCCGCCAACCCGAAGGAATCCCTAGAATACCAGCTTGCCGCCGACTTGGAACCGCCGGTTTAATTATGGGACAGAACATCAGCTAGGGTAAAAAAACCTGCCCTGTCCCCTATTGCCTCATTTATGGGTTATTCTCAAAAACCTGGCCCGTTCACGCATGCTATGGAGCAAAACATGAACAGTTCAAGCACCTCGGAAACCAAGCCCCGGTACACCTCGATTGGTTTTTGCACTCTTGCATTCGCTGCCGTGCTTGCGGGAGCTGCGAATGCACAGGAAAACCCCTACCAGGTCATAACCCACTGGGGTGAACTGCCCGGCGGACGCGAGATGGGCGTTGTTACCGGAGTCCAGCCCGACCCCGATGGTGAACATATCTGGATCATTGAGCGCTGCGGCAGCAATCAGTGTGCGGGCTCTTCCCTAAACCCGATTCACAAACTGGATAGCGACGGCAATACGGTCAAGAGTATCGGTGCGGGCCTGTTTGCCTGGCCCCATGGCTTCGACATGGATGCGGATGGCAATCTGTGGATTACCGAGGGTGCGCCGGCTGGAGATGCACGCGGTGAGCCGGGAATGGAAAGAGGCATGGGCCATCAGGTACTGAAGTTGAACCAGGATGGCGAGGTGCTCATGCGTCTGGGTGAGGCCGGCGTGGCCGGTGACGATACCAGTCATTTCAACGGGCCGGCCGCGGTGCTGGTGGCGCCCAACGGCGAGATCTGGATTGGCGACGGACATCGCGGTGGCAACAACCGCGTGCTGAAATTCTCCGCGGACGGGGAATTGCTGTTACAACTTGGTGGTGGCATCGACTCGATAAGTCGGGAGAGCGGACGTTTTAATGACCCCCATGATCTGAAGATGGACTCCCAGGGTCGGCTGTTCGTGGCCGACCGGGGCAACAACCGGATACAGATCTTCAGCCAGGATGGCGAGTTACTGGATATCTGGACCCAGTTCGGTCGCCCCAGCGGCATCTGGATCGATCCCAGCGATACGATCTACGTCGCCGATGGCATGTCTGGCGCACAGTGGAATCGGGGATGGCAGCGGGGCATTCGCATCGGCGATGCGAACACCGGCTGGATTACCGAATTTATTCCCGACTACGAAGTGCCTACCGGCAGCGGCATCGAGTTCCTCGCTGCGGATGGCGATGGCAATATTTTTGCAGGCCAGGTTGGCCGGCAGCGCTTCGAGAAGTATGTGCGGGTAAGACCATGATCTATTCCGATTAACCCGGCGCTATATCGCCATTCGGCTTGCAGTTCAATAAAAATAACAAGTGAGGCGCATCATGTCATCGACGGTCCGAACCGGCGCACCTGTGGCGGCCCTGCTGGCCTTGATTGTGTTCACCACGGCAGCGCTAGCACAGACCAATCCCTATAGCCGCGTCGACCCCCCGCTGCCGCCGCCACAGATGAACGGTGGCGAGTGGGGGGAGATGATCCAGGTGCGTATCGGGCCTGGGGGAAATGTCTACGTTTTCCATCGCTGCTTCAAGGTGGTACTGGGTGATCCTAATGTGGCCCCCGGGCACTCCGACGGACTCAGCGCGAACTGCTTCGGCAGGTGGGCAGAGCATCCGCCGATTCTGAAGTTCGCAGCATCGGGCGAATTCCTTAACGCCTTCGGCACCGGCCTGGTGGGCAGACCCCACGGCTTCACGGTGGATCACGAGGGCAATATGTGGCTCACCGATGTGTCCCTTGTCGCCAATGAAATGGGTGCCGTCGTGCTCAAGCTGAGTCCGCAGGGCGAACTCCTGTTAACCCTTGGCGTACCCGGTGTCACCGGCGAAGGACGAAACACTTTCAATCGACCCAGCAGCGTGGCGATTGCCGCCAACGGTGATATTTACGTGGCGGACGGCGAGGGTCCCAATAACCGCATCGTCATATTTTCAGCAGATGGAACATACACCGGTGAATGGGGCAGTACAGGATCCGGGCCAGGCCAGTTTAATACCCCCCATGACATCGCCATCGATTCCCGCGGCCGTGTTTTTGTGGGCGATCGGGGCAACAGTCGGATACAGATCTTTGCGGCTGATGGCAGCTTCATCGAGCAGTGGCGTAATTTTGGCCGTCCCAGTGGCATCTTCATCAATCGCGAGACCGACACACTCTATGTCACCGACTCCACGTCGAATGTGAGTAACAATCCCGGAGTAAAGCGAGGCATTTACATCGGCAGCGCGCGCAGCGGTGAAGTCAGCTATTTCATTCCCGACCCCGACCTGGAGCTGGCAGACCGGACCCGGATTTCCGGTGCCTCGGGAATCACGGCCAGCCCCGATGATGCCGTGATCTACGCTGCGGATGTGGCTCCCAGGCAGCTACGCAAGTACCTGCGAGACTAAATCTGCCTCTACCTTTCAGCGTTGGACTAGTGCGCCAGGGGGTCTGGCCGAATCTGGAATTTTACCAGGTTGCCCTGGCTACCCTTGCCGCCCTCGTTGTGCCACACCGCGTTGGTGCCGTAGTCGGCCCAGACGCCGCGGCCTTTCCAACCGCCATCGGGATCATCGATGCGCCCGTCCATGCCCCGCGAGTAGAACCCCAACGGATAGGGAACGCGCATGATGACGTAGTCATCCTCCTCCGGCAGGAATGCCAGTAGGGAATCCGATGTGCTACCAGTAGCGATCGGTATGTTGCGGCCGAGTCCCAAAGTGTCGTGCTGGTCCACCCAACTGTAATAGTGGAAGTCGGCACTGCCATTTTCGGTGACTCCCTTCATCTGCGGCCCCGGAGTCGCATGCAGGGTCCAGCCTGCGGCGCAGTGCTGGCCGGTGGCGGTGGGACCACTGAGCACGCTGCACTTGCTGCGGTCGAAGCTGGCCAGGTGGCCGCTGCCAGACAGCGCCGTCCAGATGATGCCGTCGGAAGTGATGTCGATGCCGCGGGGTGAGTAGCCCTGAATCGGCGCATCGGCATTATCGAACGGCGGCTGATAGTATTCGGCGAGGCAAGTAAGTGGCGGGTTATTGCCAAGATCGAGGCGCACAATCTGTCCCGGCACACCGCCCGAGGCAGCCCAGACCACATGGTCCTCAGTGGGGTCCGGCACAATCCCGTACCAGCCGCCGCCCATCTCCTTGTCCTTGCTGGGGTCAAACTCGCCGCTGCGACTCACCCACTCGGTGATGCGGCCGTCGCCGTTGGTATCTACAATCAGCGGGCACCAGCCCTGCGCCGCCTGTGCATCACCGGTGCGTTCATAGACCTCGACATCGAGCCAGCCAATGACCGGACCCACGGAACTGAAATACAGCCGTTCACTGTCCTCGAAGCCGAATTGCAGATGGTGGGTGTTGAAACAGCTATCTATCAGCTCCACTTCCTCTTCGGCCGGGTCATAGAAAGCGATGTGCCGGGCGGCACGGTTCAAAGGATAGTGTTGGGCATAGGGATTACTCGAACCCTGCCTGCACCAATCCGGATTGCCTGGTCCGCGGATCTGATGGGTCATCCAAACCCGGCCCTTGCCGTCCATCATCGGGTTGTGCGGGTTGCCCGGATTGTTCCAGACTAGCTCATCGCCCCAGACCATAGAGGGTTCCAGGTTACTCTGGTCGATGTAAGATCTGAAATCGCCTTCGCCGGGCTTGTCCCTCACGGGAATACTGATATCCCGCACCACGTTCGTGGTGGGGTCGACCCAGACTAGCTTGTCGTTAGCGAAGCCGACGCCATAGATCGGGCCACCGCCGTTGACACTCGGATCGCGCTTATCGCTGGAGACCTCATCATGGATATAGCCGGTCTCGCCACCCCATTCCCACATGGTCAGTACCACGTTGCGCTCCAGACCCTGCGGTCGCGGCGGCATCGGCGGCACTTCGCCGTCCATGATGCGGTCGGTCCAATCGGCATACATGTCTATCACGTGATCGGCACCGAAGCGGCGCAGCCCGGCACTCATCAGGCCTCCCCGTTGACCGGCCCGGGTGCGATGAACCCAGGCCGCCTCAGTGGTCTCGAATTCGGCAAGATTGGCGACTTCGCGAGTAGCCAGATTGCCAAGTTGGTGACAAAGTTGGCAGCCCTGCTTGAGGCCGTCGATCCAGTTAGCCTGGCTGCGCATAGCTGGTGAGATGCCGTTGCCCTCTTCTCCCGTACCTGGAAACTCGCTCTCCGGCGGCACCTCCACCAGCGAATACCAGTAGTTGGCCGGATAGACCTGGGCGGCCTCGCGAGGGTTCGCTGCCTGCACCGCCCTCAGGTCTAGAGTGGACCCCGGTGTACTCCTTACCGGTTCGGAATCCCTTAGTCCGTAGCCACGGACCCAGACAAAGTAGTCGGCATTGGGCAGGTCCGGCAGCACATAGCGACCATCGTCATCGGTCACCACGATCTTGCGGAAAAGGCTGTCGAAATCGTCAGTTTCGGCGATAACCCAGGCGCCGGCTTCGGGACCATTGATACCGCTCACCACGCCACCGATGTCGTCATTATCGATCACTACCTGGGCGTTAAGCCCAGGTGTCAACCAGAACAGACTGCCGAGAAGCAGTGCTGCCGTGCCTCTGAATCCACGCCGCCAATGTCGTTGCATTCCCATCGCTGCCCCTCCCCGCCAATATTCAGTTTTATTTCCGAGAGTTAGACGCCCCGCCGCGGCTGAACCGAGACTTCGCCTCGAATACGGAGTATTCAAAGTATTTGGAAAATCAGCTTGTAATACTCCAGCGTCAAGGCACAAAATATAGTCCACATCCGTCATGATGTCGATGCCGCCCGTTGGAGAAGGACAGCTTATGGGGCGCTGGCAATTGGGGGGTACACACAGCAACATGGGGCGGCGGTTGCGGTCAGCGTCTGCAATCCAACTCCAATACACGAACTCACAGACAGAGGTGAATTATGGGGGGAAGAAAGACACAGCAGGAGTTTGAACTCAATGATGACCACGTCGCCTGGTTGCAGAAGATGACTGAAAAGTATGGCCTATTCGACGAAGACAAGGCCCTACGAGTCGTCCTCGACTACGTGATGGAGGAGACCGAGCAATCTACTGTTTTTGAAAATATACGCTGCAACCATTGTGGCGATACTTCAAACCAGGACTGAGAGTGTAAGCATCCCCTATTCTAGGGGATGCTTACAATTCAACTCAGATATTTTTCGGTAAGTTTGACTTCCAACAATACGTCTAACTGGATACAGAATATCGTTAAGTGAATAAACATCAGATAGCCTGGTGCCGTAAATAATTCACTGACTGTTGCCAAAGCCGCCTGAGTTCACATAAGACATTGCTAACTCGGGCACCTGTGCTGCGGCAAACAGAGCCGACAAACTTGGGAACCCAGCCAAATTCCGGCCACTCCTACCCCAGACTTATTAACTATTTTCGCTACTCTTGAGTCGAATAGTCGGCGACTGTTCGATATTGTCTTGGAGGTACACCATGACTTTCCTTAAATGATTTGTTGAATGCGGAAAGTGAATTGTATCCAACCTCCATGGCAATTTTAGAAATGGGTTCTTCGGAATTTGAGAGTAGCTGCGTCGCCTCCCTGATTCGGTAATGGTTAATGAACTGGTTGAAATTTCGAAAAACCAATTTTCGGTTAATCGTGGTTCTCAGTCGCTGTTCGGGCACTGTCAATATTGCCGCAAGATTGGTTATCGTGAAACCTGTCTCCTTATAAAGATATTGCTCTTCCATCGCTTGCTTGATTCTTCCCACCAATTTGTTGTTCTTGTTCGCCATTGAGACTTCATTGTTCTCGTATACCTGATCTAAATTTATACGAGGTACATTTTGCAGTAGCAATTCAGCCTCATCATCCATTCCTCCCGGGATAACGATGAGCTAAAAGTGTCTCTTAAACAATCAGGTGATTATGTCCAACTGGGACTGACGGCGTACATTATTAGACACCCACAAATTGGAGTTAATAAAAGCAATGAGTTAGCTCAATATTTTGGTGGGTGGCTAAGTTTTTCCCTGGTAGATCGGCTGGATACACGCTTAGGAATATAGACGCTAAGATCCAGAGCTTGCCGTACTTCCCTATCCTTGAGAACATCATCGATTTTATGCCATGTAAAACACTGAATTCGGGAGAAAATCATGATCGTCGAACAAATCTGGACGGGTAATGCCTATCGAAATTTTAACTACCTGGTAGCGTGCCCGGAAACCGGAGACGCCCTGGCGATAGATCCCCTGGATCACGAGAAGTGTCTGAACACCGCAGCAGAAAATGGCTGGACCATCACCCAGGTCCTCAATACTCATGAACATGGAGATCACATCGGCGGCAACAGGAAAGTGATCGCCGCCACCGGCGCCAGCTTACTGGCTCATCAGAACGCCAGCAACAGCATCCCCGACATGGACGTGGGTTTATTCGCAGGAAATGTGGTCAAGGTAGGTAAGACCGTGGAGCTGCTGGTGTTGGACACACCGGGCCACACCATGTCTCACATTTGCCTGCTGGCACAGACGGATGATCCCGGATTATTTAGTGGCGACACCCTGTTCAATGCAGGCGCAGGCAATTGCCACAACGGCGGCCATCCTATCGAGCTTTATGAAACCTTCGCCAGCCAGCTTTCGAAACTGGCGGACAATACCAAAATCTATCCGGGTCACGATTACATCACCAACAATCTGGAATTTACGTTGGCCCGGGAAGCTGATAATGCACGCGCCAAATCCTTGCTCGCGGACATTAAGGATCAGGATCCTGCTGCCGCACTGGTCTCGACGATCGGCCTGGAAAGAGAGATCAACACTTTTTTCAGATTACAAAATCCGACTGTGATCGCCACGCTGAAGGCGGAGTTCCCTGACATGCCCGATGATCCCGACCCACAAATTGTGTTTCTCAAACTGCGGGAACTGAGGAATACATGGTAAAACGCAGTACCGGTGATCCGTACCGGTGAAACGACGCAGAGATTCCGGTTGAGCCAATTTGATCATGGTCTGTCACCCTTAATCCTTGCCGCTAACGTGCAAGACCTGACCCCGTTGGTCCTGTTAATAAACAACGAATCGTGCAAATGCCATGACAATAGGCAAGCCGATAAGCGTACGTAGCAGGAAAATAATTAGCAGATGACTGAAGCGCAGGGGAATCTCGCACTTAATCATCAGGATACCCACTTCGGACATGTAGATGAGCTGCGTTACCGAAATCACGCCGATGACAAAGCGGGTTATTTCGGCGTCAATATTCGCCGCCAGCAGTGCCGGCAGGAACATATCGAGAAAGCCGGCAATCAGTGCAGGCGCAGCCGCAGATGCCTCGGGTAAACCGAAGAACTCCAATACCGGCACGATAGGTGCGGTGAGTATGCCAAGCACCGGCGTGTACTCTGCCAATATCAGGCCCGCCCCGCCAACCGCGATCACCGCGGGCACCAGCCCAAACCAGATATCGAGGATGTGGCCACTGGCTGTGCGCATTTGTTCTCTCAACGGTGGCGCCAGTGCCGCGCGACCAACCGCAAGGCTAATGGCTTCGTGAATGAGGGACTCATCACCGCTGCTTTGCTTCTCGCGCAGGGGATGTAACTTGTCATATGGCTTGTCTTCGAAGCGCGATAGCGGTGGTATGCGCGGCATGATCATCGCTATTATCACACCGGTGATAACCACGGCGAGATAGTATTCGGGGAAGCGGTGACCAATGCCGGCGGTATTGGCTACGAGCAGGGCGAAGGGTACGGAAACCACAGAAAAATTCGTCGCAATTACCGCCGCTTCCCTGCCAGTGTAGTGTCCGAATACATATTGTCGAACGGTAATGAGGACACCAACCGGGGCAGAAGACATCCACGAGGCCAGGGCATCGATAGCCGAACGCCCCGGCAAGGTAAACAGGCGACGAAATAGCCGTTTCACCAACGTGCCGATAAATTCCATCAGGCCATAGTCAGTCAAGAACGGCATTAACAGGCCGGCAAACAGGAATATGGGCACAATGTTCACCGCCAGTTCGTTCATCACCGTGCCACCGGTAATCGGGTGCCAGAACATCTCCGGACCCAGCTGAAACATCGTCATCGTGCCCATGATGAATCCGGTAAGCCGCAATACTATCCATGTTGGAGCGACTTGAAATAGTCTGGCGAACAGTGATCCTGCTGCGAATCGATTAGGTCCCAGAGTTTTCGCGTACACCGACCCGCTCGCACTGACACATAACAAACCGTAGACGACCCACGGCATCCCTGCGCCCACAAGGTCTCTCCCGGTATCGGCGATCAGACCCATGAGGATGGTCCAGTTTCCATCCACGCGAACGGGTGTCAGAAACGTCAGGATGCCAAGCAGGGAAGGCAGGGCAAATTTGCGGATCGCTGCGCCGTCAGGCTTTGTCTCGATGCGCCTTTCTCCTTCATTCACTAACAATGGGTAAAGATGGGGGACATCACCAGCAGGATAATTCTTGAAATAATCGCTCTCATCGAAATCTCCTTCTGCTGCAGCAGGGATCAGATTCATCGAAGTTATAACACTTGCACAAAACTTTCCCCCTTTAAAGCTGTCTGCCGGGCCCCTAATTTTATTCCCAACCCTGTGGAATTAGCATAAAGTACGTGATCCCAGTGACAAATGGAGAGATCCCCCATGCTTCGAGGACTGAAATGGATCATCGCCTCCTGTACCGTCGTACTCATGACGGTTCTGACATCGGCGCCAGGCTTTGCACAGAAAGCCGGGGCTAGCTTGTGGCAGGACGATCTCGCGCCGATTGCGGCGACAGCCTGGAACTACGACCGGGCCGCGCACCTGCTCGAACGTGCCGGCTTCGGCGGCACCTCTGAACAGATTGCGGTCCTCGCCGCGATGTCGCCAGCCGAGGCTGTCAATCACCTGGTCTATTTCGACGGCGTCGACAACTCCCATCTGCTGCCGTTCGAGCATTCCGGTATTCATGATCCTGGACTGGAACCCTTTCCGCCCAGCCGGCCCGCCACCACCGAACTGGCCAAGGCAACTGGCGAGGCCCTGGGAATCAAGGTCAGGGCCACTGGCAACCGTCGCCTGCAAGCTGTAGTAAACAAATTCTTCTATTGGCTGCGTGCCAGCGTGCTGGAGACTAACCGCGTGGCCTACTGGTGGGCAAACCGGATGGTTGCGTCCAACAGTCCCCTGCAGGAAAAGATGGCCTTGTTCTGGCACGGGCATTACGCGATCAACGAGAGCAAGGTTCGGGATTATCGCAAACTGCTGACGGAGTTAGAGCTATTTCATGACATGGGGACCGGCAGCTTCCGCGACCTCATGGTGGCGATTGCCCAGGATCCGGCGATGCTGTCTTTCCTCGATGCCGGCGTTAACGTCAAGGGCGCGCCGAACGAGAATTTTGCCCGGGAAATCATGGAATTATTCACCATGGGCGTGGGCAACTACAGCGAAACCGATATCCGCGAGGCCGCTCGCGCCTTCACCGGCTGGAACTACGTCGATCTCGATTTCGTGATCAACGAAGATCTGCATGACGATGATTCGAAATCGTTTCTTGGTCACAGCGGAGACTTCGACGGTGTCGAAATTATCGACATCATCATGGCGCAAGCGGTGACTGCCGAGTATATCGCCGGCAAGATCTACCGCTACTTCGTGCGCCAGGAGCTTGGTGCGGAGCTTGCGGCAGAGTTGGGTGATATTTTGAGGAATGCAGACTACGAGGTGGCTGTGCTGCTTGAAACCATCTTCATGTCGAAGGATTTCTACAGTGCCGCCTCCGTCGGCACTCAGATCAAATCTCCGGTACAACTGACAATCTCCACCTATCGGAAACTCGGTCTGGAGAATGTGCCTGGTGTGCCGGATTTCAACCGCGCCACCGGCGCCCTGAGCCAGTCGCTGTTCCGCCCGCCGACGGTTGCCGGATGGGCCGGAGGCCGTAGTTGGGTAACACCGGGGCTGTTGCTGGAGAGGGGAAATTTTGCACGAGATGTGCTGTTTCCGGATATTAACTTTATCCCGCCGGACCGACGCAACGGCAGCAGGGAAATCCAGAGCGTTGCTGCCCGCATTCGTCAGGGCATGGACATTACTTCGGCGACGCAACCGTCCTCCCTGGGTGACGGTCGAATCATGGCCGAATCCAACATGCTGGCCGACCGTGATGAAGACTTCAATACCCGCTATGGCAGCTTTCGCGGTTGGCAGATGGCCATCGAGCGGGTGAAGCCGATCCCTCGCCACACCGCCAGACTCAACCTGAGCCAGATGGTTATGGAACAAGGACTTCAGAGCACCAGCGAAGTCGTCGACTATTTTATTGGCCGCTTCATGCGGGTCGCACCGGGGACCGACTCCCGGGCGATGTTAGTCAGGTTTCTCGATACCGACCTGGGCACCTCTGATATCGACTCCGCACAGACCTATATGGAAGATTCCCTCAGGCTGGTGCTGCATCTGATCATGAGCCAGCCCGAATACCAACTGGGTTAAACAGCTTAAATGCATAAGAGGAATGTTATGAAAAAGCATAGTCTGATTCGAGCTGAGCCATTTAAGAGTAAGCTGAACCGCAGAAGCCTGCTTCGAAGGGGCATGGCTGGTCTCGGACTCAGCGCCGGTATTGGCGCCCTGGGCTCGACATTTATCGCCCCGTCCCTGTTTGGGCGCGTCGCTGAAGCGGCGGCGCAGGCGGCGGCTAACGGCAAGGTGCTGGTGATATTGGAACTGTCCGGCGGCAACGATGGACTCAACACGGTGGTGCCCTACGGTGATGATGCCTACTACCGACACCGGCCCAACATCGGCCTGCCCAAGAGCGAATTACGAATCCTCGATGACCACTTCGGTCTCAATCCGGGAATGGCTGGCTTTGAACGCCTCTACAAGGACGGCAAGATGGCCATCGTCCATGGCTGCGGCTACGATAACCCATCGTATTCGCACTTTACCTCGATGGCTTACTGGCATACCGCTGCGCCCAATAGTGGCGAAGCCTATGGCTGGGTCGGACGACTGGCGGATGCGATGGCGCCTGCTGCACCTGCGAACTACCTGGTAAACATCGCCGCGCGGCAATCCCTTGCGGTACGCAGCGCCAGACACGTGCCAGTGGTGTTCGATGCCCCCAATAGATTCATGCGCGAATCCTTTTATGAAGAAAAGGAGGCCCTGGCCATGGTTGCGGATATCGGTGAGGTCGAGAACCCATCGCGCCGTTATCTGCTGGATATCGCCCGCAGCGCCAACGATGCCTCGGCGCTGGTGCGAGAGGCCTGGTCTAACTACAGCTCGCCAGTGGACTATGGCGTCAATGGCCTGGACCTGCCCAAGGTCGTGGCGCTCCTGGATGCCGGTATGCCAACCCACATCTACTATGTTTCGTACCGCAACAACGCTTTCGATACCCACGTGTTTCAGAACGACCTGCACCGCAGGTTACTGACCTATACTTCCGACGCCGTGTCTGCGTTTATGCAGGACCTGGAACGCATCGGCCGGGCCGACGATGTCGCCCTGATGATCTTCTCGGAATTTGGCCGCCGGGTGCCGGAAAATGTCAGCCTGGGCACGGATCATGGTGCTGCCAACGCCATGTTCGTAGTTGGCAAGACTGTGGAGGGCGGCCACTACGGTGAGTTGCCAAGCTTGACCCAGTTGACGGCAGGCGACAACCTTCCCTATACCACAGATTTCCGCCGGGTCTATCGAACCATGATCAAGGAGTGGCTCGGACACGAAAACACCGGCGCATTACTCAATGGCGATTTTGAGTCGTTTGACCTGTTCACATAAGAAAACGTAATAGGAGGACAGATTTAGTTAATTGAAAGTGATGGCTGGCCCCGCATCACTACTTGAAGTTAATTATGCCTGTCCTCTCTTCGCTTCAGATTTCCAGAATGAAAACAAGGAGAACTCCATGAATAAGTACATCAAATTCCTGCTCGTCGCACCGGCACTAGCAGTCTCCGCCGGGGCAATGGCGCAGAGTGACCAGACCTACGCTACCTACATCACCGAGGAACAGTGGCAGATGGTGAACGAACTGCCCGGTGTGGACAGGCAGATCGTCAGCCGCGATATTGGCAAGCTAAACCTCTCGGTTGGCATCATCCACCGGGGCGCGGTTGAAAGAGGCAGCGCCAGGGCCAATCAAAATCCGGCACGACCCTGTGGCGTCACCAGCACCAATCGAAACTCCGGGGCGCGGGGCATCATGCACATTCACCAGACCGAGACTTATTACATCGCATCAGGCTCGGGTACCCTGGTCACCGGCGGTGAGATCATGAACGGCAATCTGTCGGCCGCCGACGGCGTGGTGACGAACGTTTTGAACGGCCCCTCCTGCAGTGGCATGATCGTGGGCAACTGGATCTCCAAGCACGTGAAAGAAGGCGACATCATCATTATCCCTGCCGGCACCCCACACGGCTGGCTCGAGGTTCCAGTGCATGTGGACTACCTGAGCGTGCGTCCCGATCCCGATCGGGTGCTGGCAGACGACTACATCAATCCGGCACTGGGTTCGGAGTTTAAAATACGGACCGAGTAATCAACAATTGAACCGCATCCAATCACCTGGGCCAGAGTAAATCTACCGCAGATTTACTCTGGCCCCACTTGTGCCTATGTCATCAGACCTCTGCCCCTGTACTTCCGGCAAGCCCTTCGCGAGCTGTTGCGGACCCTACCTGGCTCGCAGCAGCAAAGCCAAAACCGTCAAACAACTGATGCGTTCCCGCTACAGCGCCTTTGCACTGGGGGGTCATGGGGACTATTTACTGGAGACCTGGCACCCGGGATCAGCAGGCGCCCTCACTGCCGAGTCTCTGTCTGCAAAGACCTTCAACTGGCAGGACCTGACGATTCTGGATTTTCGCCATAAGGGCGATGAGGGGATGGTGAAGTTTGAGGCCCGGTATCTGGACCATGAGGGCAAGCCTGGACTCCTGCAGGAGGTATCACGATTCATCCGGGTGAGTGGCCTGTGGCTTTATCTCGATAGTGAGTAGAATCAGCAAGGTCCCATTTATTCACGCCATTTAATCCGTATGCTATAGTTTTCGGGTTAACCACCCCCAGCCCGTCCCGCGGGCATCACTTGACCCCCCCCCAAAAAAAAAGAGGTGTTTATGAAACGTTTACTTCTTGTGGCCGTATTATTCGGCCTTGGCTTTACCCCGGCGTTCGCGCAGACTGTTCCCGAACTTCCCTTCGAGTCGGTACCCAATCCACTAAAGTTGCCTAACGATATTCACTTCGGTGAGATCGCTGGCGTCGCCGTCAATTCGCACGGGCACGTCTTCGTGTTCTCCCGCGGTAACTCGGTGGGGCCGGCCTACATGGCCACGGCTTCCCAACTACTCGAATTCGATGCCCAGGGCAATTTCGTCCGCGAGATAGGCAAAAACCTGAACGCCTGGTCCTATGCTCATGCCGTGCGCATCGATCCCCAGGACAACATCTGGATCGTTGACAAGGGCTCCAACATGATCCTCAGATTCACTCCCGAGGGACATGTGGATTGGGTCTTTGGCCGCAAAGGCGAGGCGTCGCACATTCAAGTACCACCCGATTACGAGACTGTGATGGCCAGAAGGCTCTCGCGCATGGGTGTGGATGTGGATATTCCTGAGAACAACAATCCGCGCTGGCCCATCCCGGTGCATCGGGACAACGTCTTCAATCAGCCCACCGATGTCGCCTGGGACTCCCAGGGCAACTCCTACTTCAGCGACGGCTACATCAATTCCAGGGTTGGCAAGGTAAACGCCCGCGGCGAATGGGTTGCTAGCTGGGGCTCGCTTGGCAGTGGGCCGGGCCAGTTCGATACGCCCCACGGCATCGCGGTGTCACCCGCGGACGAAATCTACGTGGCCGATCGCGGCAATCGCCGGGTTCAAGTGTTCGATGCCGACGGTAACTACATTCGTGAATTCACCGTCGACGTACCGGTGGACACGACGCGGGGCAAGATTGTGTATGGGCGTGAAAATCCTAACGGAACTACTGGCTCCCAAGCTCCAGGTGCTCCCGACGCGCTATGTATGACGTCTGGGCCCAATCCTGTGCTCTTTATCGGCGACCTGTATCCGAGTCGCATCTATAAAGTTTCGCTCGAGGGCGAGGTACTTGGGGTCTACGGTCAGCCCGGCCGCAACCTCGGCGAGTTTGGTTGGATTCATGGCATTGCCTGCCCGTCGGAAGATGAAATCTGGGTAGCCGAACTAATCAACTGGCGCGTGCAAAAACTGGTCACCAGGGACAGAGGCGGCGAATAGAATAGCGTTGACGCTGAGAAGGCATTAAAAGACAGAGGCTTAATGCCTTCACTACCTCTAATCTGCGTTTGTATACTGGCCAGGACTGCACTAAAACTTTGCTCTTACGCGAATACCATTAACCAACACTTAGTGAGGATCTTATCGATGCAAAAAACTTCCGCTTCACCCAAATTTTTCATTCTGCTCTGGTTAGGCTTATCCAGTACCCTGGCCTATAGCGCCGATAACGAGTGGGTCACGCTCATAGATGGCACTAGCGGGATGGATAATTTTACCGTTCTCGGGGACGCCAACTGGTCGGCACAGATGGGCGCCATTGAGGCCACGGCGGGTAATGGTGCTTCTTTTCTGGTCTCCAGAGAAAGTTATAGCGATTTCTCTCTGCGTATAGAATTCTGGGCCAGCGATGATGCCAACAGCGGCATCTTCATGCGCTGCCAGGACCCATCCGCAGTCAATGACAGAAATTGCTACGAAGCAAATATCTTTGATCAACGCCCCGATCCTGCCTACGGCACCGGCGGCATCGTCCACATCGCGCCAGTCGCTGAGCCCAGGCCCAAGGCCGGTGGTAAATGGAATATTTACCTGCTCACCCTGCAGGGCGATCACCTGGTCGTGGAATTAAATGGCGAAAAAACGGTCGACGTCCGCGACAGCCTGTTCTCGAGTGGGCCCTTCGCTCTACAGTGGGGACGAGGCACCTTGCGTTTCCGCAAAGTCGAGATCATGGAATTGTAAATACTCAGGGGCAGTCCCGTCTAACTGGCAACTGTTATTCCAGTATCGGGCTGTCCCTCATCGATCGAGTGACTGCTCCCTGTACAAAATTATTGCAATAAAAACGATAGTACCGAAACCGGGTTTTGGCCAAACTCTCGCTTAATCGGTTATCAGGGCACCCTTTGTAGATTGCCGAAACAACAATTGGTTATCAATTCAAGTGTTACAGGTTCGGCTGCTACAGATAGAGGAAACCCCATAACCGGGATACATGGTCTCGCATTCCAAAATATGAGGCCCCCTCGCTTTGTTCTGTCCAGAATGGCCGACAGCATGACAAGCTATTCCAATTCAAGGAGTTGCGGGATAGACTTGCGGCTTGGAAATGACAAAGGGCGCATGCGCGGTATACACATGCGTAGACCTTGACGAAGCCATCGAACTAGCCAGCCAAATCCCGTCGGCAAGATGGGGCTCGATCGAAGTGCGACCGATCATGCTATTCGATCAGTAGTAGCTAGCGTAGTTCGATGAAATCGACCCTCACTGACCAACGCAACAAAATTCCGATCGGCAGTTCTTGCATGAGAGGATGCAGGCGTGGTTGATAAGCACCTGCATGAATAGTTTTCGTGATCGATATCGGAAGGACTCCCGTCTGCAGCCGCTTGCAGGCAACGAAATCGATCCCTCAGCGCCAAATCTGATGATCGAAAGCAGGGGCCCCGATATTGTAGACTCTGACCTCATTCAAGCCAATAGTCATCGAAAATCCCGGTCTCGCCAATAAATGAAATTACCGACAGACAGCGAAGCTTTAAACAAGCAAAACACGCCGCCTATCAATATGATAGACCTGATTCCAAGCTGACACCGCATCTAATGCCTATTCAAACTTTTGCTTCAGGTTACTTTTAGACGCCGATTGAATTCACCCGCCTTGTAGCTTCCTTTCCCCACTACCTTCGCCAAAATTTCCACGCTGCGCCAGATATCCTCGTAGGTAAGAATCAACGGTGAGAAGCCAAGCCGCAACAAGTCCGGGCTGCGAAAGTCGGCGATGACGCCTTCGGCACTCAGGGCGCGACAGATAGCGTAGGCCTGAGGATGTGAAAAAGCCAGCTGGCAACGATATCCTCTCCCCACTGACGCTCGACGTCTTCCTGGGCGCGCTGTTTTGCGCTTCGAGGCAAGGGCCCCAAGGAATTGCCATTAAGATAGATGCGTCTACTCGGTAGGTGAAATTCGTTGCGCTTGTGGGCGAGCCTGTCGTTCCTGTCCTTATCTTTGATTTGCTGAAAATTCAAACTTGAATGCTTCCTGTACGGATGAGTCAGAGCCCCGATTCTTTCACGGCGAATTCGATTTGTTCCGATCTATTGGTGCTGGGGGTTTCAGATTCTGACTCGAAGGGCACTGTCCTACAGCTCTCGGTGATGGTGTATTGCGCCGCCACCTGTGGCAGCAAGTATCAGGGTAGCGTCAGCGCCATGAGGCGCTCCGCGGACCCGCTCACGCCGCCCCCCAGCGCCAGCACGATATACTGCTTGCCGCCAGCCATGTAGGTGATCGGTGCAGCGTGAAATCTAGCCGGCAACTGCATCCACCACAGTTCCTCGCCGGTTTGCTTGTCATACACGCCGAGTCGGTTGGTCTCGAAGCCCTGGCCGATGAACAACAGGGTTCTGGTGAGCAGTGGGCCGCCGAGTTTTTCGAAATTGCCGAGTGGCGGCAGTTCCAGTCCTTGCAGGGCCTCGTGATCTCGTGGGCCTTCGCCTACCGGTACGCCCCAGAGCTTCTCACCCGCATTCATATCGAAGGCGACGAGCTGCGAGTAGGGAGGTTTGAACAGGGGCAGGCCATCGGGGCCGGTGAGATTGCGCACCCGCGGTCGAATCATCAGATCCGATGCCGGATCTTGCGGCGGATTGATATGCACCAGGGAAAAATGCGCCCAGCTCGGTACGAACAGGTGTCCGCTGTCCGGATCGAAGGCGGCACCCCACCAGTTCGCGCCACCACTCCAGCCGGGTCGAATAATATTGTCACCCGGGGTCGGCGGCGTATACAGCGGACCGGCCTGATACTGACGAAAGATTTCCAGCCCCTGAGCCCTTAACTCCGGCGTAAAATCGATAACATCGTTCTCGGTCGCCCCGTTAGTCAGAAATAGCGGTGGCCTGGTGGGATAGGGTTGGGTGGGCGCAGTCTGCTCACCGATCACGATTGACTGCGGCACCGGACGCTCTTCGATCGGCCAGACTGGCTCGCCGGTGGCGCGATCGAAGACGAAGGTAAAGCCCTGCTTGGTGATTTGGGCGACGGCCTTGATCGGACGGCCATCGACAACGATGTCGATGAGATTGGGGGCAGCGGGCGGATCGTAATCCCACACCGAATGGTGTACAAATTGAAAATGCCAGACCCGTTCCCCGGTACGGGCATCGAGCGCCACCAGTGAATTGGCAAACAGGTTGTCCCCCAGGCGATGGCCGCCGTAATAGTCCGGGACTGGCGTACCCACCGGCAGGTAAACATAACCGAGTTCCTCATCGGCGCTCATCAGGGTCCAGACATTGGCGCCGCCGGTAACTCTCCAGGCCTCATCCGGCCAGGTGTCGGCGCCGTACTCGCCGGGTTGGGGGATGGTGTGGAATATCCACTGCATTGCGCCGGTGCGCACATTAAACCCGCGCACATGCCCCGGCGGAGCTTCCCGGAAGTCGGTGCCTTCGGTCATGGCGGAGCCTATTACTACCACGTCGCCAACCACGATCGGTGGTGAGCTCACCGCATAGAGGCTGGGATCGATGGTGCGGCCGAGCCCTTTTTTTAAATCAACCCTACCGGCGTTGCCAAATTCCGGATCCGGCCGACCAGTTTTCGGGTCGATGGAGAGCAGGAAGGTTCGGCCTGAGGCGTAAAACAAGCGTTCTGCTTCACCGTCACTCCAGTAGGCTAATCCCCGGGTCATGAAACCGTGAACCGCCGGTCTGCCGTCCACATACAACACCGGGTCAAAGCTCCACAGGGTTGCGCCGGAGGCCGGATCGATGGCCGCGATCTGGCCGAGAGAAGTTGTCGTGTACAAAACTCCATTTACCATCAATGGAGTCACCTCATAGGCATAACTTCGAAACGAGCCCCGTTGCCTGATTATCTCGTTCTTCGCCCTGATGTCTTCGTCGACCGAGGTCCAGGTCCAGGCTACCTGCAGGCGTTGGACGTTATCGGCGTTAATCTGGGATAGCGGCGAATACTTGGTGTTGCCGGTGTCTCCGCCGTAACTATGCCACTCACCATCGGTGGCGCCCGACTGTGCGATGGCGGTGACATGATAGAAACAGACAAGCGAGACAAGAACATTAAGGGAAATTGAGCACACTCTACCTGCAATCGAGGAGAATTCTAATTTCATATGGGTGCCGCTCATGTTATGGCCCGAGGAGCATAGGGATGTGAAGGCAAACAAGCAGTGATCTATTCGTAACCCATTGTCTGTTTACCTTGAGCAATTGCAAACGAGGCCTACTGCGAGTCGGCAAGCGTTTCCTGAACTCGGGCACCACGCAGGATGTTCACCATGCCATAGTTGCCCTCATGGCAGGCGTACTCGTAAAGCTGACCTGCCACCTTGGTCATGGAGACGATGGCGGTGAACTTATCGGAGAAGGTCGAGGGATCATCGATGGTGAATTCATAGTCGACTGTATAGGGACCTACGCGGGTAAATCGCTCCGTGAGCACTTTGTCTTCGGAGGTGCCGGCGGTACCGAAGCTCGCGGTGAGGTCATTGAAATTACGAGTAACGACTACCAGGGTGTCGCCATCCCAGTGGCCACGGGAATCTCCTGACCACAGCCTCACATCGGCGTCTAGTGCCGCCTGATCAGCCGCGGATTCGAAGATCTGCACGATGCGAGCGTCGTGGATCATTTCGGTGAGGATCACCGCATGGTCTTTGTTCTGGAAAATCTGTACATTGTTGTTGTATAGACTCGGCACAAACGGTGGGCCGGCGTTGAAGCCAACCAGACAGCGCTCGGAAAGACCACGGTCTTCCGGGCCGTCGGTACCAATACCGCCGGCTGCAAGACGCACGGGGCGCAAATCACCGGTGGTGGCGCCGCCATAAACGCCTCTCTGTCTTACTGCACCTTCCGCCAGCTCCGGCAGGCGTCCATCGGCAGGATAGACGATATGTGAGGTCCGGGCGTTGCTGCCGATGCCGGCGTTCTCGATCCAGAAATCATTGTAGGAACCATCGACGCCCTCGATCGGCAGGGCACCATCTGAGTTAGCATCGGCTTCGGCCCGGCGGGCCTGGGCCTCGGCTATCTCGTCCGCCGTGAGAAATTGGCGATCGCCAAACCGCGACGGGCGCTGCATCGGTATATTGGAAGAAAAATTCCAAACCCCCTGTAGATCTGGTTGTCCCCACTGGGTGCGGGGCGCCACATAGTCATCGGCGGCGAAACTGATGACAGAGAAAGACCCGGCAAAGACCAGGGCGAAGCATGAAAGCATCAGCGAGTTAGTTTTTTCCATAACGTGATCCGAGTGAGAATTAAATGAGCTTGCTAAAAGGTAGCTTATTCAGACAATTAGGGACAGGGTTATTTGTGCAGGCGCTCGAGCGTAATTCTCGAGGCCAACTCTTATTGCACCAGGAAAATATGCACATTCTCGTTACCCGGGCTTTCCCATTCCGGGTACTTGCTCTCAAACCGCCGTATGACCGGTTCGGTCGTGGACGCGTCGGTGACATGGCTTAAGGTGTGGTCATAGAGTCGACCGCCTATTTTCAGTCGCACCCGGGGATCCCGCATCACGTTCCTGTTCCAGCCCCTGGTGTCGGGAAAGACACCACCGGTGTAGTAGGCGGAGAACAGGTAGAAATTGCCGTTGTACTCCACACAGTAAGTAGTGATGGAATGCGGAATGCCATAGCGGGTATTGGTCTGTACGAATATTTCCCCGACCTGATCGGTAAAGGTCCAATCCGAGACCGCCTCCGTCACCAGATCCCCCACCAGCCACAGTCCGGGGCGCCGATCTTGCGGCTCAAAACCGAAGGTGCGCAGTGACACCAGTGCGACCAGCAACAGCAGCAGCAGGCTTAAGCCAGCTCGCTTCATGAGTTTTTTCATATGCTTATTATCTTGGCAGGTCAGCTTGTCGGTGCCGAAATATCTCAGTCTCTGACCCCATTTCTACTCGCTTACGTTAACCGTAATGTAGCCATCGTCATAGAGCCCACCGTCATCGGCGCGTACCCATAGCACATAGGTACCGAGTTCATTGAATGTCGCAGTTACTTCAACCATGCCATCGTCCGGAATTTCTGGCGGCAACCACAAGGAACCCCAGGGGGAGTTGGCTGACACACGAGTGTCTTCCCATACCTTGGTTTGCGGCGGATCGAAAGTAACTCCGCCTTCCCCACGATAGACATTCCAGCTCATGTACAGGGCATTAATTTTGTTTACCGTAGGTTTTTGAGGAGCGCGAAACATACCGCGTAGCAGATCGCTTTCACTCCTGGTAGAACTGATTCTGGTTCTCGGCAGCCCATCATCCTCAAGCTGAACCACCAGGGTAATCGCCCCACCAACCTTGGCCGTGCGAACTTCATCGCCCTGAATTGTGAGTACCGGAGGGATATTGGCTCTGGATTCAGGACTACTGACCCCAATACCCAAAGACCCGGTTTCAGACGCAATTACCATATTATCCACCAGGTAATCCGGTTTCAGCGTCCCATAAGCCTTGGTTTCTACACCATTAACATTCAGCGTCCACACCAATTCACGATCACCCCAATCGGCGGGCACCGATACTTCGAAAGTGAAGCGATTGCGGCGCGGGAAAAAATTGGTCGGTTGACCCTGGTCTGGTTCACCCGGTGAGAAAAAATTATTATCTCCAATTTCTACGAAGGGCTGTTGTTCCCAATTTTCGTTCATGTAACCGAACATAAGATTGAACGTTCCATCAGGATTGGGATGCCAACCCTCGAAGGCAGGCCAGACAGGTCTGCTTTGCATAAATGTTTCTGCCTGCAGCATAGGAGTTGTAACCAGGAACAACAGGCCGAGCAGTAGAAATTTCATACCCATGCTCAATTCATTGGCTAATAGTTTCATTTCCTCTAATATCCTCAATTTGTATAAATGAAAACCGTGGTCTGTCCTCATTTAATCTTCAACTTCGATCGGTGACACCAAAGTTGCACCGCACAGAGGGCAACCAATGACATGGTCATTCGGTCCCATATTGAGTACCTCACGCCTCTCCGCCATGGCTTCCAGGAATTGCTCCTGATTCATGGAAACCCGAATGCCGAGATCGAGAAACATGTTCTGCGTAGATCGGTTACCGGATCCCTGCCAGTTGCGCGGGTCCGGGATATTCATATTGGTGTCCGTGTTGTTCATATAACCAGTGATATGAAGAATGGTGCCTTCGGGTAAAAGTGGTGCCGCGGAATCCTCAAATTGATAGGTACGCACCCAGTTATGGTCGTAGCCTGCACAGGTCAGCGTTTCGACCTGATGACCCCAGATCGCTTCCAGACACATACGAGTTCCAGGGGCATGCAAATGGGGTTCGAAAGAGACGATCTTGGTATGGGCTGGGAGAATACTGTAGGCATGCAGTTCCTGATCTGTCTGATTCGGAACCACGCTTATATCGACACCATTGCCGGTAAAATTGATCGAATCTCTATACTTGGGCTCGAAGTCCCTGTCTTGGAAGATGAAACCAATCTCCAGGTGGCCGGTAGTATCTCTGCCGTTGGAGTGCAAATGAATTGAGTCAGAAACAATCGCAGATCCTGCCCGTAAAAGACGCCCCGTATTATCATCGAAAATATCCGCATTACGCCCGACTTCATGTACCGGCCATGGCGGAGTGAAGCCACGCTGAACGTTTCCTTCGCTATCCATTTGTGCCGTAAACCAGAGCATATGGTGGAAGATATAACGACCGCCGACGGTGCCAGAGAGTTTTGTCATGTCGACGTCGTTTACCTCAATGACTTCCGCCGATTTTACATAGCGGTCCTCGGTCATCCCGGTTGACACCGGCTCAATCTCGCCCCACCAGTCGGCAGTTCCAGCCAACTTGGTAAGCTCACCCAGTTTGACGACCAGATCCGGGGTGCCGGCTTTCCATTTTATGCTGTCGTCGAAAACCAGGGGCTCCGGTGCATCCCCAGGGTCTCCTTTCGGTGTTCCGCTTCTCGCCCAGGTAGATATGGCAGCAATTTCTTCATCATTCAGGGAGGTGTCATTCTTAAAACTCTGTATGCCGATGTTCTTCTCGACATACCACGGAGGCATGGCACCGGCCCGGTCACGCAAACCGGTCTTAAATTCAATCAACCCAGCGAAAGGCGCCACTTCATCGTAAGTTACCAGGGGCATCGGACCGCCGCCGCCAATCCGGTGGCAGTTCTGGCAGCTACGCTGCAAGATAGGTTCGATGTCTTTGTGGAATGTAATTTCGTCGGTCTGGCCGAATGAGATCGCCGGAAACGCAAGCAAAGCCAGCAGCCCCGTAAACAGTATCTTATTAGAATCTTTCATAGTTCCATCCCCGTTTTGAGATTGGTGTTCCAGGCCTGGCTCTGCATCGCTGCCCCTTACTGCGGGTGCCGCCTCTGGAAGTTTCTCGGATCGGCTCCAAATGTAGCACTTTTATATGCACAAGGTGCTAAAAAGAGGACTTATTTACTATTTTCAGCGACCGTGTTGGTGATCTCCGCAAGCCCCGGTGTGCTCTCATTCTGAAACAGGTCTGGCCCCCAAAGTCGGATGTTCCTGCCGCGGCTCTGGCCAAGCCTCAGGCTTCAAGGACTTCGGGTCTCTCTCAGGGCTGACCCTCTACGCAACCTGCCCCGCCACATACCCGGAGGACCAGGCCCACTGAAAATTAAAGCCGCCCAGATGACCGCTGACATCCAGTACTTCACCCACGAAATAGAGCCCCGCCTGTGCCTTTACTTCCATTGTCCTGGAACTGATGGCATCAGTGTCGACGCCACCCAGCGTTACTTCGGCGGTTCGGTAGCCTTCCGTAGCCGATGGCTTCAGCCGCCAGTCATTAATTTGCTGGCCTATGGTCCGCAACCGGGTGGCAGAAATTTCAACTATTGGAGTATGGGCAAACCGTGGCCACCATAGCGCCTCTAGTTCATTTACCAGTGATTTAGCGAGCTTCTGTCGCAACAAGGTTTTTAATCGGATTTTTATTTTTTCCTGCCTGGCCTGCAATAGCCACTCGCTGACATCGGTTGCAGGCGAAAGATTGATTCTGATTTCATCGCCCGCACGCCAGTAATTGGATATTTGCAATATGGCTGGGCCACTGATACCGCGGTGAGTAAATAGCAACTGCTCGATAAAGACCTGGCCATTGCATCTGACTTCAACTTCGAGGGACGACCCAGACAGACGCGCGCACAGGAGCTTCATGGAATCGGTAAACATAAACGGCACCAGTCCGGCTCGCCGCTCGATAAGGGGCAGGGAAAACTGCCTGGCAAGTTTGTAACCAAACCCACTGCCGCCTAAAGAGGGTACTGACAGAGCGCCACTGGCCACCACCAGTGACTGACAATTCAGTCCTGATAATTTCCTTGCTGCGGCCAGGCCTTGCTCCACTACAACCCGATAGTGAGGGTTTTTAGAAACCTGTTCCAGAACCTCGACACGATTGATATCACAGTGGGTTTTTATCTCTATGCAGGCCAGTTCACATTCGTCAACCAGCATGGTCAGGATGTCTTTAGCCGAATGCCGGCAAAATAATTGACTGTGTCGGCGTTCTTCATACTCGATACCATGTTTCTCGACCAGGGCGATGAAATCCCACGGCGTATAAGCACTCAATGCCGATTTGCAAAAATGCGGGTTATTGGAAATAAAGTTCTCGGCCTCCACAGAGCGGTTGGTAAAATTGCAGCGCCCGCCGCCAGACATCAATATTTTTTTGCCAATTTTATTCGCTTTCTCCAGCACCAACACGCGCCGACCACGATTCGCGGCCGTAATTGCACACAGCAAACCGGCGGCACCTGCACCCAGGATGATGACATCGTAATCGTGGGAAGCGTTATTGGACATGTGGGAGGAGACGACCTTAGTTCAAGAATTTCAAGTTCGATGACACGAAAATGGACTCGTCAGTAGGCAGCGTAACTCTGCCCATTAAACGTGAACTGCTGCAGACTGGCTTGCCTATTTTATTATCTACGGTTTGGCAGGGGGTTCAGTTACAACTGTGCAGAACGCGCTGGGTAAGAGGCTCTATTCGTGGGCGCCTAGCTGCCGCAGAAATTCGGCGATCTCGGGACGTGTTCCCCGCAGGCCATTGGTGCCGGGGATGGTCTGGGTGGTGGCGGCCAGCAGTAGCGGCGTCTGTTGGCGCTGGTTCGTGGCGTTGATGGCGGCACCCTGTGCAACCAAGTAGTGGACTACGGATTCGAAGTCTTTGAGTACCGCGTGGTGTAGCGCGGTTTGACCCCGATTGTCGGCGGCGTTGACGTCGACGCCGAGCTCGATGAGGATGCGTGCCAGTTCCAGGGTCCGACGTTCTTCGCCTTCCCAGTCCGGCGCGGCGTTGCCGATGCGATCGCGGCGATGATCCAGGGAAGAGCCGGAATTACCCATCGCCACCTGCAGTGTAGTCACCCCATTGCTGCTGACGAAAAATGGATCGGCGCCGCGTGCGAGCAGCGTTCGCAGAATTTCAACCTCGCCATATTTTGCGGCTAGCCAGAATGCGTTCATACCGATTAATTGGGCACGGATACTAAAGTCTGCGCTGAAGCGACGACCGGCTGTGCCATGTTCGATGAGCGCATTCAGGGCGGCATCGTTGTCGAGCAAGGCCGCCACCAACTCGACTTCGCTACGCAGCACAGCCGCGTGCAGCACGGTGTATCCGGCTATGGCGGCATTAGGATCGGCACCCTGCTGCAGCAAATAGATCGCCAGCGACTCGTGCCCGCTATGCGCCGCGATGACCAGTGCGCTGGCGCCGGAAGCCTCGGTATCCTGAACGTCGGCACCGGCTTTCACGAGTACGCGAGCGGTGTCAATATCACCGTTGCGGGCCGCAAACAACAGCGGCGTCGAACCACCGTGGGCCATGCGGAAGTTGCCGTTGGGATTGGTGTTGCCTGCCGTATTTTCCAGTTGATACCACACCTCCGTGCGGGCATGAAGGTCGGCGTTATTCTCGATCAGCAAAGCCACGATATCGGCATGGCGTTGGGCCACTGCCCACATGAGAGCAGTCTGCCCACGTTCATCCTCGGCGGTATTAACATTGGCGCCCTGCTCAAGCAGCAGCGCCACAGTCTGCAGGTTACCCGACCGCGACGCGGTCATCAGGGGCGTTTCGCCCCTCTTCAGCGCTGCATTCGGGTCAGCCCCCGCTGCCAGCAGCTGCCCTGCCATAAAATAACTACCGTTGATTGCTGCCAACCACAAGGGGGTCGCACCGAGTTCGTTGGCGGTGTTGACATCGGCGCCGGCCCCGATCAGCAACCCGGCCGCGTCGAGATCATCGCGATACGCAGCCCAGTGCAATGCGGTGGAGCCGTCGCCCTGGGCTGCGTTGATGTCGGCGCCCGAACGGATCAGTGTGCGCACTTGCTCGCTATCTCCGGCCCTCAATGCTGTAATAATTTTCGGCGCAGAGATTGACGCTGAAGATTGCCCGAGTGCAACAATTGGCCAGGCCAGCATGGCGGTCAGCGCGGCGACAATCGGTATTGTGGACCCTGGTCTCTTAGTCATCTCGATCCATGCTAAGGCATCTGCTCCCGCATTGACAGCCCGGTAAGACGGTGGCAGATTAGGGTGGGCCGCAGGGACTGAAGTCCATAGTATTAGAATGTCCCACTTAGTGCCAAGAAAGTTAGTTCCGAAAATGCTTTAGCCCGAAAATAACAAGGCTCTGACAGATGATGACATCCAGGCTGCCTCTAGCTCCCTGCTTCAGATCGTCGTTACCCGCGATCGCCCTGGCCTATCTCGTTGCGTTGCCTGGGGGCGCTACTTTCTCTCTCGACATCCGGGCCCAGGCGGCTACGGCGGATGAACTTTATGCTTACCAGCTCACCCTGGGCGAGTATTGCGTCACCTGTCATAACGACCAGATCTATGCCGGTGAACTCACCTTCGATGGCCTCAACCTGAGCGAGATCGGTGAATACGAGGAAATCCCGGAAAAGATCCTGGCGCAGCTACGCTCCGGACAGATGCCCCCAACCGGTATGCCGAGGCCGCCGCCAGCAGAGTACGAAGCCCTCGCCAACTGGCTGGAATCCGCGCTCGACCAGTTCGCGCTGGACCATCCCAATCCCGGGCGCACCGAATCATTTCATCGCCTCAATCGCGCCGAATACGCCAACGCCGTGCGTGATCTGCTGGCGCTGGATGTAGATGTGGAGGCGCTGTTACCGGCAGACGACATCGCCGAGAATGGTTTCGACAACATGGCCGATGTGTTGACGGTCTCGCCGGCGTTGATGGAGCGCTACCTGTCGGCGGCGCGAAAGACAGCAAGACTGGCGGTGGGAGCGCCGCCGCCGGGTCCGGTATCCGAGACCTACGAGGTACCGATTCTGCTTATTCAAAACGACCGCATGGGCGATGATCTCCCGTTTGGCTCCCGTGGCGGCGTTGCCGCCCGCCATTATTTCCCGGTGGATGGACACTACGACCTCGCCATTCGACTGCATCGCAATTATGTGAATTACATTCGCGGCATGGGTTCGCGCCATGAGTTGGAGGTGCGATTCGACGGAGTACTGGTGCAATCATTCAGCTTCGGTGGCGAGGAGCCGGATGTGCTGCAGGCGCCCGCGGGTTATGGTGGCAACCAGTTCGGCGATCCGGAATGGGAAGAATACATGCTTTTCGCCGACGCCAATCTGCGGCTACGGTTCAGCGCTGCGGCAGGACCCCACGTCGTCGGCGTCTCCTTCGTACGCAAGTTTACCGAGCCCGAAGGTGTGCTGCAGCCGCCACAGAGTGTGTTCGCAGCGGCCGTCAACGAGATGCGTGACGGTGATGCGGCGGTGGAACAGATCGCAATTACCGGTCCATTTGAAGGCGGCGATGCGGGTGACACCCCCAGTCGCCGCGCGGTGTTCAACTGCCGGCCCGCCGATAACACACAGGCTGGCGAAGACGCCTGTGCCAGGGAGATCTTGTCGGCGTTGGGGCGGCGGGCCTACAGAAGGCCGCTGGAGCCAGTAGATCTTGACACACTGATGGAATTCTATCGCCGGGGTCGGGGCGACGGCAGATTGAGCTTCGATGCCGGCATCCAGCTTGCGCTTGAGCGCCTGCTGATTTCGCCCGATTTCCTATTTCGCGTTGAGCGTGACCCGGCCGCTATTGAACCCGGCAGCGTCTATGAGTTGAGCGATCTCGAACTGGCCTCGAGGCTATCTTTCTTTCTATGGAGCAGTATTCCGGATGCGGAACTCCTGACGGCGGCCGAGGCAGACGGGCTGCAAGACCCGGAGTTGCTGGAACAACAAACCCGGCGCATGTTGGCATACCCGCGTTCCAGGGCCCTGGTACAGAACTTCGCCGGCCAGTGGCTGTACCTGCGCAACTTGCCTGCGCTGGTGCCCGACGCGGTAGCCTTTCCCGAGTTTGATGAAAACCTCAGGGACGCGTTTCGACAGGAGAGCGAGATGTTCTTCGAGAATTTGATTCGCGAAGATGGTAGCGTGCTCGACCTGCTGGGCAGTGACTACGCCTATGTCAACGAACGCCTGGCGGAGCACTATGGCATTCCCGGCGTCTATGGCAGTCACTTTCGCCGGGTGCAGCTGGATGCCGAGTTGGCCGAACAGCGCGGCGGCATCCTCGGACAGGGCAGCCTACTAATGGCCACGTCCTACGCCAATCGGACCTCGCCGGTGCTGCGTGGTAAGTGGGTGCTGACCAACATCCTGGGAACGCCGCCACTGGCGCCGCCTCCCGATGTGCCGGATCTACCGGATACGGGAGCAGACGGCCAGCCGGCCACGGTGCGCGATCGCATGCTGCAGCATCGGGCCAACCCCGTGTGCAGGACCTGCCACGCACCCATGGACCCACTGGGCCTGGTGCTGGAGAACTACGATGCCATCGGCAGGTGGCGCACTACCGGAGAGGCGAACCTGGCGATCGACGCCTCGGGGCAACTGCCCAACGGTAGGCAGTTTTATGGGCCCCAGGGCCTGCGGACGCTGCTGCTGGAGCGCCGGCAGGCATTCAGCAGTACCGTGACCGAGAAGCTGCTAGAATATGCGATTGGTCGCGGTACCGAATACTACGACAAACCCGTTGTACGGGGCATCACCCGCACGGCGGCATTGGATAACTTCAGTTGGTCGTCTATTATTGTGGGCATAGTCCAAAGTGTCCCGTTTCGAACGCGGAGGTCTGCGTTATGATCATTAGCAAGAAGGTAATACCGCGCCGCACCATGCTGCGCGGGCTGGGTGCGGCACTGGCCTTGCCACTGCTTGACTCGATGGTGCCGGCGCTGGCGAGTGCGAGTGAGACAGCCGTCGGGCAAACGCGACGACTCGGGATCGTCTATGTCCCCAACGGCATGCGCATGGACCACTGGACCCCGGCCACCACCGGCAGCGACTTCAAACTGCCCTCTATTCTGCAGCCGCTGCAACCATTTCGTAGCCAGCTCAATATCCTCACCGGCCTGCGGGGCGTGGACGGCGAGGGGCCCCACGCACGTGCCTCCACCCGCTTTCTCACCGGCGTCGCTTCGAAGCGGGATGATGGATCGAATCTCCGGGCCAGCATCTCCATGGATCAGATCGCCGGCCGCTTGCTGGGCCGGGAGACACAGCTGGGCACGCTGGAGCTCGCCATCGACGGCCGTGACTTTGCCGGTTCCTGTGACGAAGGCTTCAGCTGCGCCTATACCAACACCATTTCCTGGGCCAACGAGACCACACCACTGCCCATGGAGAACAATCCCCGCGCTGTTTTTGAACGACTATTCGGCGACAGTGGCAGTACCGATCCCCAGGTCCGCAAGGCACGCCTGGCAAAAGACGCGAGCCTGCTGGATTCCGTCACCGAGCGCGCCCATGAACTGTCACGTCAACTCGGGGCTGGTGACCAGGCCAAGTTGAACCAGTATCTCGACGCCGTACGCGACATCGAGCGGCGCATCCAGATGGCGGAAGCACAGAGTGACCGGGAATTGCCGGTGTTCGAGCAACCGGCGGGGATACCGGACACCTTCAGCGAACACGCCACACTCATGTTCGACCTGATGGCGCTGGCGTTCGAGACCGACATGACCCGGGTTGTCACCTTCATGATGGGTCGGGAAATAACCGGCCGCACCTACGCCGAAATTGGCATCGCCGACGCCCACCATCCGATTTCCCATCATCAGAGAGACCCGGTGAAACTGGAGAAACTACTCAAGATCAACCAGTACCACATGACCTTCTTCGCCAAATTCCTCGAGCGCCTGCGCTCGACAACGGCTGGGGATGGATCGCTGCTGGACAACTCCATGATTGTCTACGGCGCCGGCATGGCGGATAGCAACTCCCATTGGTCTTCAGACCTGCCGGTGCTCTTAGCCGGGGGAGCCGCGGTAACTGGAGGACGTCACACGAAGTACCCTGAAAACACGCCGCTTTCGAATTTGCACCTGAGTTTGCTCGACAGGATGGCGGTGCCGATAGAGTCACTGGGTGATTCGACGGGTCGGTTGCCGATCTGAATATTTGACAAATAGCCCAAGCAGAAATTCACAATCGAGGGTATTGCAGTATGAAAACAATTTTAAGGGTTTCCAGCTCGTTGTTATTGTTACTGCTGATAACGAGTCCTGCCTTGGCCCAATCCGATGGTGACTGGCAACTACCCAGAACCATAGACGGGCATCCCGACTTCCAGGGGGTGTGGGAGAACAACACCATAACCCCGGTGGAGCGACCCGAGGTTTTCGGTGACAAGGAAATTCTCACCGACGAAGACGTGGCGTTTTTGCGGCGACGACTTGCGGAAATCACTGCGGCAGGAGCCGATGCACTATTCGGTGAAGGGGTGCTGGCCGCCGCCTTTGCCGGTGAGATCGTGTCATACGATCCCACCACCGGCAACTACGATTCGCAGTGGATGGTTGACCGCACCATCCACAGGCGTACCTCCCAGATTATAGACCCGCCCGATGGCAAATATCCGCCGCGCACCGAACGTGCCATCGCCGCGGCCAGGGAACTGAGAGAACACCGAGAGGCACATCCGGCTGACACATGGCTCGACCGCCACCTGGGCGAGCGCTGTGTCTCATTCGGTGCCCCGCGCCTCGGCTCCGGCTACAACAGTTATCAGCAGATCGTGCAAACTCGGGATACAGTAGCGATCATCCAGGAGATGGCCCACGATGTGCGCATCATTCCCCTGGTCGCGAAGCCGCATGTCGACGCGAACATACAACTCTGGCATGGCGATTCCCGCGGCTGGTGGGATGGTGATACCCTGGTGATCGAAACCACCAACTATTCTGCCCAGAGCAGTTCCGGACCCGACACGGTTAAGAAAGTGAATGTGGAACGCCTGACTCGAATCAGTGAGTCGGAAATTCTGTACCAGTTTACGTCTAACGATCCGGGTACATTTACAGCCCCTTATACCCGCGAGATTACTTTTGATAAAACCCCGGACAAGATTTATGAGTATGCCTGCCACGAAGGCAACTACGGCATGATGAATATTCTGTCCGGGCATCGTCAGCTGGAGAGAGTAGCCGCGGCAGCAGCGAACGAAAATTAGACGACTAACTGGCTCAGATTATCGGAACCAGCTACATGGGGTCAGCGTATTGTGATTTGGAGATTTCCGATTAACTGGATGGATTCCAATCACAATGCGCTGGCCCCATTTTTCCTGTTTAGACCTCCCCCATAGGAGTCCTGCAATGCCTGGACAGTTTCCCCGCGCAACGTGGCGTAGAGTCATCCCGGCGACGGCCCTTCTACTAATTGCCGCAATCGCCGCACTGCAGCCCGGGGCTTGGGCGCAGTCTGCCGACGACTTCATCCCGGTCACCGACGAGATGCTGCAAAACCCGGCAGCTTCGGACTGGCTGATGTGGCGGCGAACACTGGACAGTTGGGGCTATAGCCCGCTGGATCAGGTTGATCGGCAGAACGTCGGCGAGTTGCGCATGGTGTGGACCCGGGACCTGGCAATCGGCACCGGTGAGATAACACCATTGGCCTATAACGGCGTCCTCTATGTGCCGCAGGCCAGTGATGTCATCCAGGCCCTCGATGCGGTGAGCGGTGACCTGATCTGGGAGTATCGCCGCGACATCCCGGAGGATCTCTACGAGATGGTTGGAGGCAATGCCCGCAACAACAGAAATCTCGCCATCTTTGAAAATTTAATCATCAACACCAGCGACGACAACTACGTGTTCGCGCTGGACGCCGCCAGCGGCGAGACCGTCTGGGAAACCCGCATCTTCGACTACCAGGTCAACTCCGCCACCCACAGCTCGGGTCCGATCATCGCCGATGGCAGGGTGATCTCGGGACGCAGTTGCCGGCCCTGGGGTGGACCCGATGCCTGTATCATTGCTGCCCACGATGCCCGCAGCGGCGCCGAGCTATGGCGCCGACGCCTGATTCCGGCACCGGGGGAACCGGGCGACGAGACTTGGGGCGACATACCCTTCGAGCAGCGCCAACACGTGGGTTCCTGGATGGTGCCAAGTTACGATCCAGAATTAGAACTCATTATTCTGGGCACGTCAGTTACTTCGCCGGCACCGAAATTTTTTCTGGCCGGCACCGAGAACACCCACCTCTATCACAACTCCACACTGGCGCTGGAGGTAGAGACGGGAGAGATCAGGTGGCACTATCAACACTTGAACGATCACTGGGACCTGGACCATCCCTTCGAGCGGCTGTTGGTTGAGACGCGGGTCGCGCCCGATCCTGACGCTGTCACCTGGATCAATCCGCGTTTGCAGCCAGGGGAAATTCGTCAGGTAATAACCGGTATCCCCGGCAAGACTGGAATCGTCTACACCCTCGACCGCGCCACCGGCGAGTTTCTATGGGCGACGCCGACGGTTTTCCAGAACGTGATCGAGAGTATCGATGTTGCCACGGGAGTGGCGACGGAAAATCCGGAAGTCATCTTCAGGGAATCGGAGCAGGTGGTGTTCGTCTGCCCCACCTGGACCGGGGGCAAGGACTGGGAGGCCGGTGCCTATAGTCCACTCACCAATACCATGTATTACCCACTGCGTAACACCTGTGCGCAGATGCTGGCTACCGCCAACTTCGACAGCGACACGGCGCAGGCCCTGACCGCCGGTGGACAGGGCGGGCTCGCCATTTATTCGTTGGCCGCCCGTCACCAGATCACCCCCGGCACCAACAACCTCGGCACGGTGCGGGCGATTTCCGCAGAGACCGGCGAGACGAAATGGCTCTATGAACAGCGGGCAGGCACCATGTCACTGGTGGCGACCGGCGGCGGGCTCATCTTCGGCGGCGATGCCAATGGCCGCTTCCGCGCCTTCGATCACGAGACCGGCGAGGTATTATGGGAAGTTAATCTCGGCTCATCGGTGAGCGGCTATCCCATTACCTACGCTGTCGATGGTGTGCAGTACGTGGCGGTTAACACCGGCGGTGGACAGATTAATTTGACGCCGGAACTTCGCCCCAGCAGAGGCACGAACTTATTCGTATTTGCACTCCCAAACAGGTAGCTGGGATCAGCCCGAAGATCGGAGAATGCTAATATGCAAGACCTGACCCCAATACAGGAGATACACCGATGCGCAAATTTCTACCCCTCACAATCCTCTGTTTTCTGACATTCGCGTCGGCTCTATACGCGCAGAATCAATCAGACATCAGACGCTACCTCTATCTCAGCACTCCGGATGCGGCCCAGGTTGAAGGCCAGGCCGACGGCGCCGGCATTCTGATCTTCGATATCGATGACGGCCACAAGTTGGTGCGACGAATCAATATCCCGATCTTCGAAGAAGGCCTGCGCGGCTTCGCTGCCAACCTCGAGACCCACAGCGCCTACTTCTCCACCCAGCATCCCCGCATCGGCGCCTTCGATCTGGAGACCGGGCAGATCAGTTGGCAACAGACCTATACCTTGGGCAGCGATCGATCCTCGGTCACCCTGGACGGCAAGAAGGTTTATGTTCCTACCGGCTGGTGGGTTTCCGGCGAGGAAAGCGGCGTGCTGGTTCTCGACGGGGCTAACGGCGAACTCATCAAGCAGGTCCACGTCGGCAGCAAGGCACACAATTCCCTAGTGAGTGTCGACGGTCGCTACCTCTATCTCGGCACCTCCATGATGCTGACGGTGCTCGATACCGAGGATGAGAGCGTGGTTTACCAGATCGAGCCCGTGGGCGAACCCGGGGGCCAGGGAGTCTTCCCCTTCACCGTGGATAGCGCCAACCGCATCGCCTATGTGAGTCTGGGCAGTCATGTGGGTTTTGACGTGGTCGACCTGCAACAGGAGCGGATAATACACCAGGTGCTGGTGGGCGATGAGCCCATCCTCCATCGTACCCACGGCGTTGCCCTCAACCCCGATGAAACCGAGTTGTGGATCAGCGATCAAGAAAGCCAGAAGCTGTTTATTTTCGACGCCACTCAGATGCCACCAGCACTAACCGGTGAAGTCGACTTGTCCCAGGGCGGTCATGGCTGGGTGACATTCAGCCTGGATGGTCGCTACGTCTGGACACACACTCCCGACGTCTTCGATGCAAAAACCCATGAGCGTGTCGCCGTGCTGCGGGATGAAAACGGCAAACCGGTAAGCGGTTCGAAGTATATCGAAGTGCACTTCCGTGACGGCAAAGTCGTGGCCGTGGGCAACGAGTTCGGGCTAGGGCGCAAATAGATCATCTCGAAAAAGAAAAACAGGGGGTCAGGTCTTTCTTGTTAGCGTCCTCGGCGGCAAAAAATCATAATCTACGCTAACAAGAAAGACCTGACCCACCTAAGCAAATCGGAACACGATGGGTAAGGCGATCATGACAATTATTGCCCAGGCACCGTATATGGGCAGATAGGCTACGGTCGCCTCAATCAACTTCTCGGCTCTAATTTTCCCACGGAAGACATCGCTATAGGCTTTTAGTATCTGGATCAGGTGTCCGAATATTAGAACATTTGCCCCCAACACCACTACGCGGTTTGGACTCAATCCCCATTCTGAGAAGCGATAGAGGATGGCCGCCAGGGCAATAAAATTCACCATCAGGGTGACGCAAACAAGGGCCAGATTAATCGAATCGACCAAGCGCGACGGTTGATCATGGTTGCGACCGCAGACAGAAAACACCGTCATGCCGAGAACCAAAATTAGCAATCCGTTAAACAGGATGAGGAATTCACGATCTGAAAACGGGCTTTTTTGTTGAATAGCCATTGTTAACAGGTAGATCACCACTGTGATCAGAAACAATGGGGTAAAGATATTCGCGATAGTGCTGGCGAATCGACTTTTCCGGCCCAGAATTTCATTATACAAGAAAGTCGCCAGAATCGGCGCTGAGACTAATCCGGCGAGTACCACGTTGTTGAGGTACCACTGTCCAATATTTAACTGAATGAGACCAAACAGTGCGATCGTTAAACCCGTCAAAACGATACCACCTAGAAAAATCATTGCGATAAAGATACATACTTCCCCGTTGTAGCGAAGATAATCGAGTCGCGTGTTAGCGCTGCGCCAGGCATTTGATGTGAAAGCCAAGCCGAGCAGTGACCACATCACCAGGGGTGCGTGAATTATCGCCATGACGACACTCGATGACTGATAGTTGTCAGGCAACCAAGCCATGGCAATGCCAGTGGTCATTACGCCGCCGATCATAAAAACTTTGATTGATTTGCGGTGAGAAGTTTGATGAGAGAAATAGAAAATCAGGGCTGCAAAAACGATAAGCGGTGCGAAGCGTGTGTAGAACCAGAATTCGTTAACTTCGAATAAGGCTGGGATCCTCACTAACAATACTGCCAGCAGACATAGCAGCGCTGGATAACAGATCTGCCTCCCGGTGACTGCCATCGATATCGCTCTGACCGGCTCGGTATATTCAAGTCGTGCCTGCCAGAACTTCAATATCGGTGCTTCGGGATTATGCTGCAACGCCTGCTCCAGATGACCTGCAAATTTTGCAGGATCGCTGCGATACAAACGTTCGAGTCCGAGGCTGTCCTCGCCTCTAATGAGAATTTTATTAGCTAACATGGTTTGATCCCCTGCTGGAAAAGCCTGGCTTTTTCTGGGGTCAGGAAGAATGTTGCCACGTCGGCCATGACACAGCGGCACAAATAGAGCCCGGATGTCAGGATAAGAATCCCCTAAATTGAATCGATATACTTTATAATACAAAGTACTTTATATTACAATAGTAATAATTAAAATAGTTCAATCTAAAGCCCAAACTGGACAGAACTACTATGCAAACAAACCAGCAAGACCTGGAAAATCTGCAGTTCATCCGCAAGACCATGGAGCGCTCCAGCACCGTTACCAGCGTCTCCGGCATTGGCGTGATGGCTATGGGTGTCATCGGCTCGATCGGAGCCTACCTGGCACCACTACAAACTCGCGAGGAAGCCTGGGTCTATACCTGGCTGGCAATAGCGGCGCTTGGCTGCGTCACCGGCTTTGGCTCTACCTGGTATCAGTCCAGATCCCGAGCGCCGGCGACAAGACTGAGTGCACTCCGGCGCTTCGGCCTGGCACTGGCCCCACCGATACTTGCGGCCTGCGTACTGACCGACATCTTTATTCGCACCGGGCAATTTGAGCTGATGCCTGGAACCTGGATGCTGCTATACGGAGCCGGCGTTATAACCGCTGGTGCGCTTTCAATTAGTCTGATTCCGGTCATGGGCTTGGTGTTTATGCTACTGGGGGCAATTGGCCTGTACTTCGCCGATGCTTGGAATGTGCCGGTGTGGCAACATATGGCGTCGATGGATTTTTACCTTGCCGCAGTTTTTGGCGGAATTCACTTATTATTTGGTGCCATTATCGCCGTGAAGTGCAACAGCTGATGGGACGAAAAACACACGACACACCTCGCGACTTGATCAGTGAACGTACGCGACTCGCAATCATCAGTGCACTCGCGGTGAATCCAAGTTTATCATTCGGCGAGCTAAAGCAATTGTTAGAGCTAAGCGATGGCAACCTCAGTGTTCACGCCCGCAAGCTGGAGGATGCGAATTTAATCCAGTGTAAAAAATCGATTGCCAATCGCATGTCCAGAACTGTCTACCGAATTACCCGCAGTGGACGAGTCGCCCTGGAAGATTATCTGAACGATATGGAAGAATTGATTCGCAGTATCCGCGGCAAAAAATAAGTGCTTAGCCTGGCAACATCGTAATGCGTTAATTGGATCGGCGTATTTTGCATTCCCAGCTTACTAAGATTGCTACGATTTCTGAGGGATCCTGAAAACTACGGCCTTTTATGAAAGCGATCATCTGGACCAGATACGACCCCCCAGAAGTACCTCAGCTTAAAGAAGTGGATAAGCCGGTACCGGCGGTCGATGAAGTATTTATAAAGGTTGCTGCCAACGTTTTCCCAGGCGACGGTGAAACACACAGGTTTCAAATCCATCCTCGGTGGCAAAAACCATAATCTACGCTAACAAGAAAGACCTGACCCCGCCTATTTGGTGATAGACAGGAATTATGGAACGGCAGCGAGCCTACCTTGTCTGGAAGCGCCGCTCTAATGATCTAATTGGTGAGCCGGCGCCAGCCGATGACGACAGCGCTTATGGAAAAAACGAAACCGACCAGGCTCAATGAAATGACCACGATATCCCAAAGTGGCCTGCGCTGAAGTAGAAATTGAAAATCGAAACTATGAAGGCCATTAAACAGCCAGCGTTCCCAGCGATTGGCATCGGTTACACGATTTACCAGCTCTCCGCTCAGTGGATCGATGTGATACCAGGTGGATTCAACATCGTCAAACTTCGCGCGATAAATGGGAAGCGGTCTATAGTGATGACGACGAGAGTAATAATAATTATCTTGCTGTCGTACTAATTCCAGGCTCAGCAAAGTGGCGTCGGGAAGCAGCTGGGGAACTGCTTCTTCTATCATTGCCAACAGCCGTGGTAATTGCTTCCCACTGCTGCCCTCGCCAAATCCCACAACTCGACTGTCGGGTGCTGTGATTAAGGAGTAATAGGGTGCACTCACAATTTTGTGCCACTCAACTTCTTTAATTGCTCCATCGATAGTCCTGAAGTCGGGCAAAGGGAGGTTGGACAGGCGCAACACATTGCCACCCGTGTAACGGTTAATCTGAGCCTGGGCGGAGGTGGCTGGGTTGAATATTCCCCAGGGTCCCATCGACATTAGTCCACTAAAGATAAATGTAAAGACGAACACAAGCGACACCAGGCCCAGTATATGGTGCCAATTCATCATGCCTTCATAGGGGCTAATACCCGTGGCGCGGGAAGAAGCGCCAAGGCGAATTTTCATGAATCCGATTATGCCACCGGTCACCACAGTGACGATTCCAATAAGCGAGACATAGATGATTAGCTTATTCCACAAAGACCCGATTTGCCGAAGTTGTAAGGGATAGATCCAGTGAACAGTTGAGCCGAGCCAATTCCAAAAACGTTCATTTCTATGGGTGTCCAGAACAATCTGCCCACTGTGATCAGATACGTATACTACGGTACCGGCCGGGTCATTAATCTTTACGCGGTGCAGTGGACGAAATCTGTTTAGACCCGCTGTTATGCTCCATTGATCCATTGTTATCAGTGCATCATAGGCTGGCATCGAACCGCTATGGGAAAATCCCGATGCGGCGGCCACCGCAATTGCTGACTCTCGGTCCAGTCCTGTGAACACTTTGCCCGTGTCCGCGAAGACTGTCTTATTGCTGCCGTCGATAACTTGAAACTGGTAAGCGGGTCTATCCAGTACGGTAGAGAGTTTCACCGCTGCAAAAACACGCTCTGTGTGGATCGATGCGGCGGCCGCGAGGGGTGGGATCAAAACCTGCGAAGTATTGAGGTCGGGCAACTTGCCCAAGCGCTCCGCTTCGGTGAGTTGGGGATATTCGACATACATCATGATAATGCCGCTAGCGAACCACAGTGCGAACAACAAAGCCATACCGATACCTAGCCAGCGATGGACAGAGAAGAGTATGGGCTTAAGTCTCATGAAATCTAATCATAACAAGAGGAAGAAGGCTGAGACATCCCCAGTGTAATAAGGAGACGGAGGGATATTGTTTAATCCCTCCGTCCCTTTTCCTCTTTTTTCTAGGAATACTGCTTCAGTATCTGCTTCGCCGCACTGATCTTATGCACCTCGTCGGCGCCATCATAGATGCGAGCCGCCCGCTCGCTGCGATAGTAGCCCGCGATCGGAAAGTCATCGGTCATGCCGGCTGCGCCTAGAGATTGCAAGGCCCGGTCGATTACCTTGTTGAGAACGTTGGCGCAATAGAATTTGATCAGACTTGCATCAGGGAAATTGCGTTCGATCAAACTAATTGGAGACAGAGTAAAATACAGGACCCGCGATGGATCCGGTGCAGCTTGGTGGGTTAAAGATGACGGAATAAGATCCAAAGCTGTTCAAGCAATAATCTGCGGAATGGGTTTTCCTTCGATATCTGATAGCCGATAGTCCCGACCACTGTAGCGGTAGGTGAGCTTCTCGTGATCCAGCCCCAGTAAGTGCAGTATGGTGGCGTGCATGTCGTGGGCGGAAATGGGTTGCTCCAGAGCCTTGTAGCCCCATTCGTCGGACGCGCCGATTGCCTGTCCTCCCTGAATGCCGGCCCCGGCCATCCAGGCAGTCTGGGTTCCGGGATTGTGGTCACGCCCCACACCTCGCTGTGATATCGGCATGCGTCCAAACTCGCCGTGCCAGACGATGAGGGTGGTATCGAGCAAGCCTCGAGCCTTCAGGTCGGTCAGCAGGCCGGCGATAGGAAGATCAGACTCGGCTGCGTGCAGCGTGTGATTCTCTACCAGATTGCTGTGTGCGTCCCAGGTATCGGTGTTCTGGACCCCTACTCCGCCCATGAAGAGCTGCACGAAGCGAACGCCCCGTTCTACCAGTCGGCGCGCCATCAGACACTGCTTGCCGAACGGTTCGGTCACGGCCTGGTCAAGACCGTAGAGCCTTTTGGTTGCCTCGGACTCGGATGAAAGGTCGATGGCTTCCGGTGCACATCCCTGCATTCGATAGGCAAGTTCATAGGAGGAAATGCGCGCGGCCAATTCTGAGTTGCCGGGGTATTTTTCCATATCCATCTGGTTGAGTCTGGCCAGTACGTCCAGCCGGGAACGCTGTTGCGCCTCAGTCATTCCCTGTGGCAATTCAAGGTCGACGATGGGGTCGCCGGATGATCGGAACAGGGTGCCCTGGTAGCTGGCCGGCATGAAGCCGGCGCCCCAATCGTTGGGTCCACCGAGAGGGCCACCGCGGTAATCGTTCATCACCACGAATGCCGGCAGATTCGAGCTTTCTGAGCCGAGGCCATAGGTCACCCAGCATCCCACGCTGGGAAACCCCATGCGAATCTGACCCGTCTGCATTTCATAGGTCGACTGGATGTGGTCGTTAGAGGTGCCGTACAGGGACTTAATAAACGCCATTTCATCGACGTGTTTGGCCAGCTGGGGAAACAACTCCGATACCCACATGCCACTGTGCCCGTGTTGCTTGAACTCGAATGGACTGGGCATGATTGGGCCCGGCATCCCCTGACGTACGGCGAATTTTTTCCCGATCAAATCTTCCAGCGGTTGCCCGGCGTACTTGGTGAGCGCAGGCTTGTAGTCGAAGGTGTCGACCTGGCTGGGGCCACCGCTCATAAACAGCGAGATTACGTTGGTGGCACGGGGAGCAAAGTCCGGGAGTTTTGGTGCGAAGTCGCCTGGAAACTGGGCGCTGCACTGAGCGACGTCGAATTCCGGACCGGCCGCGAACACGCCATCGCGATGCATCATCGAAGCCAGTGCCACACCTGCCATGCCGCCGCCGGAACGCATGAGGAATTCGCGACGCGACCAGAATTTTTTCTGCTTGTTATGGGAGTGGCTCATAGCTTTCTCTCCTTCCAAGTTCTTACTCTTTCGCTCGTTGCCGCTACCGTCGGTAGAGAAACTCACTGAGGTTGAAGACCACGTGGGTCAGATCTTCCAGCGAACCGAATTCAACCAGTTCGCGGCCTATAGCCGATTCCGCCGCAGTGGGAGACCGGGTTAGCGCGGTGCGATAGACCAGATCTACCTGCCTGCCGACGTCGTAGGGCACCTGCTCCTCAACCCGTCTGGCAAATAGCTGCGCCTGACCCAGGATAAAGGGATTGTTGAGCAGTGTTAAGGCCTGGGGCGCCACCGTCGACGTATTGCGGTAGGCGAGGGTTATGTTCTGGTCTGGCATGTCGAAGGTCTCGAAGAACGGATAACTTAGTGTCCGCCGTCGATACACGTAGAGGCTTCGGCGCCACACGTCCGGACCATCGATCTGGTTGTCCCAGCGCCCGTAGGCCTGGGCTGTATCCAGAATCTCCTGGGGTATGTAGGGGAATATGGGCTTGCCACCGACGGCTAGATCGATGCCGCCACTGGTGGCCATAATCACGTCACGCACGGCTTCCGCTTCCAGTCGCTGGGGACGATAATGCCACATTAAATGATTCTCTAAATCGTTGGCCAGATTGACTTCGCTGTCATAGGCCGAAGTCATCTTATAAGCGGAGGAAGTCATGATCAACCGGTGCAACTGCTTGGTGCTCCAGGCCTGATCCTGAAACTCCACCGCCAGCCAGTCCAGCAATTCCGGATGGGTGGGCAGATCGCCAACCCGGCCAAAATTGTCGAGAGAGGCGACGATGCCGCGACCGAAATGATGGTGCCAGACCCGGTTTACCCATACTCTCGCCGTCAATGGGTTTTGATCTGAAGACAGCCACTGTGCCAGGGCCAGACGACGACCCGAGGTGCGCCCATTGGGACGGGGAATCTCGGTAAGCGGATCGCCGTAAGTCGCCACAGTAAGAAATGCCGGTGTCATCTCGGGACCCAGACTGAAGGGATCCCCGCGGATGAGAAAATTGGCTGGCGGCACTTCGTACCTGCCAGGGCCCTCGTGCAAAAAGCTGCCGGGTTTATCAGGCTGAATTCGACACTCAGGGCAACCGAGTACGTTGTCCCCAGCCCGGTCCGGCGTATAGCGGTAGTCACCATCGGTGACCAATTCGATCATTACTGGCTGCGGCGGACGTTCAACTTCGATGCCCGAAATCTGTGCTAGCAGAACCTCGCGGCGCGTCTTCTCCAACTCCGGCATGGCTGCGTCGAGCTGGGCGCGGGGAACGCCGATGGTGAGCACTTGAGCGGCCAGTAGTTTTTGCCCGTCCGTTCTTTCATCCTCGGGAGTAAGCACCGCATCCAACACATCCTTGGGGAAGTCTTGCCTGATGCGCTCAACTTTCAACTCATTGAGATAGGGCTGTTCTATCTCCCGAATTCGCTCACGCACCGCCGACACGCGTTCATCTAGCTGCGCGGTTTTAGCTAGGTAGGCCTGCGCCTGATCGTCCGGCAGCATGGGGTAGTCGGTTTCAACATAACCGAACAGAGAGCTGGTTAGACCGTAGTAGTCCTTCTGCAGAATCGGGTCGAACTTGTGATCGTGGCAGCGGGCGCATTGAATCGTCATGCCGAGCACACCACGACCCAGAGTGGCCAGTACATCGTCCAGGTAATCCCAGCGTCGTTCTGGGTTATCCTTCTCACGAAAATTTACACGGGGACCAGCACGCAGGAAGCCGGTGGCTATGCGAGTCTCAAAAGTGGTCTCGTCCAGCTCATCACCGGCCACCTGCTCGACGATAAACCGATTGTAGGGCTTGTCAGAATTGAAGGCGTCCACCACGTAGTCGCGGTAACGCCAGGCATTGGCGCGGTCGACATCCTGCTCGTAACCGTCAGAATCCGCGTAGCGTGCAACATCCAGCCAGTGACGTCCCCAGCGTTCCCCATAATGGGGGGAGGCTAGCAAGCGATCGATCAAGCGCTCCCAGGCACCGGGGTCGGTGTCAGCCAAATACTGCTCGGTTTCCTGTACCGTCGGCGGCAGCCCGGTCAAATCCAGATAGGCGCGCCGTAGTAATGTAGTTTGATCGGCTTGAGGCGCTGGAGTGATGCCACTGCTTTGCCGTTTCTCCTCGAGGAAGCGATCGATAGGATGATCGAAGCCAGCTATATCGGGGAGTGGGCTTTGCACCGGCAGCTTGAATGCCCAGTATTCCCTCGCCGAGTCGGGGACGTCTGTGACAAAGGAGGAATAGTCATCACCCGCTGCCACGGTAGTCGGCCCACTGTCCCAATGCGCTCCAGCGTTGATCCAGTTGCGTACCGCCTCGATCTCGTCTGCGGTCAGGGGCACTCCCAGGGGCATCAGAGGTCCCTCAATTCCTGTCAACTGCCGATAGATCCGACTTTCCTCGGCCCGCCCAGGAACGATCGCCGGGCCCCGCGAGCCGCCCTGCAAAGCGCCTTCACGGGTACTCAGGTTCAAACCGGAGCTCTGGATCTGGTCGCTGTGACAGTTCCAGCAGGTTCGCTCCATGATCGGACGGATTTCGTGGGTGAAGACATCCGGACTCTGGGCTTGAACGCCAGGCGACTGCATACCGAGCACCGCGACCGCGGCAGCCAGCATCACCCGGTTGGATCCTAACAGTGCTCGCAATGCTCGCATTGTCACCTCCGCGATCCCCTGCAGGGGGAGCCAAGTGGGGTTTTTATTATTTGGTAGACGATACGCGATTCTGGGCTGGTTTGGCAAGGAAGAAAACGGCACCACCATTGGTAGTCCCCCCATTAATAATGGCCTTTATTTTCTGGGGGGGATCAGCTAACCGACTAAGAGCTATCTGCAAATCATAACGTTTACAGTCCCGGGTGAGAGTCGCCTTATCTCGACTGATAATTAATCAAGTAGAGCTAATAGGAATTCATAGGGAATGAGGGATTAAGCTAATCCCCCTCCGTCCCTATCCCTGGCTAGTTAGGGCAGCCTGAATGCCGCCAGACCTCCGGGCTGATCCGTTCGAGAGCTGCCGGTCTGCACCACGATGTACTGCCTGTCGTTGTGCATATAAGTCATCATCCCGTACTGGCCGGGCGCCGAGAGTGGAACGCTCGCCAGAATCTCGCCGGTATTCTTGTCGCGAGCATTGAGGGTCAAGGGCGCGTCGGGGATATTTTGGATGCCACCTTCGCTGTACGCCCGGGTCTGCACCAGGATATCCCCCATTACCATCTGGATCGAGAAGCCGACGCCTCCCGAATCCGGAATATCGACTCCCTGCAACAGCGGATGCTCGGTGATTCTCTCCAGGGTCGGACCAACCGGCACGGACCAGGCGTGACGACCCGTATGCATATTGTATCCAGTTAGCTCGTTATCCATCGGCTTGAACACTCGCAGTCCGTCAATAGTTGGGAGGCCACCCCCACCACCACCTGGTAACCAGGCTACCACCGTGACGCCGGTGGTAGGTGTGCTGTTTGGGGTCACGCCACCTTCGCCGGGTGTCGCGTAGTTGGGGTTGTCCCGGTCGCGCCCGTTGGTGGGACTCATGTAGCCGGGAGCGAAGCAGTTGCGGTGGTGGGAAACGTACATCATGCCGGTGTCGGGGTCGGCAACCGGTGGATGGGAAATGACATTGCCACCGCCGAGGCAGCCGATGTTGTTCGCGTAATCATTCTCATGATTAAAGGGCAGGGCCGGCACGTAAAGCCCACCGACATTGTAGCTGTTCAATATTACCATCGCCTGTTCTTTCAAGGCTGGCGTGTAGTCGATGACATATTCTTCCGTCAGGCCGTCGGTGACGATGCCATCTACCGGTTCTGGCAGGGTCGGGAACGGTTGGGTAGTGGCGGTGTAATTGCCGGGCACCTGGGTCTGGAACACCGGGCGCTCCTCGATAGGCCAAATGGGCTCACCGGTCTCCCGATTGAAGGCGAAGACGAGGCCTTGCTTGGTGTTCTGGATCACCGCTGGTATGCGTTGGCCGTTCACAGTGAGATCCATCAACATGGGTGGGGTGGGCAGGTCGTAATTCCACTGATCGCTATGGTGGATCTGGAAATGCCAGCGACGCTCGCCGGTTTGCACGTCCAGCGCCAGCAGACTGCCGCCGAAGAGGTTGTGGCCGGGTCGATGACCGGCGTAAGACTGCACGGTTGAGGCATTCGTCACCATGTACACCAGGCCCAGTTCCGGGTCGGCGGAGGCGGGTGCCCAGGTTGAAATGTCCCCCGAGAAGCGCCAGGCATCATTTTCCCATGTCTCGTTGCCCACTTCGCCCGGCCGCGGGATGGAGTGAAACTTCCACATGAACTCGCCGGTTTCGGCACTGAATCCCATGATGTCGCCGGGTACATTCTCGATTCGAGTCTGACCATAACTGGGTTGATGACCCACCAATACCACCACCACTCCGTTGACTACTATGGGCGGCGCCGATGCGGTCACCATGCCTATTTCTCTCGGGATGCCGTAATTTGGATCATAGCTGCCCCCGGCTATCAGGTAGTCCTGCCACGGCCCCCAGTCTTCAACCAGGTGCGGTATCAGATCGACAACGCCGCTATCACCAAAACCCTCTAGCGGCACCGCCGCTCCCCAGTTCTCCAACGGTTGGCCAGTCTTGGCATCCAGTGCCCAGAGGAAGAAACCCGGGGTAGTGATGTAGATTACGCCGCGGCTATTCACCTCGGCATAGGCAACGCCTTTGCCGTAGGCCTGCCTGGGTGAGCGTGAGTGACGGATCGTCGGCGTCTCGCGAAAGGTCCAGAGATTTTCTCCCGTAGCAGGATCCATGGCTATCACCTGCCGGCGTGGGGTGGCTACTGAATAAAGCATGCCGTCGACATAGATTGGGGTAGCGCGGGAAAAGTAGTCCAGATTCGGGCCGAAGTTGTCGCTACGCCAGGCCCACACCTCCTCCAGTTCCCCGAAGTTACTGGCGTTGATCTGATCCAAGGGCGAGTAGCGAGTATGGCCAGCATCTCCGCCCAGGTAGCGCCACTCACCGTTCTCGGTGCCAGGCAGGCGTTGAGCATGAGTGGCTGCCGCCGTCATCATCATGACCAAGGCGACAAGATTAAGTATGAGAGTCTGTACTCGGAAATTTCGGCGCTGAACTTTCATCATCCATATTCCTCTACGGGGTGAACTGACATGGGTCCCAGGTCATTGGGCTGCAACGACGTCTTTGGGTTTTTATGGTTTTATGAATAGCGAGAATAAGAGTTAATGCCCTTTAAGTCCATCTTAGAGGACCACAGAATATTTGCCTGCCACGGCAGAATAGACTTCACAGGAATTAGCCCTTATTCTTGGCGTGCACACTGTTCGGAGAAGCAAGCATGAAAATTCTAAGAATCTCTCTTCAGGCTGTTGCACGACTTTTCCCGGGCTGGACCCAGCCTTCATGACTACAAAGGTAAAATGCCATGAACAAGAAAATTTTCCCCCTGCTCCTGTTACTGCCAGTCGTATTCCTGTTGGGCCGACTCTCGGCGCAGGAAGACGTGCAACCGTCCTGCCTTATGTGTGCAGCGGAATATTTGTCGCTGGAAGAGATCAGTAAATATATGCAAGTCGGTAGAGACAAGGGCATAACCGACCAGCAGCTGCGCTCGATCGATGTGGGCAGGGCCAAGGTGCAAATTGCCGTGGCCCATCGAGGTCAGATCGAACAGCGCATCGGGCGCGTTGCCGAGCATGACCTGGTCACGGAAGTCTATTACGTTCTCAGCGGTTCCGGGGATATCATGACCAGTCCGGAGCTGATCGATTCCGTCAGGCGAGCGGATGACAATCGTGCTGTAATGACCCTGAACGGGCCCGGCCACAATGCAGCAGATGTGCGTAACGGTGTTAGTCATCAATTAAAAGCAGGGGATGTGTTTATTATTCCTGCAGGCACCGGCCATGAATTCACCCGCATCCCCGATCATATCACCTACCTGATGATTCGAGTGGACCCGGACAAGGTGGTACCGCTGATGAATGCCGATGAATCGGCAAAATATTTAGATGAACAACTTTAATAGACAGGGTTAAAGGATAAAGAGTCACGGAGAAAGGGATCATGAAAAATTTAGCACTGCCAATCATTGCCGTTTTTGCGGGCGGATGTATTGCCCAGGAAGTAGACCTTGACAGTCTGGTATTGGCAGACGGTTTTTCCATCGCCGTCTACGCCGAACTGGATGGTCCGCGCCAGATGGCGCTGGGCGCCGACGGCGTGGTTTACGTGGGCAGCCAGCGCGGCAAGGTGGCTGCCGTTATCGACCAGGACCATGATGGAGTCGCCGACAGCGTGGTGACTGTGGCAGAAGGCCTGAACCGACCCAACGGCGTGGCCTATGATGACGGTGATCTTTATATCGGAGAGATTCATCGTATCAGCAAGGTCTCCGACATAGATGCCAGGCGAAGCGGTGTGTCGCCGACTGAAACCGTCAATGATTCACTGCCCGAAGACAGGCATCACGGCATGAAGTTTCTTCAGATCGGGCCGGACGGTAAACTTTATCTGCCAGTCGGCGCACCATGTAACGTATGCGAGGTAACAGAGCAATATGCCGCCATTTATAGGATGAATCTCGATGGCAGTGAGCTGACAAAAATCGCCGATGGTGTGCGCAACACCGTCGGTTTCGACTGGCACCCCCAAACCGGTGAGTTCTGGTTTACCGACAATGGCAGAGACATGCTGGGCGATGACGTCCCTGCTTGCGAGATCAACCGCATCAGCAGCGTCGGTCAGCACTTTGGTTTTCCCTATATACATCAGGGCGATCTGCCCGACCCGGTCTTCGGTGCCGGCAAAAGCGCCGACGACTACACGCCTCCGGTACTCAAGTTGGGCGCGCACGTGGCACCACTGGGCTTGGTGTTCTACCGCGGCGAGATGTTTCCCGATCAATACAGCAACACCATTCTTTGGGCAGAACACGGTTCCTGGAATCGTAGTGAGAAGAGTGGCTACAAGGTGATGATGGGCAGGATCGGCGCCGACAACCGCAGCATTACCGAGACCAGCGCCTTCGTCGAGGGCTGGCTCCAGGGCCAGAACAATTGGGGTCGTCCCGCAGATGTTCTCAACATGCCCGACGGCTCCGTGCTTATATCCGATGATATGGCGGGAGTCATCTACCGAGTTACTTACAATTAGTCAAAAGTACACTTTTCCACCAGGTATTCGTCGATTGGTAAATTACTAAAAGCTGAACGTTAGTCCCAGGGTGGCCCCCCAATCGGCCGCCGCCCGACTAGTGCCGCGGCGTATGCCCAGGTCCAGGATCAGATCCGGCAGGGATGATGGTTCCCAGACTACGCCGAGCAGCACTGAGTTTTCAGCCCCTTCACTTCTCAAGCTCTCTCCGTTGAACTCGGTCACCAGTCTCAGTCCTTCGCTCACAGGATATTCCAGGATCACGCCCCACAGCCCGAAGGCTGTGCCGTCGATCCGGTCTACACCAGCACCGAGATTCAGGTGCCAGGTAACACTGTCGAGGCTGCCACTAAGAATGCCTATTGCCTCGAATCCGGTCTGGTGTTCCCCTTCGATCGCCGACGGCAAGAGTAATCCCCCCTCCACTGCAAAGCTCACTCCTTGTCTATCTTGCAGTACGCCCTGTTTCAGCACCATCTTCAGAAACAGTCCTGGATCGACGAACTGGCTGTTGCCGTCCAGGTCGTGTTCCAGGTCAAATTCCGCTATCAACTCCAGGGTATCCGTCAGACCATAATTAAATACCAGTTGCGGTGTGACATAGGCGTTCTCGTCCTCGGCGCGCTTCCAGTTAAAGTAGCCCAACTCGATTTCCAGTTCCCCGGCAGCGGCCACATCGGCATCGGTGGAGACGAAGGGCCGGTATGCCAGGGCCGGCACAGGCAGGAGCAGCAGAGCACAAAACAGCAACCGCCGAAGCGGCCACAGGGCCATGCTCATCACGATGTTGCAGGCTCGGATCAGATATTCCATGTGGCTAATTCCTGGCTTGGCCCAGCCAATGTAGGATTCGATGCTCCTATTTAAACGGCAACTCGTCTACCTGGTGGCAGACTCCGCAGGAGTTGGTGTAGGGGATGGGCATGGCCTGCCCCGGCTCCACGCCTCTGACCATGACATTTGTCTTCAATGGCACATCGAACACGTGGGAACGCATGGGACCCTCCCAGTAAGCATTTTTTTGCTCTTCGGCGGCATCGGCATAGGGCGGTGTCTGGATCAGCCTGCCGTAGGCGCCGGCGATGCCGCCGGTATTTGCCGTGGGCGCCATGTGGCAGTCGATACAACGGGTGAGATGCCCCTTCATGGTCGCTCCCACCTTGGTTTGCATGTGCGCATTGATATCTACTTGGTGACAACCCTGGCACAGGGGAGAATTGGGGTCATTCTGGTCATGCCGGAGCCAGCGGAAATTCGGCGTATCACCATGCATGTCATGGCAGTCCGAGCAGGTGACGAGCAGACGATCATTCCTGTACATCTTCGACTTGATGAAATCCGAATACTGCTGGTGGGGTTTGCTCGAATGGGTATCGTCAGGCCAAATGTTGTATTCCGTATCTGGCCCCCGCATGGTGGGCCCCTTTTTTATTGGGTCGGTGAACTTGGTTATCAGCTCGTGACGACTGATGCCGGGCCGCGCCAGTTCTCCTTCTCTGCTCAGCGCCTGGGTATAGCCGATGATCTCGCCACCATACCCTTGCCGGCGGTCGTGACACCGGCCGCAGACCGCACTGGAACGCTCAGCCGAAAGCAGTTTCGGGTTGACGATAAATCGGCTCTGACCGGCGTTGGCAACGTGCTCCGAGCCGGGTCCGTGGCAATTCTCGCAGCCGATATTGATCTCGTCCATCTCCGGATCGTCGTCGATATTGATGGCGCCATTGACGTCGTTAACGGCCCGGGCTAGCAGCTGGCCGGTAGCCTCATCCTGGTACCGTTCCCAGCCGGTAAAATGACAACTGGCGCACATGGTCTGGATGGTATTCTGGTTGACCGGGGGCGCCTTGACTACATCATCGCTGGTACCGTAGCTGCCATCTTCCCCTGCACTCCACCACAGGTAGAACTTGTAGTCGTGCCAAACCCGGCGCTGCCGGTTTAGTCTGCTGTCACTACCGCTGAGGTTATAGCGCAGCAGAGTATACCAACCCGGCCGCTCGCCGAGACTCGCCGGTGCGGAAACGATATATCTCTGGTCATGAACCGCACCACCGTATAGCAGTTTGATTTCCAGGTGGGCAGGGCTATTGGAATCCTCCGGGTTGAGACGGTTGTCCATGGTGATGTAGTACTTGCCGTCGGCATACTCGGTTTTTTCTCGCCACAGGTATACATCAACATAGACGGTCTCGATCGGCAACCGGGAGTCGCCAGCGAGCCTGAGTTTGAACTTGTCATTACCTCTGCCGCTATCGTAGTCACCCAGTTCCAGCCGGGTGCCGTTGCGATAGTCATCCACTTCGAGGTATGACTCCAGGGCATTGAAGAAGTCTGGAAACCTCGAGAAGTCCTGCATGGGCCCAGGTGCGCCGGGGGCCGTCCAGGCTATCTTGTGGCCAGTCTGCTGCCAGTGGCTCTTGTCGTCGTGACAGCCGAGGCAGGTGGTGCTGCCGACGGCATGGGCGGTGCTCGAAGGACTGCTGGAGACCTCGATGTTCATTGCTTCACTGGACAGTTGCTGCGCCGAATAAGCGTTGCGGCTGTGGTCTCCACCGGGCAAGTGCTCCATGTCATCTGCTGCCGGTGTGACATGCACGAAAAAGTTGCCATCCGCCACTGCCTCGATGTGGAAATTACCCTCCGCATCTGTCATAGCCTGTGGAAATTCGCGGCCCTTGAGTCGAATCGCATCCTCCAGTGGCTCGTCGTAGGCCTCCGCCGGATAAGGCGCCGCATAAATGGCGCTGGCGGTCATCTTTGTACTGAGGTCCATGGCCATGCTGGGAACCAGGAAAACGGTGGCACCGACGACAGGGTGGCCGGGATTAGAGGCATCGCCGCCAACAACCACGGCCCCAGCTGCACTCAATACCTTGCCAGAGAATGAGAAGGGCTGGCTCGCTTGCTCCCCCCGATCACTGCCGCTGGGTTCGTTATCCGCGTCTACAAGGAGAAAAACCAGCACGCCGAGGCCCAGTATCATGCCCGTCGCTACGCCAAGCAGCAGTTTATTCATGTGCCTCCTCCAATGAGCCCCCTGACCGTACGCTGACCTGCGTACTGTACCTTACTACCCGCACAGTACTACCTGATCCTGGCTTGCAGTATATTGACTAATGCTTCCGCATGCTCGGCGGCTTCGATACCGAGCGGAGTCAAATATCCCCCATCGGCGAGTGTAATTAATTGCTTTTCAAACAATCGCTTTGCCGCGGCTATCCTGGCCGGGGCGGCTTGATGATGAATCTTTATCCCACCAAGCGAACTATCCAGATCGAACAGGTTTAATAACTCCATCTCTTCCAAAAAATCAGTACTCAAGTGCATGCGCGACCTCACCTAAGGGGAATCTTGCGAGCAGACCGCCATTGTCTCCCACTTACCGGGTAGCATTCAATTTTTCCGCACCCCGGGTTCACACCCTCTGAGGTGTTATCACAATAATGGGAACTCCGCCATTTAGCCCACCGCTCTAAATCTCACATGGTTGGTGACCTTGGCGCAGATCGCGCTGCTTGCGTAGGGGCACAGAATTGCAAATTGGCGGATATCGCCCTAAAGTGGAAGCAGGCTACAGCCATGATTCCAATATCCGGGGGACGACATGAGAGCGAGCACCTATTTTTTGGTCTTATCCCTACTTCTGGGATTCAGCCTCCCAAGCTTTGCGCAGTCCGCGGTGGCCGTCGCCCATGGCGTACGCAATGACTTGCCCCAGCCCTACGAGACCCAGCGGGACTGGGGTGAATTGCCCCGGGGTACCAACTGGGCTGCGGTTACCGCCGTAGAACCCTCTCCCGATGGCCGCTTCATCTATGTGATTCACCGCTGCGTAGATAATTCCTGCGAAGGCAGAAATGAGCCGCCGATTCTGAAATACGATTATGACGGCAAGTTGCTGGACTCGTTTGGCGAGGGTTTGTTCATTTTTCCTCATGGAGCCACGGTCGATTCCCAGGGAAATCTCTGGGTGGCCGATGCCAGGAGCAACGGTGTAATAGGACATCAGGTGTTCAAGTTCAGCCCCGATGGCGAAATACTCATGACCCTGGGAGAAAAAGGCGTTGGGGGCTCGGGACCGAATCTGCTTTTCAACCCCAACGATGTCGTCATCGATCCCAGTGATGGCGATATTTTTGTCAGCGAGAGTCATCGTGGTGGCATGAACAATCGCATCATCCACTTCTCCGCTGACGGCACATTTATCGATGCCTGGGGTGCTAAAGGCTCTGGTCCCGGAGAACTGAGTGAGCCACATACTATTGCTATGGATTCCCAGGGACGATTATTCGTAGGCGACAGGGAAAATAACCGTATTCAGATTTTTAGTCAGAGCGGCGAATTCATTGATGAGTGGCGGCAATTTGGTCGACCCAGTGGCATTTATATTACCGTGGACGACACCATCTATGTTGCCGATTCCGAATCGGGTCCGGACACCGGCGCCGGTGAGTTAATGGATATCTTGAAAGGTATTCGAATCGGCTCTGCCGTCGATGGTACGGTTGCGGCTTTTATTGAAGATATGGAACCCCTAAGAGATGACCATTCTGGTGCCGAGGGTGTGGGTGTCGATTCACAGGGCAATGTCTATGGCGCAGTGGTGAGACGGCAAATGCTGGAACGTCATGTGCTGAAGGAAATTTAGAAACCGCTTAGCATAAGTGTTTTATTCATTCATCTGACGCTTTTATGAGCTGAGCTATTACATCAGGATTCGTGGCCTTCTTGTTCGCTGGCTTTTCCCTGGCCAGGAATCAGACGGTATTCGTCTGCAATGGCTTATGAGATTGGGGCCGGCCACTGGCAGCATTAATGATCATGTCTGCGGTCACCGGCACGCGATTGAAATAATGCCCTCCCAATGCATCGGAGATTGCACATAACAGCGCGGCGGCGGCGCAACCCTGGATAGGTTCGCCGATGCCCTTGGCGCCGATGGGATTTTGTGGGTCCGGTAGATCTATGGCAGCCCAGTCCATCGCCGACGCAACATCGAGGTAAGTGGGGATTTTGGCCTGTTGCAGGCTGACGTTATTTGGTAACCCATTCTGTGGATCATAGCCATGGCGTTCAAAACCGGCCATGCCAAAACCCATGTTGGCACCGCCCTTGATCTGCACTTCCAGGCCCTGGGGATGAATGACCGTGCCGCAATCTGCCACCCCCAGGTAGTCGAGGATTTCATATTTCCCGGTTTCAAGATCCAACTCGATCTCGATAAATCCCACGGCCAGGGCCGGCACCGTACCGTCTTTTCCCAGATTATCTTTTGCCACTCCAATCAGGCCAGTACCCGCCAATGCAGCAACAGAGTTGGCGGTCATGGAGTTGATGTCTTCCGGCGCGATCTGACCGCTATACTTGCCGCCCAATTCGATGGCGACAGTGGCAGCAGTGCCGTAGCTGATGAATTGAGAGGGATCGGATTTCAGATATACTCGCTCATCCCCGATATCGTAGTCTTCCGGCGAACCCCCTAATTCGATAGCGGCAATCTCCAGCAGCTTTTCCAGGGCATCTATGGCTGCCACATAGTTGGTCCGGGTCATGGTGAACGAGGTATTGCTGCCAAACTGACCGAGGTTCCAGGGCAGGTGGCGACGGCTGTCGCCCCGCTCCACCACGCAGTTATCCCAATCGCATTTCAGCACTTCCGCCGCCACCCTCGAGGTGCCGGTGTGAGAGTAGGTACCGAGATTGCCGACACCGGTATGGATATGTAATTTGCCTTCTGGAGAAATCCGCACCAAACCGTCGAAGCCATTGCTGCCAGCGGAATGATATGCCTGACCCACGCCCACTCCGATTACCTTGCTGCCGCTACGCCGCCCGCTGCTCGCCCGTTTTTCTGCCCAGCCAAACCGCGCGGCTCCCTGTGCCAGCGCTTCAGGCATGTAGGAACTGGTAATTGCGCCCTGTCCTGAGCCATATTTAGCCTGGTGACCGGGTGCATTGATGCGCCGAATCTCCAGGGGATCCAGCCCCAGTTCTCTGGCAGCCTTATCCAGCAAAGGTTCGATCGCGGCCGCTAGCTGATTCTGGCCCGGGCCTCTCTGCGGTCCCTTAATGGGGGTATTGGTGAAAACCGGAATACCCCGATAGCGCACCGCCAGCGGGGTGTAGACCAGGGTTAAGGCATCACCCGCGGAAAGCCAATCGGAAAAGCCGGCGTTAGCGCCATTATCCTGCACGATATAGAGGTCGGCCGCGGTGATGCGGCCATCGGCCCGAAATCCCAGTTTTACCCGGCCCTGAAACCCGTGCCTGGCAGAGCCGATAGCATATTCTTCCTCGCGACTGATCCGCAACATTACTGGCCGTCCGGTCAGGCGCGACAGATGGGCGGGAATCGACATGCTGGGGTAACCGGCCCCTTTCGAGCCGAAGCCGCCACCACAGTACTCGGCTATGAAGACGAGGTCTTCCGGGGCGATGCCAATATAGTTAGCCAGTGCTGGAATAGGAAAACTCTGACTCTGGCTGGAGCCGTAAACGAAGCACTTGCCGTTCTCCCAGTAGGACATGACCGATCGCGGTTCCATCGAATGGTGTGAGTGGCTGGCGGTAACAAAGCTCTCATCGAGGGTGAGCGCCGCCGCGTTAAAGCCGGCTTCCAAATCACCAGTGCTCCACTCGACAGCGGCCTCAGCTTCCGGCAACACACCCTGCTCTGCTGCTGAAAATTCGGCGGCTGACCAGTGAATGGATCTAATTTCCTCCCGCAGGCTGGAGTTGCCCACGTTACCCTGGGTGCGGGCATGGTCGCCACCGGGTCTGAGACTGGCGATTGGATCCGTGGTGAAAGGCAGCCGTTCGAAATCAAAATTGATGGCCTGAATCGCATCTTCAGCCGTTTGTTCGTCGATGGCGGCGACCGCTAGTATAGGGTCTCCGACATAGGCTGGCTCGTTGCTAAGGATAGGGTTCTGCACTCCCGGCATAGCCGGCACGTCATCGGCGGTTAACACCGCGACCACACCTTCGATGGCTAGCGCTGCCGAAACATCCAGAGCGGTTACCCGTGCATGGGGAATGGGGCTGGTAAGCAGTCGCGCATAGAGCATGCCTTCGGCACGAAAGTCCTCGGCATATTTTGCTTTACCGGTAACCTTGCCATGAATATCTGGAGGTGTGAAATTCTTGCCGATCAGAGTGTAGGCCATGCTTATTCCCCCGGGTTGGAGTTAAAGATACGCTATTTGTGGAGACGGGAACACACCGAGTTTTACTGCACCAGCGTGGGTTCAGGATTATTCTTACTGAGCTGACGCAGATTTCGCGATATGCGTAAAAATCAGGTTGGGAATGTGAAATATTGATATCACCATCGGCACGAGTAACGAGGCTGGTGGCAGCGGACTGATCACAGCGCAGAGACTCAATACCGCGAGGCTGTAGAGATACAAAAAGCCCGGTATGATGGCCGCAGTCTGGATTTATCTCGCGGTCTTGATCAACTCGGTATGACTATTTCCAGTCTCGGCCTGCCCAGGACCTCATCCAGATTCGCTGTGCTCAGCCACCCGCCCAATTTGGCGGCATAGCTGGCAGACCAGCTTCGTTGTCCAAAAGTTAATGCCTGCAGCGCTCTAAAGCAGGTCGAATCGGTGTTACTCTTGTTTAATATCAACGCCAGGGAGTCAGCCTATGCGCCTATTACTTTACTTATTTCTCCTTATTGGAACGGCAGCCCTCGCCGAGGATGCCATTCTTGGTTTCGACCCGGATGGCAGCCAGGCACAACAGGCCCTGGAAGCGGAATTCGATAGCCATCTGAATGCGGATGATATGGATGCCTGGCTAAGAGAAATGTCATCGGCGCCTCATCATGTCGGTTCACCTAGGGGACGCGAAGTCGTGGAGTTTGTGGCGACCAGGTTTCGTTCCTGGGGCTACGACACGGAAATTGCCGAATACGAAGTGCTGTTTCCCAGTCCCAGGATTCGCGAACTTGAACTTGTCTACCCGAGCCGTTTTAGCGCCAGCCTGACAGAAGACTCCTTGGCTGAAGATCCGAGCACTTCAAATGTTGACGACCTGCTGCCTCCCTACAATGCATTTTCTAGCGATGGCGATGTCGAGGGCGAACTGGTATTCGTCAACTATGGCACCCCCGACGATTATGAAATTCTCGACCGCTACGGTATCAGCGTCGAAGGCAAAATTGTGATCGCACGTTACGGGGGTTCCTGGCGCGGCATTAAGCCGAAGTTGGCAGGCGAGAAAGGTGCTATCGGCACCATCATCTATTCCGATCCGGAGGACGATGGCTATGGTGCCGGCGATACCTACCCGCGAGGACCCTTCAAGCATGAAAGCGCGGTGCAGCGTGGCTCGGTCATGGACATGCCCAGTTACCCCGGTGATGTGCTCACTCCCTTCGTTGGTGCCACCGCCGATGCCGAGCGCCTCGCGATCGCAGATGCCGCAACCATCACCAGAATCCCCGTGCTACCGATTTCCTATCGTGATGCCCTGCCACTGTTAGAAGCGATGGGGGGAGAAGTGGTGCCGGAGCAGTGGCGTGGAGGCTTGCCTATCACTTATCACCTGGGGCCGGGGCCTGCCCGGGTGCGAATGAAACTGGAGTTCAACTGGGACATGGTCACAGCCTATAACGTGATTGCCACCATGGCGGGATCGGAGTATCCGGATGAGTGGGTGATTCGTGGCAATCATCACGATGGCTGGAACCATGGCGCCGCCGATCCCATCTCTGGCCTGGTCGCACTGATGTCGGAAGCGAGAGCGCTGGGTGCGCTGGCGGCGGCTGGCAAAGCACCGAAACGCACGGTGATATACGCCGCCTGGGACGCAGAGGAACAGGGCCTGATCGGCTCCACCGAATGGGTTGAACACCACGCGGCGGAGCTCGACGAACACGCCGTTGCCTATATCAATACCGACGGGAATAGCCGCGGATTCGTCAACATCGGCGGTAGTCACGTGCTGGAGAAGATGGCTAACGAAGTCATGGGTGCCGTGGTCGATCCCCAAACCGGTGTCTCCGTGGCAGCAAGAAGACGCGCCAGGCTAGAGGTGAACGGCGACCAGGAAGTGCGCACTGAGCTCAGGAATCGCAGCGACATGCGCATCAGCCCGCTGGGCTCAGGCTCGGACTACACACCCTTCCTGCAACACCTGGGAATCGCATCCCTCAATATTGGCTTCGGTGGTGAAGGAGCGGGCGGCAGTTACCACACGCTCTACGATACCTATGAGCATTATTCAAAATTCCGGGACCCGGGCATGCGCTATGGCCTCGCCCTCGCCAAGGTCGCCGGCCGCGTCACCATGCGTCTGGCTTATGCGCCAAGGCTGCCGTTTGAATTCAATGCGCTTGCCGACAACATCAATCTGTACGTAGATCAGATAGAAGAACTTGCAGACAACATGCGTGGGGAAACTCTCGAAACCAATGCCAGAATCGAGGCCGGCGTTTTCAACCTTGCCCTCGACCCCACCCGGACCCTGGGCCCGCCAAAGCGCAAGCCGGAAGTCCCCTACTTTAATTTCGCTCCCTTGAAAAACGCCCTGACCGAGTTGAAGGTCGCAGCCAGCGGTTATGCGTCACGGGTACAAGGTGGAGCCTCCGCAACGGCGCAGGAGAATAATTTACTGTATACCAGCGAACGTGAACTGACCCGGGATGATGGCCTGCCTGGACGCCCGTGGTTTACCCATCATATTTATGCGCCGGGGTTTTATACCGGCTATGGCGTAAAAACCATCCCGGGGGTTCGCGAAGCTATCGAGCAACGCCAGTATGAACTGGTGGCTGCAGAGATCGAAGTAGCGGCAGAGGTGATTCGCGCCATGGCAGTGCGGGTTCGACAACTGGTTGCTGAGAGCAAGCAGTGAATTGAGAAGTGGATTTTAGCAAACACCTTGGTTAACCTAATCAGCCTGCCAGACTTACCAACACCGTAGCGAGTCATATTATGAATCCCACCAAATCGAGAAGACAATTTCTGCAATCTTCAGGCGCTCTACTGCTCGGGGCCGCGGCAACTTCGTCCCGGATCAGCGCGGCCCAGAGTGCGCCAACCAATCATCTGAAGTCGGCTATTGCCGACGAAGATTACTGGGCGATGGTGCGGGCTCAGTTCTCTTTCAGTGAAAGCTCCATACCCATGAATGCCGCCAACCTCTGTCCCTCTTTCCGCTCGGTGACTGAGACCGTTGATCTACTCACTGCCGATATTGATCGGGACTGCTCATTTAATAATCGCAGCAAATTCAACGAGCTGTTGGCACGGTCCCGCCGCCTGGTCGCGGCACAACTCAATGTCAGTGCCGACGAGATCGCCCTGGTACGCAACACCAGTGAAGCCAATAACATTGTCAATAATGGCCTGCAACTGAAGCCCGGGGATGAAATCCTGTTGTGGGACCAGAACCATCCAACCAATAATGTAGCCTGGGATGTACGTGCCGCTCGCTTCGGATTAACCATTAACAAGGTTTCGACGCCACGAAATCCGGCAAGTACAGCCGAACTGGTTGACAGTTTCACATCACAATTCAACTCACGCACCTCGGTGCTGGCGCTGACCCATGTTTCCAACCTCTCCGGTATAAAATTACCCATCGCCGAACTGGTTACTGCCGCACACGCCCGGGGAATTTACGTGCACGTGGACGGGGCCCAGGTCTGGGGGGCGATGGACCTGGATCTCAAGTCATTGGACGTAGACTCGTTCAGCGCCAGTGCACACAAGTGGTATATGGGGCCGAAAGAAGTCGGGTTGCTGTATGTAAAAGACTCGAATATCGATCGCATCTGGCCCAGTGTTATCGCCCCTGGATGGGGCAATGACGTCGATACATCCCTGGTAGGGGCACGCAAGTTTGAATCCCTCGGTCAGAGAGACGACGCCGCACTGGCCGCGCTCGGTGTCGCCGCAGTCCTCCACGACAACATCGGTGCTCAGCGAATTGAAGACAGAATCGTGCAACTGGCACAGCGACTAAAACATGGCATCGCTGGCCTCGGTCAGGAGCTGGTCACACCCATGAATCCTCAATTCAGTTTTGGCGTCTGCATTATTAATGCAGCAATCGGTCAGGGTGGCACGGTCTCGAATCGTCTCTACACCGAGCACGGCATCGCCGCCGCCGCCACCGGCGGGGTACGATTATGTCCTACAATTTACAACACCATCGAACACATCGACCGGGCGGTGGCCGCAATCGAAGCGCTTATGTCCTGAATAGTGATTTGTATTGCTCTAATCAGTTGGGTATACTTTTTCCTCTTCAGCAGTAAGATAATCTCTATCTTAGGTACAGGCGTATTATTAAGAGGAGCAGTTTTTATATAATTAGTAGTTAAGAAGTTTTTTATATATGCGGTGGAGTAACCCTTAATTCTAGTAGTTGGGTAGTTGCAATTAAACTTTTCACGTGGGCGATTTGCTTTGGCCCATTAAGGAGTGACAACTAATCTCTAATCAGCGACGGAATGGTACTACCTACCTCCCAGCACAGGTAGGTCTTTTTGCAAGCAGCGAAATCACCTCCCGAAGTGTGCTTTGCGATCGCCTTGCTGAATCCCCTAATAGTGCAACCACCCGCGACCAATCGGTCGACTCTAGTTCCTTTAACAATGTCTCTGTTTCCCTCGAAATCGCCGGACTCTATGCGCTGCGCCAGTCTGCGCGTGTTAGTGCTATCGGTGTGGAAGCCCATGTTAATGCCGGTGCTAACTATTTTTCTAGTCAGGTGAAACAACTGGATTTTATGCTAATCCAGAAGCGCTCGGCGAACTAAATTATCGGCATTTATCGATTTGATGATAAGGAATATTTGAAATTTGAAGTAAATAGTTAAAGTGCTGGAGGGTCGCTCGAGCTGAAACCGCAGTAGCCATCTAATTCGGGCTTAGCGCTATCACTAATGCTTTGTCGACTGAGTCATCAACCAGGACAGTTAGGTGATTTTGCGCGTTATTAAAGTTTGTTTTCGCTGCTTGTGAATTGGAGAGATTGATTATCAAATTTTTTGTAGGTCTGGCAATCTTCCTGATCCCGGTGCTAGCGGCCAAGCTGGCGTATAACGTAAAAACCTCTCCTAGTGCCGACCCTGTCAATACGCCTTGGGCGCAATACTCGATGGAGTTTGTGACCTGGAATGGCGAAAAATGGACCAGCTGGATTCAGGATGACAACTTTGAGCACCGGCCACAGAACATGGAACAGTGGGGCGAGCACAGCACTGGCAGCGTCGCCTTCATGGATTGGGAAAACACGCCATGGCAAGCAAAAATCGAGGGCGACGAATTTATATTGGCGCATCATGGGGACTGGTTAGGCCACACCGAGCATGCCAGTGCCATCCGTTACCGTGATTGGCAGGGTAATAAGCAACTACGAACAGTGGTCCAATTGACGCGCTGAAGGGGATTCTCCGTGGTGACAGATCACCGTCGGAGGCAGGTTTAATAAGAAAAGTTATAAGAAGTAGAGGCAAGCTACAATCGTGACTTCACTCATCAATAGGCTCTGCAGAGGCCTCATTCTCTCAACCTTGTTGGCGTTCTATAACACCGCTTTCGCGGCCGCAATGGATATGCGCCCAGGCGTGACCGACATTAGCCAGCGCATACTCCAAATCCATCACTATAGCCTAGCGATTTGCGTGGTCATGGGTGTCCTGGTCTTCGGCACCATGTTTTATTCCATGTATGCCCATCGCCGTTCCAAGCACCCCAAGCCCGCCGATTTTCACGAGAGCATGCTGGCGGAGATCGTCTGGACGGCAGTTCCGTTCTTGATTCTGATAGGCCTGGCAATTCCTGCGACGTCGGCATTAAGGGAAATAGAAGACAACAGCAACGCGGATCTCACCGTGCTCATTACTAGCTCCCAGTGGAAGTGGCACTACCAATATCTGGATGCGGACTTCGGCTACTACAGCAATATGTCGACCCCCACCGAGCAGATCAACAACCTCGAGACCAAGAGCAAAAACTACATACTGGAAGTGGACAATGCGTTGGTGTTGCCAACCAGCAAGAAAGTCCGATTCCTGACAACCTCCGACGATGTCATTCACTCCTGGTGGGTGCCGGATTTCGCCGTCAAGCAGGATGCTATTCCCGGTTATATCAACGAGGCCTGGACCCGCATCGAAGTGCCGGGGCTATTCCGGGGCCAGTGCGCAGAACTCTGCGGTAAAGACCATGCCTATATGCCGATCGAAGTAGAAGTGCTGCCGGAAGAAGAGTTCGACCAGTGGATTCTGGACCAGCTATTGGCGATCGAACTGGCCTCCGGGCAGGCGGTGGCAGACCGGGCCAAAACCTGGACTCTGGCAGAACTCATGGATATAGGCCAAACCGTGTTCATCGATAATTGCGCGACCTGCCATGAGGCGGATGGCTCCGGGCAGGGCTCCACTTACCCGGCTTTGGCAGGCGGCGAGATTCCCACCGGAGATATGTCGACGCACATCGAGCGGGTGATGGATGGCGCCGTCGATACCGAGATGCAAGCCTGGGCGCCACAGCTTTCCGATCTGGAACTGGCCTCGGTAATTACCTATGAGCGCAACGCCTTTGGCAACGACCTCGGCGACATCGTTCAGCCACTAACTATTTTCGAGTCACGTTAAGGTAAGTCACCTATGGCTGTAACTGCAGATCACGCAATTCCGAATCGCTCTCCGTTAATAGCGTTTCTCTCCCGTTGGTTGCTGACTACAAACCACAAGGAGATTGGCACGCTCTATCTCTGGCTTAGTTTTACGCTGTTTTTCATCGCCGGGGCCATGGCAATGGTTATCCGCCTGGAGCTTTTCCAGCCCGGCATCCAGTTCGCCGAGCCGCTTTTCTACAACCAGATGGTGACGATGCACGGGCTGATTATGGTATTCGGCGTGGTGATGCCGGGCTTCGTTGGCCTGGCAAACTGGCTGCTGCCGATGATGATCGGCGCGCCTGACATGGCGTTGCCGCGATTGAATAATTTCAGTTTCTGGATCCTGCCCTTTGCCTTTACCCTGTTAATCTCGTCGCTGTTTATGGAGGGTGGCGCGCCCAACTTCGGCTGGACATTTTACGCCCCCCTATCCACTACCTATGGACCACCAAGCACGGACTTCTTCATCCTCGGTGTGCATTTGATGGGGATCTCATCGGTACTCGGGGCCATCAACATCATCGTCACCATCTTCAATCTGCGGGTAGAAGGCATGACCCTGATGAAGATGCCGCTGTTTGTCTGGACTTGGTTGATCACCGCCTTCCTGCTGGTGATGGTGATGCCGGTATTGGCCGGCGCAGTCACCATGATGCTCACCGACCGCCATTTTGGCACCAGTTTTTTCTCCGCAGTGGGAGGCGGCGATCCGGTTCTGTTCCAGCACGTGTTCTGGTTTTTTGGCCATCCGGAAGTCTACATCCTGATCCTGCCTGGCTTCGGCATCGCGTCCCAGATCATTCCCACCTTCGCCCGCAAGAAGCTGTTCGGCTACCACTCAATGGTATACGCGACTGTTTCCATCGCGATCCTCTCTTTCTTGGTCTGGGGACATCATATGTTCACAACCGGCATGCCACTAGCGGCTGAATTGTTCGTCATGTATGCCACTATGCTGATCGCCGTCCCCACCGGGGTGAAGGTGTTCAACTGGGTGGCCACCATGTGGCGTGGTTCCATGACGTTCGAAACCCCGATGCTATTTGCTATCGGCTTCGTCATCCTGTTCACGATCGGCGGTTTCTCCGGCCTGATGCTGGCCCTGGTGCCAGCGGATTTTCAATACCACGACACCTTCTTTGTGGTGGCGCACTTTCATTATGTGCTCTATCCAGGCGCCATCTTCGGCATCATGTCGGCGGTGTATTACTGGCTGCCGAAGTGGACTGGCAACATGTACGACGAACGCCTAGGCAAGCTCCATTTCTGGACTGCAATCGTTGCGGTCAACATGACATTCTTCCCGATGCATTTCCTCGGTCTCGCCGGCATGCCCCGGCGCATCGTGGATTACTCCCTGCAGTTTGCCGATTTCAATATGGTGGCCAGCATCGGCGCCGGGATGTTGGGCCTGACCCAGGTGTTATTCCTGTACATCGTGATCAAAACCATACGCGGTGGCGATAAGGCCACTAGCCGGGTGTGGGAGAGTGCGGAAGGGTTGGAGTGGACCATACCCTCCCCGGCACCGCTACACACGTTCTCAGCACCACCGCAATTTCCAATACCGGAGGAAGCTTACCAGCATGACTGAGAGGCGTAACAATCAGCGCAAGCATATAATTCTGCTTTCTGCCCTGGCTGTGGGCATGGTGGGGTTCTCATTTGCCCTGGTGCCCCTTTATGCAATCTTCTGCGAAGTAACCGGACTCAACGGCAAAAAATACGAGCGGGAAATTTCTGCCGAACCCTCGGTCCTGCAAGTGTCCGAGCGCGAAGTGACGATCCAGTTTCTGGCCCAGGTCGGTCGCGGCATGCCCTGGGAATTTCGACCCACGGAATCTAAACTCAAGGTTCGACTGGGAGAAGTTCACCTCACCTCTTACTATGCTCGTAACCGTGCCGATCAGGCGGTGACTGGCCAGGCTGTGCCCAGCGTGTCGCCAGCTTACGCCTCCAATTTTCTGCACAAACTCGAATGTTTTTGCTTCACCCAGCAACAGCTGGAGGCAGGTGAAGACCAGCAGATGGCGCTCAGGTTCTATATCGATGCGGAACTGCCTGAAGATATCAGCATGCTTACCCTTTCCTACAGCCTGTTCCAGGTGCCCGATGTGGAGGTCGCAAGCCTGGCGCTTGCGAGCAATTAAAAACCATGGAAACACCCCGCTACTACGTACCTCACTCGAGTCCCTGGCCAATAGTCGGCTCCGTCGCGCTTGCGGTGACCGCGTACGGCGCCGTCAATTTCATCCACCAGAGCACCGAGAAAGTGGGGGCAGAGGGCAGCTGGGGGCAACCGGTTTTCTTCATTGGGCTGGCGATGGTCGCATTCATGATGTTCGGCTGGTTCGGCACCGTTATCAGGGAATCCATCAGAGGCATGAACAGCGAATTGATGGACCGATCCTATCGCCAGGGCATGGGCTGGTTCATTGTTTCTGAGATCATGTTCTTCGCTGCCTTCTTCGGTGCACTGTTTTACGCCCGTATCATTTCCGTGCCCTGGTTGGCAGGGGCGGGCAATAATCTGGAAACACACGTGTTGCTGTGGCCGGACTTCGCCGATATATGGCCGCTTTTCATGACTCCCGGTGGCACTGCTACGGAGGCGATGGAGGCCTGGGGCTTGCCTTTCATCAATACCGTCATCCTCGTTACCAGCAGCGTGACTGTCACCTTCGCCCACTGGGCGTTGAAGAAAAACCAGAGAATACTGTTGCCAATTTGGCTGGCGATTACGGTGGCACTGGGCACGACCTTTCTGACCTTGCAAGTCATCGAATACAGAGATGCCTATACCGAGTTGGGGCTGACCATGGGATCCGGGATTTACGGCTCGACATTCTTTTTGCTGACCGGCTTCCACGGTGCCCACGTGACGATGGGAACGATAATGCTCGCGGTCATGCTACTGCGCTCACTGCGTGGGCATTTTTCTGCGGAAAACCATTTTGCCTTCGAAGCGGTGAGCTGGTATTGGCATTTCGTGGATGTAGTGTGGTTGTTTCTGTTTACATTTGTCTATTGGTTCTAGAGGTCTGCATGGACTCCAACATTATCGAGAGAAGCTAGCGGGATTATGTCAAGAACAGCTGAAATCAAATTAACCGTCGATCTGGACAGCGCCGACTTGCCCACGCGAATCGAGTGGCAGGCCTCGGAGGGGCAGGCAGACGGCCCCATTTCCTGTGAGTCGATGATGCTTTCGGTCTGGGATACTAAGAACAAGTCACTGGCTGCGATTGATCTATGGATTAAGGATACCAGCGTCGAGGATTTGAACATTTATTTCTACCAGGTGATTCACAAGATGGCTGATACCTACCTGCGGGCGACAAAGAACGAGGAAATAGCGAACTCGATCCACGAGTTCGGCGAAGGGTTTGCTGAGAACCTGGGATTGTTAAAACGGAGTGACGATTAAATGAACGTCTCCATTGTTCCAGCATTAAAAGTACTCAGGCCAGCGGCGATGCTGGTGATAGTCGTGCTGGTTGGCCTGGTGCTAGGCTATTGGGCGAACGCGACCTTCGTTCCTGGGGACAGCCCGGAGCAGCCGATTGCCTTCAGCCACAAGATTCACGCCGGTGACAATGAGATCCCCTGCTTGTATTGCCACACCCAGGCACGGCGTTCGCCTTCGGCTGGAGTGCCCGCAGTTTCGAAATGTGTCGGTTGTCACCTCGAGGTGGCAACGGAGAAACCCCAGATACGTTTGCTAATGGGTTATTGGGAAAACCGGGAGCCTATTCCCTGGATCAAGGTTCACGATGTACCCGATTTCGTTCATTTCACCCATAAACGCCACGTGCTCGCCAATATTGAGTGCCAGACCTGTCACGGACCGGTTGAGACCATGGACAGAATTCGGGTGACCAGCAGGGCGGTGGATGGCTCCGCCCAGGCCGGCCAACCGTGGAAAATGGGCCTGTGCCTGAGCTGCCACCGGGAAAACGAAGTGGAGAATGGAACCGATTGCTGGACCTGTCACAAGTAAAAAAACAATAGTGAAAAGTAGGACGCAATGCCAAATATAGATCGCAGAGAATTTCTTAAGCTCGTCGGCGCCGGTGGTGTCTCCGTGGGTGCCGGCTTCATGCTGAGAGAGTCGACGAAGCATCCCCGGGAGTATTTGATTCCACATGTTGTGGCGCCAGAAGACATCAGCAGTGGTCTCTCCACCTGGTATAACTCGGTGTGCTCCATGTGCCCGGCTGGATGTGGTATCTCGGTACGAACTCGTGAGGGTCGTGCCAAGAAGATCGAAGGAAATCTTTCTCATCCCGTCAGTCAGGGCCGGCTCTGCGCCCTGGGCCAGGCTGGACTTCAGGCCCTGTACAATCCCGATCGGCTCACCGCGCCGATGCGGCGCAACGGAGAAGGGACCTTCGAGGAAATTACCTGGGAACAGGGATTGAAGCAGGTCGGAGATCGCCTGGATCTGCTGCGGGCTGCCGGTCGAGGAAACCGGGTTGCATTACTGACGACAGGTGTGCGCGGACATCTGGCGCAGCTTTTCGAGAGTTTCATGCGCCAACTGGGCTCGCCGCGCCTGTTACATTACGATTACGATCACCCACACACACTGTATGCGGCGAATCAGCAATTCTTTGGTGAGGATCGTCTGCCCTACTACGATTTGCAAAACACGCGCCTACTATTGTCTTTCGGTGCAGACTACCTCAGCAACTGGATTTCACCGGTGCATCACAGCCTCGGCTTCGGCGAGAGCCGCCAAGGCCCAGCCGATGTCAGAGGACGCTTTGTACAAATCGAACCGAGGATGTCCATCAGTGGCGCCGCCGCCGATGAGTGGATTCCTGCCCGACCCGGCACTGAAGGTATCCTGGCATTAGGTCTGGCACACCACATTATCGCCGAGGGCAACTACAGCGGCGCCGACCGCGACGCCTGGATGGCTGCACTTGCGGACTACACAGCCGACGCGGTGGCTGAGCAAACCGGGGTCCCGGCGACCACCATCACCCGCCTGGCGGACAGCTTTGTCGATACCGCTCCCAGTCTCGCTATCGGCGGCGGCAGCGCCGGCAATCACAGCAATGGAGTCGACACTCTGGTGGCGGTGAATGCGCTTAATTACCTGGTGGGCAACATCGGCCAGGAAGGTGGGTTGGTGTTTAATCCCGAACCCGCCGGCCCGGCATTGCAGCAGCACCAGGCCAGTTACAGCACCATGCTCGAACTCGCCGAAGCCGCGCATCACGGCGAAATCGATGTATTGATTATCAATGGCACCAATCCCGTATTCACTCTGCCCCCAACAGCGGAGTTTGAGTCGGCGCTGGCGCAGATACCACTGGTTGTCAGTTTGTCCAGCTTCCTCGATGAAACCACGGCATTGGCCGATGTGATCCTGCCGAGTCATACCTACCTCGAAAGCTGGGGTGACGATTTCCCTGAACCAGGTGTGGGTTTCTCTGTCGGTGCAGTTTCGCAGCCAGTGGTCTCACCGCTGTACAACACCCGCGGTACCGGCGACATCATCCTGGACCTGGCGCGGCGAATGGGTTCAAGTAGCGTGATGCCGTGGCAGAGCATGGAAGAATTTCTCAAATACGGCTGGCAGCGGATATACCAGCGCGGTGACTCACAGACTCTGGCGCAGGGCTTCGACGCGTTCTGGACTTCGGTTCTGAAGGCGGGTGCATGGGGTGAAACCAAGAGTGGCAATACTGCTTTTAGCTTAAACCCGGATGTTATCGCCGGCATTGGTGTCGCGCCCCCCGAATTTTCAGGATCAGAAGACGACTATCCGTTTATTCTGCACCCTTACCTTTCTCCCAACTTTCACGATGGCCGCGGTGCCAATCTTCCATGGATGCAGGAGTTACCAGACCCCATGACCAGCATTATGTACGGCTCCTGGGTAGAAATGAATCCGCTGACAGCCCAGCAGATGGAATTAAGCGAGGGGGATCTGGTGGATATACAGTCACCCCATGGTCAGCTGCGGGTACCCGTATTTATCTATCCAGCGATCATGCCGAATGTCATCGCCATACCCATCGGACAGGGCCACGGTGAATACGGTCGCTATGCCAAGGACCGGGGCGTCAACCCTATCCAGATACTCAGCCCGCAACTGGAGCCAGTCACCGGCAGCCTCGCCTCCAGCGCCACACGAGTAAATGTCAGCGCCACAGGTAAACGGGTCAAACTGGTAAAGACGGGCGGCACCTCCCGTGACCTGGGCAGAAATATCATCCAAACCACCGGTGGTTCGGGGGTTGAAGTAAGTAGTGTCAGCAGCAACAGCATCCCAATAACGGAGGTGACTTCATGAGCCTCTTCTCCCGCTTTCTGGATGGCTGGCGGAAATACCGCAAACCAGGATATTACGAGAAATTCGACTACCACTGGACCATGACCGTCGACCTCGACAAGTGCACCGGCTGCGAGGCGTGCATGATGGCCTGCCAGGCGGAGAACAATATACCGGTGGTCGGCGAAGATGAGGTTGCCCGGGGCAGGGAATTGCAGTGGATCCGGGTCGAACGCTACTGGGAAGGTGAGTATCCGAATGCCAGGCTGCGCTTCATGCCGATGATGTGCCAACACTGTGACGCGGCGCCTTGTGAGACCGTGTGTCCGGTCAGTGCGACCTACCACAATCAGGACGGTCTCAACACCCAGATCTACAACCGCTGTATCGGCACTCGTTCCTGTGCAGTCTATTGTCCCTACGAAGTTCGCTACTTCAATTACTACGATCACGGCTGGGATAGCCCGCTGGAACAACAGTTGAATCCCGACGTCACCGTCCGCGGCAAAGGCGTCATGGAAAAATGCACATTCTGTATCCAACGCATTCGCCAGGCCAAGGACCTGGCCAAGGATGACGATCGCCGCCGGGTGCAGGACGGTGAAATGCAGCCGGCCTGTGTGCAGACCTGCCCCACCAAGGCGCTGGTCTTCGGGGATCGCAACGATCCCGAGAGCCAGGTTTCCCTGTCAATGGATGATCCCCGCAGTTACCGGGTGTTAGACGAGCTCAACACCGACTCGTCTGTATTCTATCTAAAGAAGGTTGACGCATAAGATGACCACGCCGACTGAAAGGAATGACTTGGGTTATAACGACATTCACGAGGACGTCGTCAGATCCATAGTAAAAACTGGCCCCAAGTACTATATCGCCCTGGCGACAGCCGGCAGCGTCACCTTGCTATGCTTTTTCTTTCCCTGGTTTTATCAACTCTATTATGGCATCGGCGCCGCCGGCATGAACCACCCCGGAGTCTGGGGAACCTATCTCTCCAGCTTTATATTCTGGATCGGTCTCAGCCATTCCGGCACCTTGCTGTCCTGTGTGTTACACCTGACTAACAGCTCCTGGCGTAAAGCCATGTATCGATCCGCCGAGGCGATGACGCTGTTCTCACTGGTGGTCGCGGCAACGTACGTGATGGTGCACGTTGGCCGTCCCTGGTTTATTCACTGGGCCCTGCCCTATCCGAATCAGATGGAACTCTGGCCTAATTTCCGTTCGCCGCTGCTGTTCGATGTCATGGCCATTGCCACCTATATCACCGGCAGTACGATTTTTATCTACATGGGTTCTATTCCCGACTTCGCCGCGGTCAGGGATCGTACCAGTGGCTGGCGTAATACCATGTACACCCTGCTTTCCCTGGGCTGGCGTGGCACCGATAAGGAATGGCACCGCCTGCACTGGGCCTACACGTTTCTGGCGGTGCTGATTATTCCCCTGGCGGTTTCGGTACATAGCATCGTCTCGTGGGATTTTGCCATGTCCATAGTGCCGGCCTTGCACCAGACAATCTTCGCGCCTTATTTCGTGGTGGGCGCAATCTACTCCGGCACCGCCGGTATCGTCACGGTGATGTTCGTACTCAGGAAAACTATGGGTTTCGAGCAATACATCACCAAGTTACACTTCGACAACCTGGGAAAATTGTTACTTGTGCTGTCGCTGATCTGGACCTACATCAACGCAGTCGAATTATTTACCGGATGGTATAGCGGCAGCTCCGAAGAGTACGAAGCCCTGGGATATAAATTGTTCGGGTTTTACGCGCCGCTGTACTGGGAGATGATTCTGTTCTGCGCGGTGGCGCCGCTGTTGATGTTTTCGACCCGATTCAGAACCTCGTTTGTGCCCATGCTGATCTTGTCGATCGCCATTAACATCGGCATGTATACGGAACGCTTCCTAATTATCGCTACCTCACTGTCACGCCAATATCTGCCTGACGCCTGGGGTGTGTACGTGCCAAGTCTGGTGGAAATCTCGATCATGGTGGGCTCATTCGCGCTGTTCACCACCCTGTTCCTGGTGTTCGTTAAAATATTTCCCAGCGTGTCCATGTATGAGGTCAAGGAAACCATGGCCACTCCCAAGATCGAGCCTCTGGCTCCTGCGTCAGGAAGCCCTGCATGACAAATAACGTGGTAGGACTGTTTCATGACCCCGAGTCGGCGCTGACCGCGGCAGGCGAGCTCAAGGGTGCAGGATTTGAAAGTTTGGAAATCATGTCGCCGGTGCCCATCCACGGCGTGGAAAAAGTCCTTGGCAAGAAAAAATCAGTTATCAAGAACTTTACTTTTACCGGCGCACTGATCGGGGGCATGTCGGGGTTTGCACTGGCCGCAGGTACCGCCGTGCTATATCCCCATCCGGTCGGTGGCAGGCCCATCATAACGATGCCGCCGTTTTTGATTATTAGCTACGAGTTGACCATCTTGTTCGGCATTCTGGCTACCGTACTGGGTTTCATCGTTAGTTCCCGTCTGCCGGCTTTCCGCAATCGCGTGTATGTGCCGGAAGCAGCGGTAGACAAGTTTGTGGTGACGGCTCCCTGTGACGATGCCGAGCATTATCAACGCGCCAAGGCCATCCTTAATGCCGCCGGGGCCGAGCAGGTTCGGAAAATAAGGGGTGACGATTTATGAGACATATTGCAAGCTTAGTCGTTATTTTACTGTTGCTGGCTTACACATCAATTGCCTGGAGCTTCCCCTGGAATAAAGATTTTGTCGATCAGCTGGCCATCAAGGCACAGGAGACATTAACACCGGCAGAGCCTGATTCGGTACCGATCGAGGGTGGTGAAACACTGCCCACACTGCCGGCAGATATTTCCGAGGAAGAAATGGACGCCTTGAAAGACACGGCAGCGTCTATTCCCAATCCAATCCCGGTCACCGCCGAATCGGTGGCCCGTGGAGCAGAGCTCTACACCATGACCTGCGTGGTATGCCATGGCACTGAAGGTCTCGGCGATGGCCCGGTGGGGCTGTTTTTTGACACCAAGTCACCGGTGGATTTGAATGAAGACTATACCCAGGATCAAGCCGACGGATCCCTGTTTTTCACCCTCACGCGGGGACGGGCGCTGATGCCGTTCTACCGTGATGCCTTGAATATAGAGGAGCGTTGGCACGTCATCAATTACGTTAAATCAGAGTTTGGTCCTTGATGAAATTCGAACACGCACTTACTCAAACCCAAGCTACTTCTCCAAGTCGAAGTTTCGGCGCTACGCGTTGGCTGCTGGCTATTGCTATCGCGCTTGCTGCCACCGCCCCGGCCTACGCGGCAAGTGAAGACACTACTGCACGACCGGAATTTGCCGTGCTCATCGTCTCATTCCTGTTTCTGATGGGTGTGACCCAGGCCGGCGTCGTGTTTTCTGCCGTTACCCGCCTCTCAGGCGGGCAGTGGGCCCGACCCTATTACCGACTGGCAGAGCTGAGCACCATGACCTTCGCTCCGTTCGCCTTCGTCGGCTTTCTGCTAATTTATATCTTCGCCAAGGACGAGCTGTTCTATTGGCTCAACCCCGCCCCCGGCGAACATCTGAGTGCCTGGCTAAACAACGGCTGGCTGTTGGCCAGAAACCTGTTTGCTTTGTCCCTGTTCTACGGGGTCAGCGCGATGTATGTCTGGAAGAGCCTAAAGCCTGACCTGGAACAGACCGACAAAGTCGACAGCAATGAAGTTCAGCGCCAACTTTATTTCCTGTCGCCCCTGGTGTTAGCGGCTTTCGTCATCTGCAACACGTTCCTGGCCTGGGATTTTGCGATGATGCTGGTGCCTCATTGGCATAGCACCGTGTTTCCGATTCACTACTGGTTCGGTAATGTATATGCGGGCACGGCGGCGCTGCTGGCAATTCCAGTCGTGCTTGGTCGACTTTCGACCCGGCAGTCCCTGTTTGGGGTATACCAGATCCGCTCTCTCAGCATGGTGATCAGTGGTTTTATGTTGCTGTGGCTGTATTTTTTGTGGGCACAGTTCTTCGTCATGTGGTTTGGCAATCTGCCCCGGGAAACCGACACCCTGTTTCGCCAGATGTATGGACACTACGGACCCTTCTACTGGACTATGATCGCCGGCTGTTTCTTCGTGCCCTTTATCGCACTGGTCTTCGCCGTCATTAATCGATCGCTGCTGGCGATGTGCGTGCTTGCGCTGGGCATCAACCTGGCAATCTGGATTAACAAGTACCTGATGGTGATTCCGGTGTTCTCCCCCGACGATCGACTATTGGATCATTTGCTGGACCTGGGCTTGTCGATTGGGCTGCTGTTGAGCTTCATTGCCGCCCTGGTTTTACTGGCCAGGCAATTTCCGCTGTACTGCTACTGGGAAATTAACCTGAAACCCGACACCGCTGTGGCAGTCGACAGGGTGGCGGACACTGGCGCTATTCACCCTTAAATGCAGGCAACGGCTCGACGCCCGGTAGTAAGCATTGGCTTGTTGGCGTTGGCATTGGTCCTCTCGGCGCTATTGATTGCCCTCGGAATGTGGCAACTGCAGCGTGCTGAAGAGAAACGAACCACCCTGGCAGAGTTCGAACGCCGTGGCACCGCGGCAATAGTCGATCTTAATCGAACCGATAACGATGATGCTGGCACTCTGGCGGGGTATCGTGCCACAGCAACGGGATACTATCTCGATTTCAATATTCTGCTCGACAATCAACTGCACCAGGGCCGGACTGGCTACCTGGTCTATACTGTGTTTGAACTCGATGACCGCAATCCGAGTATACTGGTCAATCGCGGTTGGATAGGTGCCGAGGCGGATCGCAGCCGGGCACCCCGGTTCGACACCCCGACTACGAGCCAGCGGCTCGACGGGCGCTTGAGCCAGCCACCGGCAACTGGATTGCGTTTCGAGGGTAGCGAATTGATAGAGCGCATGACAGATGACATGTGGCGTGTACAGCACATCGATTTCCCTGGCTTGATCACAAGCCTCGGTGAAGATTTGCTGGTCATTACCCTGCTGCTGGATAACGACGCGCCTGCCGGCTTTATACGCGCCTGGACGCCCCCGGGTAGTGATGAAGCACGGAATCTCGGCTATGCGTTCCAGTGGTTCGCCATGGCACTGGCGGTAATGGTTATTGCGGTAGTAATTACACTGCGAAGCTACAAATCAGGATCGACATGAACACCACACCGGCAGGCACAAAAACCAGGGCTCGGCTGACACTATTGGCGCTGATGGCGGTGTTCGTGCTGCCGCTGTTGCTGGCATGGGGGCTTGCCAGGGGACCGTTCGATTGGCGGCCGCAGAGTAACCTCAACTATGGCGTGCTGTTGCAGCCGCCCTTGCAATTGAATGCATTTGGCGTGATGCCCGCGACAGGTACGGCGCTTACTATGAACGCCATCGCCAGAGACTGGTTTGTGGTCGTCCTTTACAATGAAGTCTGCACGCTAGGCTGTCAGCAATTGATGGAGGCTGCCGAACGTATCCAGATCGCGGTTGGGCGCGACGCCGGCCGCGTCAGCTTGGCCTTGCTCGGCAGCGAGGCAATAACACCGGCCCCGCCCGGAAATAACCTGTGGCTGGCGGCGGATGCCGCTCTCGGTCAGGCACTGCGTCAGGCCTCCGGTGAACCGCAGTTCGACGCCAAATTCCTCATTGTCGATTACCAGGGATATGTTGTCTTGATGTATCCACCCTCCGAGGAGGGGCCAGGCGTGCTGGAAGATCTAAAGCGCTTGCTGCGTACCGCGGCTACATAGATCCCCAGCGCCCCATGCACACCGATATCGACTAGGGGCTGGAGAAAGTTAGTTGGGGGAATATTTGCCGGAGTGGCGGAGCTCGAGAATGGTATTGGCATGGTCAAATTACGCGTGACATGGAATAACAAAACACGCACCACCTGGTTGTTTGTAGTGGGTTTCTCAGGTCGGGGTAGATGATAGATTTCCTTATCATCATCGTAATGCTCGGTATCTTTGCCAGCCTCGGTAGCGGCTTATATTTCCTCATACACGACCGCGGCAAGACCGAACGCGCCGTGGTTTCGCTGAGCATTCGTGTGGCCCTGGCTATCCTGCTGCTGGTGTTGTTGGCACTAGGATTTATCACCAGGTATACCTGAGGCACGGTCCGATGAAGATCGGCTGACTAGCGAATAAAGGCGGCACGAAAAAAAGGGCGGTAATTACTTACCGCCCTTTTGTTCATCTATCTATCAGTACCAATTGGTATCACCAGATAGTCATGCTCTGGCTGCCAGATTAAAAACTGGCAGTGATACGAGCAAAGTAGTACGCGCCTTGCCAATCCACACTACTGCCAGACTCGTAAAGACGTCCACAGCAAGTATCGCCGACGGTGCCTTTTTCCGGGTACTCGTCAAACACATTACGAGCACCAGCGGAGATCCTGATCGTATCGTTGATCTGGTATTGGCCTTCGAGATCGACGAACCAGACGCCATCGTGAACTTGCCGGATGCTGGTACCGGAGTTAGCATTCTCACTCTCACCCCAGTAGCTTGCTCTACCTACCAGAGTCAGGTCGCCGGCATTGTGTACGGCAGTGAAGACACCACGCCAGTTTGGATTGTAGTTCACGTAGTCGAATCGAGCCTCTTCGTTGCGGAAGGCGCTGGGGTCGGATTCGTATGCCTTCTTGTTGTAACCTATCGACGCGGTGAAGTTGGTGGTACCCCATTCCCCGCTAAGAGGATAGGTAGCAACTATGTCAACGCCCTCGCTGGAAACGTCGAAGCCATTAGCGAAGTATAAAACACCGCCGATGGAATTGGCGCCGGAAACTCCGGCAGCATCCAAGAGGAGGAAGTTCTGATAGGCCTCACCGGAAGTCGGATCCGTGGACACGTCTCGGGTCGATATCGCATAGGTGGCGTCATCAAGTTCGATTCGATAGAAGTCCACAGTCATATCCAGGTCACCGAGGCTCGCGGTGAAACCGATAGCCATGTTAGTGGAAGTCTCAGGCACGAGTGGGCTGGCACCCAGTGCCCCTGCCACCGGGCCACCGGCTGGGAACAGGCCCGTCGCAACCGGAAAACCATTGGGCAGTCGAGTCGATACGTTGATCGTTCCCTGCTGTCCCGGTGTCGGTGCGCGGAAGCCGGTACCCATAGATCCGCGAATGGAAAAATTATCCGTTAATCTATACAGACCAGCGACCTTGACGACAAGCTCTGAGTCGAAATCATCGTAGTCTTCGTAGCGAACCGCACCCTGCAGGAACATCTGTTCAGTTACGTCCGCACTGAGGTCGGCATACACCGCGTAGGAACTGCGCTCATAGACTTCGGAAAACTGCGGTGAGTAGCCTGGGAACCCATTCGAACCCACACCTACTACCGTGAAGACGGGGTCACTCGAGTCGGCGCAATTCAGGGTGGAACCACCAGCTATAACAGCAGCCCCGGCTACCGAAGCATCCGAACCATTACAGAAACCGAAGGGGTCCTGTAGTGAGTGCGGACCCGCACGGTAGGAATCTAATTCCCCTTCCACAACTTCATAGGATTCGTCCAAGTAGCTACCGCCGAAGGCGAGTAGCAATGGGCTGGCCATGTCGGAATCAAACTCGTAGGTGAAATCGGCCTGGAATTGAGTTTCCTGGTTGATTAAATCCCCTGGCCTGAAGGACCTCGGCGAAGCGCGTCCCATGGAGGGATTGACGGTGTTAGACAGGGTATACCTGATCTCACTCTCACCCCTGCGTCCACTGATGTCGTAGCCAAGGCCGTTGTCGAAGGAACCTCGAATACCGCCCAGTATGGAGAAGTCGAATATCTCACCAAAGAATCGTGGGGTAAAGCCACCAGGATATTTTTCCAGCGGGGTATAGATACCACCGTCAGCCTCTCTCAGCTCCTCTATGGTACCGTTGCCCTTGTAGCGATAGAAGAAACTGCCATCGCCTTCGCTTTCCGAGTAGTTGCCGAAGGCATAGGCCTCGGTGTCGGCATCGATCTGATAACCGGCATTAAAGAAGAAGCGGGCGGCTTCATGCTCGGGTTGTCCCCAGGGTTGGACTACATCGCCGAAGCCTATATTGGCATCGGCCAAACCTGCCGCGTAGCTTGGATCAGAAGCATAAGAGCTTAGAGGGGAGGCGCCGTTTGGATCGACGCAGGCCCAGCTCTGGCAATACTGCTCGGATCGGGAAGTGGCATCGGCCTGGGAATATTCGCCGGAGAGATTGAGAAAGCCATTCTCCCCCAACGGCAATCCGATATTACCCTGTACGGTTGTTTGGGCACCGTCGCCTTCGGTGAATTCACCGGCATCGATGGAGATGCTACCTCCTTCGCTGGCGTCATTCAGTATGAGGTTGATTACGCCGGCGATAGCATCAGAGCCATATTGAGCCGAGGCACCGTCTCGCAGAACTTCGATGTTCTTCAAGGCGATGGATGGAATAGTGGCTAAATCCGGTCCCTGGGTGCCGGAACCGCCGATGGATACCAGTGCGCCGCGGTGGCGGCGCTTGGAGTTTACCAGCACCAGGGTTTTATCCGTGGGCAGGCCGCGCAATTCAGCCGGACGGATGAACGAGGCGCCGTCTGAGATTGGCTGCCGGCCTAAATTGAAAGATGGCACCAGGGTCTTGAGAATGTCGTTGGTATCGGTGTAAGAGACCGCTCTTAAGTCTGCAGCGGTGAAAACGTCGATCGGTACCGGTGAATCGGTAACTGTTCTTGGTCTTCCTCGTGCTCCCGTCACGACGATTTCTTCTAGCCGGGTAACATCGGCGTCATCGGATTGCTGGGCCATCGCTTGAGTGCTAAAGCCACTCGCCGACAGGCATGCAATCGCTAACAGGTACTTACGATGCTTGCGAAATTTCATACAAATACTCCTTGATAATATTTTGTTGTAGGTTGTTACGAGTAGGAAACTTGTGTATGCAGTAGAATTCAGGGATCTGCATGTATTGAGTCAACCCCCATTAACTCCCGTGACCTCGCATTAAGACCTAAAAGCCGATAATTATCAAGCCTCGGAGCCCTTTTAAACATAAGAATCTTTGTAGTAAATGGGCCTGATTTGGAAACTCTCCCGATACAGAAGCTTTTGCTGGGAGAAATTGCACTCTAATGCGCTAGATAAGCCCCATTTTAGCCCCCAAAATCCCCTGCAGACCTGGGAAAATCACTCTATTACGGTGGATTATCCTGCCTGAGTTTGTTCAGGGCAGAGCCAGAGCCAGCAGTTTGGCATCGGCGCCGCCACCGGCTGCCACGGCGATGTACTGCGTGCCGTCGATCATATAGGTCATCGGCGCACCCTGGGGAATTGCCGGTAACTCTACCTGGTAGATGGTTTCGCCATTCTGCTTATCCATGGCGCGCAATACCGGCACGCCATCGGTGATGGCCTGGAACAACAGGGATTTTGTGACTAACAGAGGCGCAAAGCTGGTGATCCCAACCGGGCCCGGATCAGCCAGACCAAGCGCGATGATCTGCTCACGGATGCCTTCGGCATTGGCTCGCTCCCACAGGTAGTCGCCGCTATTCAGATCGATGGCGCTGATCTTACCGTAGGGTGGTTTCGTCAGCGGCAATCCGAGTGGCCCGGAAATACTGGTGATGCCCTGGCGCACGTAACGAAATTCGGTGATGGCAGGATCCTGCTCGATGAGCTGCACGACAATCGGGTTGTTGATGGCCGGGATGTAGAATATCGAGGTCTGGGGATCGAAGGCGGCACCGCTCCATTCCGCGCCTCCGGTCCAGCCGGGCATATTGATGGTTCCTCGCAGCGAAGGTGGCGTATACAGGCCACCATAGTCCAGCTCACTGATTAAGTCGAAGGCCTGCGCCGTCAATTCGGGCGTGAAGTCGATCAGGGTATCGGCAGAAATGCCCTGTAAGGCAAACGGGGCGGGGCGGGTTGGGAAGGGCTGCGTCGGCGATGCCCGCTCACCGGGAACTGTACTGGCAGGCACTGCCCGCTCTTCGATTGGCCACACCGGTTCCCCGCTTATCCGATCCAGGACATAGACGAAGCCCTGCTTGGAAACCTGGGCCAGGGCCTTGATCTCGCGGCCATCCACGGTGATGTCTACCAGGTTCGGTGCCGCCGGTGGATCGTAATCCCACAACTCATGATGAACGATCTGATAGTGCCAGATGCGCTCGCCAGTTGCGGCATCCAGGCACACGATAGACGTGCCGAACAGGTTATCGCCCAGTCGCTGGCCCCCATACCAATCGTTTCCCGGGGTACCTATGGGTAGATAGACATAGCCCAGCTCAGGATCGGCGCTCATCATGGTCCATACATTAGTGGCTCCGGTCACTTTCCAGGAGTCGTTCTCCCAGCTTTCATTACCGAATTCCCCCTGCTGGGGAATGGTGTGGAAGATCCATTTTTGTGCGCCGGTGTTGAGGTCGAAACCGCGTATATGGCCCGGTGGCACGTCGGTCTGTTTTGCGGGAATGCGATCGAACATCGGATCGTCATAGACTACGGCGCCGAGGATCACGATATCGCCAACGATAGTCAGCGCCGCCGAATTGGCATACATGGATCGATCGACTTCCCGACCCAGCCCAAGGCTAAGGTCTACCTTGCCGCCGCTGCCGAAATCGGGGTCGGGCTCACCGGTTTCGGCATCCAGCGACCACAGAAACGCGTTGGCAGTACCGAGGATGATACGCGGCTCGACCCCGTCTTCTCCCTGCTTCTCCCAGTACGTAACACCGCGATGATTAAATCCGTTGTTTGCCGGCCGGCCGTGTTCCCAGGTTAAGGTATTGAACACCCACTTCTGTTCGCCGCTGGCGGCATCCAGTGCCACCACGTGACCCAGTGACGTACTGACGTAAAGCGTGTCCTCAATCTTGATTGGCGTGGCTTTGAAACCGGAGGGAACAAACTGGGGGCGCTGCGCTACGGCAGCATTATCGACGGACTCCCAAACCCAGGCGATCTCCAGTTGCGCTACCGTATCCCGGTTAATCTGCTCAAGATCGGCATACTTGGAAGCGCCTGGATCGTTCGCATAATTGGGCCAGTCGTAGCTGCTAGCCGCAGCCGCGTCGGGCGATGAGTCCTGGGTGCAGGCGCAGAGCAACAGCAGGAGTAGTGCAATTGAAGTGTGTCTCATAACGACCTCCCGATTGAGAATAAGGAGGGCAGACCGGTCTATTCTGTCCCTGCAAATGAATGCACAGGCCAATCCGTCCCTAATTATTCACGGCGGAATTTTGTGCGGTCTCGAACCTGGCAAGATCCAGTTCCTGCCGCACCTGTTGACCCAACTCCGTGGTCATATCATCGATCGGAATACCCATGGCATCGGCGATGCGCACCATACGCTGGAAATTGGCGGCGACACCGGCGGCATCCACCAGCACTGCCGCGCCTGCCAGCTCGACTAATTGCTGCCGTGCTGTGCTCAGCTGGGCTTCATCTCCCATCGCCACGGCTTCGCCAAGCTGCATGAGTTCGGCGCCGAATTCCACACCTACCCCTGCCGCCGAGGCATCGCCGTTGATGCCTTGAAGATCAATTTCGGTGTTGGTGGTCAGTGCGCTCGCACGGAGCATCGAGGCATGTGCGCTGGTTCAGTAGAAACATTCATTGATGGCGGAGACCCGACCCGCCACCAGTTCCATCTGCATGCGGTTAATGACACGATCGTCCTGCTTCACCAAATTTGTCATTCCTTCCACAGAAATATACTGGACAGACGCGAGGCGCCGCCAATCACGCACCGCATCGGGTACCAGGCTCAAGGCGCGCAGCACATTGGCCCCTCTGCTGCCTCGATACAGGTCGCTTTCAGCGCCGGTGGCGCCTTCGGCGCTGATCATCGGCACGAAACCAGTGCCACCGACGGCCTGGGATGGCCGGTATCGACTCGGCTCGCCGGTCACCGGCTGTGGCAGCGGCTCCAGTTCAAGACCGAGGGCACGATTGAACTCGTCGACACTGAACACCGTCACGACGATGCCAGCCAGTTCGACGTAAGCCTCGTTGGAGAAGCCCTTGTCAGTCATTTGATCTACCCAGGTCTGGCTAATGCGTGCCTGATCGGTGACGATACGATGCACCGCATCCACCGCCAGATCATCGAGATCTCCCGCGCTATCGTGTTGACCTTGCAGCTTGTAGGGCGATAGAGCCTGCCGCCGTTCGGCGCAGAATTTGCAGTGGCTCGCCAGTCTGCTTTCTGCGGCGATCGCGACCCGCTCGGCACCACTCCACCATGAGCCAGCGCCCGCAAGTCGCTGCCAAAACTGCCGGTATTCCAGTTTGATATCGTCTCGAATCGGGTAAGGAGAATCGTTGTAGCTAAAGTGGGTCATATGCAGGGGGATGTGGAAACTAACAATGGGTGAGCGCGTAAAAATCCAGGCTGAACTATGGTGTAGATTGGAATTTTGTTCAAGAAAAACAGAAAAAAGCCAGAATAGCGGACACAGGCGCCTGCCTTTTACCGCGAGCTGCCAGGGAGTTAACCGGGGCAGTCTCCATCACTCTGACTGCTTCATGGACAGGACCGCGAACATGGCGATTATCAAGGGTACTGCGAACACCACAAAACAATCTGCTCCGCTCCAGCCACGGTCTAATAAAAAACCTGCGATAAGCGGGCCGACCACCGCGCCAATTCTGCCAATACCAATCGCCCATCCCATGCCGGTATTGCGAATTTCGGTGGCATAGATATTCGGGGTGATGGCATAGAGCCCAATCATGGAGCCGAAGATAAAGAAGCCGATTACGAAGCCAAAAATCAGCATCAAGCTTAATCCACTCTGCAACAGGCCAAAGGCGATCATGGCAATCGCGCACATCACCATGAACAGGGCGACTAATTTGGTAACTGCAAATCTGGCGGTGAAGTAACCCAGGAATACGCCGCCAATAACGCCGCCGATATTCACCAGCACGCCGCCGGAGATACCCTGCTCAACATTCAGTCCAGCCTCGGTTAATAAGGTAGGTGTCCAGCTTAAAACAAAATAGAAGCTGAGCATGACCATGAAAAAGGCCAGCCAGAGCAGCACCGTAGCCCTCGCCAGCTTCGGAGCGAGTAAACTGAGTACGGGCACCGGCGCTACCGAGAGATGTTCGCCTCGATCCGGCAAGGAAGTGAGTGGGTCTTTTCCCAATTTACGCAACAAGTCATTTATGCTTGCCAGCGCCGATTTGGGTTGCCGTGTAGTAAGGTAGTCCAGTGATTCCGGCAGTAACAGGTACACTAATGGAATCATCAGTGCAGAGCACAGGGCACCGAACATAAACACTTCACGCCAGCCGTATTGCACGATTAGCACCGCAGCGATCGAACCGCCAATGGTGGCGCCGATGGGGTAGCCGGATTGTACAAGACTGATAGAAAAACCGCGCCGGACATCAGACGAGTATTCGGCGGTGATGGTAGTGATACTGGCAAGCATGCCCCCAATGCCCAGGCCAGTAACAATGCGGGTACTGACCAGGCTGGTGACAGAATTCATGAACGCCGATGCCATCATGCCCAGACTTATAATCAACAGGCAAAGCAGAATTATTCGGCGACGACCCACCCGGTCTGCCAGTGGCGCAATAAACAGAGATCCCAGTGCCATTCCGAGCAGCCCGGAACTGAATAGTATGCCTAAGGACTGCGGCTCTAACTGCCATTCTCTGGCGATTTCCGGGGCGGTAAATGCCATCACCAGAACATCAAACCCGTCCAACATATTGATGACGACACACATGGCCACGGCAATGATTTGCACTGGCCGCATGGCATCAGATTTAATACTCGCTACCACGTCTTCATGCATCATCCATATCCTTCTATTGCACTATCTTCCAACACACGATCGATAAAGTCTTGCGCCACACCGAGATAATTTTGTGGGTTCTTTAGCTGTTCCCAGTCAACTTCAGCATCACTGGACTTGCTTAACTCGGCAATCAAATGACGTCCGTTGTCGCTGGCATCCCGACAGGCTTTGTAGACAATTTCAGTCGCCTGTTTCCTGTCGATAAATTTACTCAATTCAAAAACTGCGGCCTCGGCCAGCACCATGCCATTAGATTTTTCCAGGTTGGCGAGCATGGTTTTTTCCCTGATCTCGATGCTATCGATAGCCGCGATCGCCAGCCGCAGGCTGGAGGCGCAGGCACTGATGAGAGCGGGCAGGGACATGCGTTCCAGAGTCATCGACACGCCATCGCGTTCATTTGCAGTTAACAAGGTTTGATGCACGGTGCCTATTTGAGTGCCGGAAAATCTTGCCAGCGCCACCAGGTTTTCGGCGATAACGGGATTCGATTTTTGTGGCATGGTGGAGGAACCACCAGCCGCAGTAAAGCCTATTTCGGCAACTTCAGACTGCGCCAACAGCAAAAAATCCTGGCCCATCTTGCCAATAATGCCCGAGGTCATGGCCAGCCAATTGGAAAATTCGACGATGTTATCCCGTTGATTATGCCAGGGCATGGGCGGGGAATTCAGATCCAGAGCCGCCGCCAATTTCCTGCTGACCTCGGCTGCCTGAACTCCCATCGCCGCCAGGGTTCCCCCGGCGCCGCCTAGTTGCACCACAAGTAGCCGTGGCAACAGGGAATGAAGTCGCATTTTTTGCCGCTGCAGGGGTGCCAGCCAACTGGCAGTTTTTAAGCCAAATACAGTCGGGGTTGCCCATTGGGTTCTGGTCCTCGCCACTGTCAATGTGTGCCGATGAGACTCGGTAAGTTGTTGTAACAAGGCGATGAGCGTGTCGAGCCTGGATCCCATAATCCGCGTAAGTGATTTCAATCTCAGCACCAATGCCGAGTCTTCGATGTCCTGGGAGGTCGCCCCCCAGTGCAGAAAATTACCGACTTCAGCGGGTAGTTGCTCGCGGGTTAGCCTGACCAGGCCCGGGGTGCTAATTCCATCTTTTGCGTATGCCGTTGCCAGAAATTTTGGCTCCAGCTTCAGTGTGCTCAACAGTCGCGAGATAGTGTCGCCCTTACCCTCGGGAATGAGTCCAAGAGCCTGTTGCACCATTGCCAACTTCGCTTCGACTTCCAGTGCGCTGCGGATCTGCTCAACATCGGAGAGCAGGGATTTAATTTCATCATCGGCAAATACCGACGCCGAAATTTCCGAATCGAAGACACTAACCATGGGTTGAATAATCCTTTTTTAGATGTCAAAAAAGAGGGTTTCATCGGCACCCTGCATATGAATATCGAAGACGTAAGTCAAACCTTCTTCGCCTTCTATGCCCATGGCTATCAGACTGGTCTTACGATCCTCGGGTAGCTGCTGGAATATAAAATCCCGGGCATTGGCTTCCGCTTCGTCGTCGAAATAGAGCCGGGTAAAAGCATGGGTCATCAGCCCCCGCATAAACACGATCACGGTAATATACGGCGCCTGATCCACGCCACAGTTGCCCGGTTTTATAGTTTTAAAACTGAAATGAAGGTCATCCCGGTAACCGGTTCCACAGCGGGCATAGCCGCAGAAATTTTCCTGATCATATTGGCCATTACAATCGGCCTGCCAGATTTCGATCATGGCGTCATCGGCCGCCTTGCCCTCGCCGTCGAAGACCCGACCCTGGATGTGAACCACCTGGCCTGGCCCGGAAATAGTGTTGTCGATAATACTGTCGAAGGGATAATCGCTTTGTGCCGCCGTCAGACCCTGGGCGAAAAAGGGCCCAATAGTCTGGGACGGTGTCTGGCTTGGTATCGGTTTGCTGGGCACGGTCGTTTTCCTTAATTGATCCACTTTAGCCTGGCGTATCCGCCAGTGTCTCCCTGGGGCCGCCGAGGACGATATCGAAATGATAGCCCAGGGCGAAATCGGCTTGGCTAAGCCCCAGATCGAATTGGGCTATCAAATTGATCCGGGCCGCCGCTGGTACCGCCTGGAAAATTGGATCCAGGTCCAGCAGGGGATCTCCCGGGAAATACATCTGCGTCACCAGGCGCGTGGCGAGGGTGGCGCCTAGCACTGAAAAATGTATGTGTTGAGGACGCCAGGCATTGACATGGTTAGCCCAGGGATACGAGCCCGGCTTGATGGTATAAAAACGATAGTAGCCATCACGGTCGGTGATGGCCCTGCCGGCGCCAATAAAATTCGGGTCCAGCGGCGCATGGTGTTGATCCGCCCTGTGCAGATAGCGACCGCTGGCATTAGCCTGCCAAATTTCCACCAGAGCCCCGGCAACTGCCCTGCCGCGGTCATCCATTACCCGGCCGCCGACGATAATGCGTTCACCGATGGGTTCGCCTCCCGGTGGACCATTTTTAGTCAGGTCGCAGTCTATGGACCGGGTTTGATAGACATCGGTGAGCTTGCCGAGCAATTCCCCGGCACTGCCGGGTTGTTGCTGATACAGGGAAGCGAGATTAAGCAGGGGCCTGGTGGGGCCGCGCAACACCGAAGATTTGTAGTCCGGACAAATATAGGGCGGGTGTTGTGACCAGTCTCGCGAAGTCATATTTACAATCTCATTGTCAGCACTGGTGATTTTTACCACAACGCTGAGGGTGATCCATTTGCCCCGGCTTGTCTACTTTGTCCAGGCTGGTATGAGTGCTCACGTTGCCGACGGCGGCGCCATCTCCGCAAATACCTGCTTGGCAATTTTAAATGCAATGTTCGCTGCCGGCACCCCAGCATAAACGGCGACATGCAACAGCGCTTCCTTAATTTCACCTCGGCTGAGGCCGGTATTAGCGGACGCTCGCAGATGCAGCGCCAATTCATCCTGGTAGCCCAGACTCGCCAACTGGGTAATGGTGATCAAGCTTCTATCACGTCGGCTGAGTCCTGCTCTGCTCCAGACACCGGCCCAGGCAGTCGCAGAAATAAAGTGTTGAAAGTCTGCGTCGAAATCCGTGGTGCTGGCCATGGCAGCATCGACATACTCCTCACCCAGTACCTCGCGACGAGTTTTCATTCCCCGGCTTACAAGGCTGTCCGGTGTTTCATTTTCGGTGTGCGGCAAGATGCATTCCTCCTGTAATAAGAACTGCGCGGATGGAGAATTTTGGTTGCAGCCCGGACCGAGTGTAAAGGCGCCACAATATCAGCGTGTTCCGTCTCGAGGGGCCCACCAGGGACATAGTAAAGGGCTAACGTAGTAGCAAGTAAACTGAAATTGAAACGCTCTAACATAACCATATAGTTATATTTGTGTTATTCTCGCCACACTAGGGCCAGCAGAGCAAGCCATGAATGAGCACAATATTTTTGACAAGCGCCTGAAGCTCAGACACCTGCAATGTTTTCTGGAAGTAGCGCGACTGGGGAAAATCGTCCTTGCCGCCGATGTTCTCGCTGTCAGTCAGCCGGCCCTGTCGAAGACGATACAAGACCTGGAGACGCTGCTGGATGTAAAACTCTTCAAGCGAAATAAGCGGGGTATGGAACTCAGCCGATATGGAGAGATATTTCACCGGCGCGCCAGCAGCAGCATTTCGGAACTGCAACAGGGACTGGATCATCTCCGCCGGGCCAGGCAAGAGGGTGACCCATTCCTGTCAATCGGCGTACTGCCTACCGTTGCCGCCCAGCTGATGCCAGATGCCGTGAATCGCTTCAAACAATCTGGCCACAACACTAATTTACATCTGTTTGCGGGTCCTAACACGGTTTTACTGGAGCGCCTGCGGCTGGGAGAACTGGATCTGGTTGTAGGTCGAATGGCAGACCCCTCGATCATGCATGGCCTCAGTTTCCAGCATGTCTATTCGGAATACGTTAGTGTCGTCGTGCGTCCGCAACATCCTCTATTGCCAGCAATAACCGCTACTGCCTCGGGTGATCGACAGGGTGTCAGCAATATTAGCCTGCAAGGCATAGAAAAATACGTGGTATTAATCCCTACCCGGGAATCGATCATTCGCCCCACCGTAGATAGGCTCTTGATGACTCACGGTATCAATGAGCTGCCACAAACCATCGAGACGGTAGCCGATGCCTTCGGTAGAAACTACGTGCAGCAAACCGACGCCGTCTGGATAATTTCCAATGGCGTTATTGCCATCGATGTGGCGCAGGGTAAGCTGGAAGAAATTCCCTTGGATGTTAAGGAAACGCTGGGGCCGGTAGGCCTGACCACCCGTGCCGATAAGGTCATGTCTGCCGACCTGGAATTATTCATGGACAGTGTTAAACAGGTAGCTGGTGATTTAGCCAAAAGCCAATCCTAGCAGGGTGATGCAAAACGTTATGGGCGCAGTCAAGGTCCAAATGCGGCAGAAAGCGCTATGAAGCAGTATAACCGGATCGTTATGACCAGATTATTGGAATTTGCTCTCCAGCATTGCTGTATTATGGTTTCATGAAGACACAGGTAGGCATCATCGGCGCCGGACCGGCCGGCTTATTACTCTCCCATTTGTTGCACCTGCACAACATCGAATCCGTCGTTCTCGAAAACCGCAGCCAGAACTATATCGAAAACCGGGTACGCGCTGGCGTGCTGGAGCAAGGCACCGTCGACCTGCTGAACCGATCGGGCCTGGGCGAGCGCATGCAACAACAAGGCCTGCAGCACCACGGCATCGAGCTGAGGTTTGGCAAACAATGCCATCGTATCGATTTTGACGAATTAACCAAGGGCAAGGGTGTTACGATTTATGGCCAACAGGAATTGGTCAAAGACCTGATTGCTGCCAGATTCGCTGCCGGGGGTGAAACCCTATTTGAAGTTGCTGAGGTCAAAATTTGCGATATCGATCGTCAGCAAGCGCGCATCGAATTTCGACAGGATGGCGTGGCGCAGGAACTGACATGCGATTATGTGGTTGGCTGCGATGGCTTCCATGGCATCAGTCGCCCGTCCCTGCCGGCAGCAATTCTCAAAACCTTTGCACGCAACTATCCGTTTGCCTGGTTAGGGATTCTGGTGGCGGCGCCACCCTCTTCGGCGGAACTTATCTACGCAAATAGCCCACGCGGCTTCGCCCTGCATAGCATGCGTTCCACCACCATCACTCGAAACTATATTCAGTGCATGCAGGATGATCGCGTGGAAGACTGGTCAGATGACAGGATCTGGTCCGAGCTACGGCTGCGACTTGGCAGCCCGGATGGCTGGCAACTAACCGAAGGAAAGATCCTGGAAAAAAGCATTACGCCGATGCGAAGTTTCGTCTGCGAGGCCATGCAATACGAAAAACTGTTTCTAGCCGGTGACGCCGCCCACATCGTTCCACCCACCGGCGCCAAGGGTCTCAATCTGGCTATCGCCGATGTCGACGTGCTGAGCACAGCATTAGCCCATCGATACCAGCACAATGAGGAAAAACTATTGGCCACGTATTCCATCACCTGTTTGCGTCGAGTGTGGCGCAGTGAACATTTTTCGTGGTGGATGACATCTTTGCTGCACAAATTTCCAGACCATGACGGTTTCCAGCGCAGGCTGCAATTGTCCGAATTACATTACATCTGCAACTCCCCCGCAGCAGCAGCTACACTAGCTGAAAACTATGTAGGGTATACGCAGCCATGAGAGCTCACGTGTTGGAATGCCCGATAAATCAGCATCGCGATCACAAGAATTATAACAAGCCTCAAGAGGTTATTCTTATTGCAAGGTTTTACGCCAGCGGGATTAAAAATGACAATAACGACCCTCGGTGAAATCGTCAGACACCAGCGTAGGGAGAGGCCAGACAAGGTCGCTCTGGTCTATGCTGGCGACAATCGCAAATGGACCTTTGCCGAACTGGACCGTGAAGCCTGTCAGTGTGCCAACGCCTTGCAGGATATGGGCGTAGAAGCCCAGGACCGAATTGCCTATCTGGACAAAAACACACCGGAATTTTTCACTTACCTGTTCGGCGCCAGCAAATTAAATGCCGTTACCGTGGCGATAAATTGGCGTCTCGCGGCGCCGGAGATGGAATATATTCTCCACCACAGCCAGGCCAAGGTGTTGTTGATTGGTGAAGAATTCCTACCTCTGCTCAAAGAAATAAAACTCGGCCTGAAACATGTGGTAGTTCTGGGAGATCCCGGAGATTCTGCCTATCCTTCTTATCAACAGTGGATCGGCGACCACCCAGACTCGGATCCAGCGTACACGGCAGATCCCGATGACACGTGTTTTCAATTGTATACCTCGGGCACTACTGGCTTGCCCAAGGGCGTTGAAAGCACCCATTCAAATCTGATCTCTGGGATGAGCGGGAGCGTTGAGGCCCTGAACTATTCTGACTCCTCGGTGAACCAGGTTTGTATGCCGCTGTTTCATATTGCCGGCAGTGGCTGGGCTATGATCGGCTTTTTTGCGGGCGCGAGAACCATCTTACTGAAAGAAGCAAACACGCAGGAGATTCTGCGCACTATTCCTGCACATGGGGTAAGCCACTCGCTTTTTGTGCCTGCGGTATTGAAATTCCTGCTTGAGGAACCCAAGGTGCAAGAGGTCGATCTTACAAGTCTGCGAGTCATTGTGTACGGTGCATCCCCTATCTCGGAACAAGTCCTGATAGATTCGATGACGACCTTTCAGGCAAATTTCTATGGCGTCTATGGCCTGACAGAGACGACCGGGTCAGTCTCGCGCCTGGAAGCCGGGGATCACGATCCCGGAGGACCCAGGGCTGAATTGCTGCGCTCAGTTGGCAAGCCTTCCAACGGCCACGATATCAAGGTCATGAATACCGAAACCGGGACCGAGCTAAGTGAATCCGAAGTCGGAGAGATCTGGATCCGTGGCCCGCAGGTGATGCGTGGCTATTGGCGAAAC
>PCCP01000122.1 GCA_002731775.1 Gammaproteobacteria bacterium
ACGGCCTCGATCAGGAATTGCATCAGAATATGGTGGCGTTTTGCGCCGATCGCCTTGCAGATGCCAATCTCCCGGGTTCTTTCCGTCACCGATACCAGCATGATATTCATGATGCCGATGCCACCCACCAGCAGAGAGATGCTGACGATGCCGCCGATGACGATGGTGACCATGTTGATGATGGTATCGAAGGTTTCCATTAGTTGTTCGGCGGTCTGGATTACAAAATCGTCATCCTCATCGCTGTTGAGATCGTGGGCATTGCGCAACAGCGTAGTTAACTGTTGGGTGACGATTTCGACATCCGCGGTGTCGCTGAGGCTGAGTTGAATCTGGATATCGGTGCGGGTCTGGTTGCCCTGAAGGCTGCGCATGGTGGAGTAAGGCACCAGCACGATGTCGTCTTGACTGAAGCCCATAATCTCGCCCTTGGGTTCCATCAGTCCCACGATCTTGAACCATTCACCACCCAGTTCCACGTATTCATTCAGGGGATTTTCTGGCAGATTCAAATTCTCTCTGACCTTTTCACCAATGACTGCAATTCGTCTCCGGGTGGCATTATCACTGGGTGCGAGAAAACGCCCAACCGATATATAGGATTGGGAAACATCCTGGTAGGCATAGGTGGTTCCCATAATCTGGCTAAAGGCCGTCTGCGAACCAAATTTTATCTGGGAGGAACGCGTCGCAAACAGAATCGGGGTAATAGATGCGATCCCATCGGTGCGCATTTCGATCAGTTCCATGTCTTCAGGTGTGAGACGTGCTCGTATGCCTTTCATCTGGTCTTCAAATGGGGTGTAAGACTGTATGGTCAGGCTGTTCGAACCCAGAGTGGCAAATGTATCGCCGATGAATGCACTCATGCCCTCGGTTACCGAGATCACCGCGATCACACTGGCCACGCCGATGACGATACCGAGAGTGGTAAGAAAGCTGCGCATTCCATGGGCATAGATGGATATAAGTGCAGAGCGCGAACTTTCAAACAGGGCGAAGAACATCAGTGAGTCACCGCATCTATCACAGTATCACTGTCATTAAAAATCTTGCCGTCTTTCATCTCTATCATCCGCTTGCAGTGGCGGGCAATTTCATCCTCGTGAGTAACCACAATCAAGGTGTGACCTTCCGAGTGCAATTCATCGAATAATTGCATGATTTCGACGCTGGTTCTGGAATCCAGATTGCCCGTCGGTTCGTCTGCCAGCAAGATTGATGGCTTGGTTACCAGGGCCCTGGCTATGGCCACGCGCTGTCTTTGACCACCGGACAATTGATTGGGCAGGTGATGGGTGCGATCATCAAGACCAACCCGCGTTAGCGCGTCCATGGCCATTTCCTTGCGTTGCTTCAGCTTGATGTTACGGTAGACTAGTGGTTGCATCACGTTGCCCAGTGCGGTCGAGCGGGGTAGCAGGTTAAAACTTTGGAAGATGAAGCCAATTTCCAGATTGCGAATCTCCGACAACTCATTTTGATCCATCACCTCCACATTCTTGCCATTGAGGTGATACTGACCATTGGTTGGCTTGTCCAGGCAGCCCAATATATTCAGCATCGTTGACTTGCCGGAACCGGAGGAGCCGATGAAGGCCAGGTAGTCATTCTTGAAGATATCGATGTCGATACCGTCGAGGGCCTTGACTATCTGGTCGCCCATCTCGTAATACTTGGTGATAGCTTTCAGTTCAATAAGTGCCATGTGAGGTTCTGCGTGCTTTATCAGCGGTGGCGGCAGCTACTTATAGATCGACCACGGTCGAATCTATTCGATCACCTTCAAGCAAGTGTCTCAACTCCTGGTCAGGGCCGACTATAACTTCTATGTTGCCGTCAATCTCGCTAATCAACTCCTGATATTCATCATCGGAAAGTCCCACTTCAACCTTGGTCTTGCGCGCGAAGCCATTATCATTCACGAAGATAAAATACTCGCTACGTAACTCAGATCGGTCTTCCTCGAAGATGATGGCCTGAATAGGCACGGCCACTACTTCTTGATCCTGGCGGGTGAAGATTTCCGCGCGGCTGGACATGCCTGGGTGAAGCACAACCTCACCGACATCGGTAATATCGATCTTTACTGTGAAACTGAGGCCCTGCCGGCCAGGTGCGATTTTCGCGGTGTTGGCAATATAGCGCACGATGCCCTGCATGGGCTGGTCAGGATAGGCGATCGCCACGATCTCTACCCGTTGGCCCACTTCAACCGTAGCCACATCGGCTTCATCCACCAGCACTTCGGCATAAATACTGGCGGGATTTGCAATGGTCATCAGCGATGAACCGGGAATATTGGTAGAGCTGGCAATGGCGGTCTCACCTACCTTGATGTCGAGGCTGGTGATAACACCATCGATGGGAGAGACAATCTTGGTCTTGCTGAGCTGATCGTTCATCTGATCCAGTTGCGCCTCGCTCTGCGCCAGCCTCTCTCGCGAAGACTTTAGATCGATATGGGTCAGGTCCAGTTGGTTTTTAATATTTTCGAACTCATCATCGCCGATCATCTTTTGTTCATGCAGGGACTTTGAGCGCTCAAACTGCCGGCTCAAATTCGCGATGCGAACTTCCTGTCGTTCTATATCGATGCTATTAATCCGCACCGCCGCCTCTGACTGTTCCAGGCCGGCGATGAAATTGATGTCATCGACCTGCAGCACGAGTTGGCCTCGATGTACGACATCGCCTTCCTCGACAAAGAGGCGAGCCACTTTGCCGATGACCTCGGAGGAAAGCATGACCTCCTCTTCATGGGCCAGAAAGCCTGAGGCCAAAATCGATGGACTGATGATGCGTCGCGACAGCGTGGATACATTTACCTCCTTGGCATTAATACCAAACACCGCCCGGTTGATGAAGGGAAGTGCGATTACGGTACCGGCGATCAGGACGATGAGTATAAGTTTCTTCGCATTCATAAAGTGGATTTACTCTCCGCAGGGCTTGGTACTACCAATTGACGGTGCCAGCACACTGAAAGTTACAAAACTGTGTCGAACCGTATCACAGCTCCCCTTATGTGAGTGCGAAATACGCCCAAACCCCAAGTATTATGAGATAAGGCGCCAAAACGATGGCAAGCGCCTTCACTAAGCTCGATTCCAGGCATTGTTTATAGGCCATTACGATGAGCGCCACACTCCAGATCATGGTCAGGTTGAGCGAAACCATGAGGGTTTGCACCGCGCCATTGCTTGATTGCATGCCCAGATTTGCCAGCGTCAGCGGGTCCAGGTCATAGGGGCTTATTTGCCCATTGGGGCTGAGCAAGATCGTTACTACTATCCCGATTACGGATAGCAGGGAAGGCAGGCTGGTCCACAGCACCAGAGAGAACCAGTTAGTGAACTTGTACCGGTCTCCGTTTAGTGCCGAAGCCATGCTCAAATAACCCGCCTGTAGCACCCATAATACCAGGAGTCCAAAGCCACTCCCGAGCACACCAAACATCTTGAAGGTGGTCTGAGACATGGATTGCATGGTTTCGCGAGTAGTTTCCAATTGCTCATTTGTCAATTCTATGGCAGATCCCGAGATGGCATCATCGATGAACCAGTCAAAATCCACAATGTTGAAATACCAGAACATGGCAGCTATGGTACTTATCATGATCAAGGTAAGTGGGAACAGCTTAATAGGACGTTGATCGAGTTCGGTAAATGCTTCGGCGGGAGCGGTGAAGATGTTGATGGCCGTGTTTATCAGACCTGCGGGTTCTGTCTTCAGTGGTAGTGGGAATTTGATATCAGTCATGGGAAGCATCCTTATCGATTGTTTCCGATTTTTAGTGTGACCTTGGAGCCATACATTTGCAACCGGGACTGATAAGCGAGTGCTCATCCCGCCAGTCCTTCGAACAAGATGGGGACGCCTCATCTCAATTCAAGTGGAGAATACACTGTCCACCCCGGTAGCGTGGAATCCTACACGAGCGTTCGGTCCTGAATCTTTGCCGTGGACCACACAGAGATCTTGACTAATTAATCAGAGGCTCCCCAAGCTGTCGAATTCCGGGCATTGAAGCACTGCCAACCCATGATCCCGGCGATGGTCGCATGTTGTTAACGCATGGGCTACAGTAAGCCCGCCTTCAGTTGCCCAAGCCTGAACGTATGCTGAATCCTGTATCCATAAGCTACCCCTACCTGCTGCAAAAAGCCTGGCCGATTATCCTGGCCAACGCAGCTGTGCCGCTACTGGGACTGGTGGATACCGCTGTGATCGGTAACGTGGGCACAGTCGTAGATTTGGGAGCGATTGCGTTTGGCGGGCTTATATTCTCATTTGTTTACTGGAGTTTTGGTTTCCTGAGGATGGGCACTACGGGATTTGCCGCGCGAGCGATGGGAGCGGGGGACGATGTTGAAGTCCGGGCGGTGCTCGGGCGGGCACTACTCTTGGCCGTAGGCCTTGGAGTAATGCTTATAGCCCTGCAATGGCTGATCAGCCTGGCCGCATTTTCGCTGCTTAACGGCAGTGAAGCTGTTGAACTGGTAGCCAGGGAATATTTTAGCATTCGTATCTGGGGTGCGCCGGCCACGCTGGCGACTTTCGCATTAATGGGCCTGTTAATTGGTCTGGGTAATAGCCGACAATTGTTGCTGGTTCAGCTATTTCTCAATGGTCTGAATATCACACTCGATGTCTGGTTCGCCGGGTTCCTGGATTGGGGTGTGTCTGGTATCGCTTTCGGCACCATCATCGCGGAGTGGAGTGCGGTGATTTTTGCCGCATGGTTGATCTATATCGAGCTCAGAAAAAGAATGCCATCGGGGCATTCGTTCTTGCCTCTGAGCAAAATCCTGGATCGGGAGGCCTTGGCAAAGACCCTGTCCGCAAATAGGGACATCATGATTCGCACGCTGCTACTGGTGTTCTCATTCGCATTTTTCATAAATCAAAGCGCCCGATTTGGTGATGTGGTGCTGGCGGCGAATCATATTCTTCTGCAGCTTATTTCATTTGCAGCATTTTTTCTGGATGCTTATGCCTTTGTCGTCGAGTCATTGGTAGGGTCTTCTATCGGCGCCGGACGCAGAGATATTTTTGACATGGCAGTGAAGCGATCCACTGTGTTGGCATTAATCACCGCATTGCTGCTGGCAGCTTGCCTCTTGTTGTTTGGGGAGTTTGCTGTGGCTGTATTGACGGATTTGCCCGAGCTAAGAACTGCCGCAAATTCGAAGCTATTCCTGGCAGCGATATATGTGTGTTTCTCTTTCGCGGCGTTTCAACTGGACGGAATATTCATTGGCGCGTCCGCCACCGCCCAAATGCGCAACGCCGCGTTTATTTCCCTGGCAGTATTTCTGCTGGCGTGGTGGTTGCTTATTGATCGCTTTGCAATCAACGGATTATGGTGGGCAATGATCATTTACGTGGCAGCGAGAGCAGACACACTGCTGATGTTCTACCCCGGACTACGACGCTCTATCCCTCAAGGCCCTGCACGCTGATCCTGTATCGCGACCACGATGAGCTGTCGATCAAAAAATTGAGTCTTCGTCGTCGGGAATTATATAGGCTTCCAGGTCCATCGAGTGCAGTAATGCCCCATACAATACTACTCTGCCTTGATATCTGATCTCGCCAGTCGAGGTGAATTCGAAGCTGTATTTGCGCCTGAAGACCAGCGACCCCTTCTCGTTCCGAACCAACCACACGCCTTTCAACACCAGGGTCTGATCCAGCAACTGCAGGTTTTGATTCTTGCAATAGCGAGAGACCTGGGCGAGGGCGCCATGTTTGATCTTGTCACTGCGCCACCAGAAACTGATGACGGCCGCGACGACGGTAGCCCAGAACAGGAGGGAGAGAGACATTGATGAAAATCCCCTGGTGAATTAAGACTGCTTATGCTGCATGTAAAAAGAAAGGCTTCAATACCAACCGAGGGATGTCAGCTGGGCTCGGATTCATGGGCCAGGTATCGGGAGATGTGGGGTTGCAGAATTTCCAATGCAGTTTTGTCGCAGGGCGGCAGATCGGCACCGGTGGTAGCGAGTGGGGTGACCCGATCTCCCCACTTGATTATGCACGCGCCCCAGGTCAAGCCAGCCCCAAATGTGGCAGACAAGATGTAATCTCCGGGCTTGACGCGACCTTCTTCCAGCGCTTCGGCGAGGGCGACGGGAATAGTCCCGGCGGAAGTGTTGCCATATTTGTGAACATTCACGAATACCTTGTCTTCTTCAATGCCGACACGCCTGGCCAGGGCATCCAGAATTCGCTTGTTGGCCTGATGAGGCACTACGAGATTAATGTCTGCCGTATTCAGGCCAAGCTGGTCCAGCACATCTTCGCAGGCTCTGGCCATACATTTTACTGCCCGTTTGAAAACTTCCTGGCCTTCGAAGTTCCAATCAACATAAAGAAATTCTTCGGACAGGCGGCTGTAAGCTGAACCCAGGTTGGTAATTTGAATTGCGTATTTCGCATCCGCCTCACAGCCGATTTTTGCTGCCAGTAAACCCACCCTGTCCTCGGTCGCCTCGATGACAACAGCGCCACAGGCATCTCCGAATAACACGGCGACATCACGGCGGGCCCAGTTCATGTAGTGGGAAATAAATTCCCCACCGATTACCAGAATTTTCTTATGGGCGCCGGTACGAATAAGATTAGTACCAATATGCAGCCCATAGAGGAACCCGGTACAGGCTGAATTGATATCGATGGAGGCGGCACTTGTTGCACCGATCGCATCCTGAATGATGGATGCAGTGTTTGGGCACAGGGAGTCATTGGTAAGGCTCCCCAGCAGAATCAGATCCAGCTCCGCGGGGTCGAGATCGGCGGCGGCGAGGGCGCGCCGCGCCGACACGATAGCCATGTCGGAGAAATTGCAGTGGCAAACTCTACGTTCCTGAATACCGGTCCGGCTGGTAATCCACTCATCGGTGGTATCCATGAATGTGGTAAGGTCTGCATTGCTGAGTACCGCAGGTGGTACGCATTTGCCCCAACCGGTAATCTCCGCATACAGCATTCATTTTCTCCGGGGTGGTGATCATGGCGTCGATGGGAATCACAGAAGCCGATTTATGTCTTATCTGACTTTGTCTTTCTTGTTAGTATGATCGACCGAAATTTGTCTTTACTTAATTCGACTGGATAACACGGGTTTTGGCAATCCTGGCTCGGGATCAATGCTCGCCAGATGACCCAGAAGCATACTCGATTTTATGCCTGCTGGGTAGCTTCCGGTCGGGGTGTTTAAGAAGCCCTAATTCGTCAATTCAGAATTTACTATTTCAATATGACCGACAAAATCAAGATTTCTGTCACCATGCTGGTTTTACTTTGTGCGCCACTATCGATTGCTGAATTTGATCACAGTCTGTGGCAGGGACTATTACAGCAACATGTGAACGAGTTTGAAGGAAGCAGGGTAACGCAGCTTGACTATGAGGCGATGCAGAACGACCAACTTGTCCTTCAGTCTTATCTGCGCGCCCTGGCTGCTGTTTCTCGAGTCACATTTGACAGTTGGACCGATGACGATCAACTGGCATTCCTGATCAACGCCTATAACGCCGGTGTAGTCGCTCTGATATTAACGGAGTACCCCGATATCGATTCCATCAACGATATTGGGTTCCTGTTCAGTTCTCCCTGGCGAAGAAATGTTATCTCCCTGTTTGGGGAGCAGGTGTCCCTCGATGATATCGAGCATGGCATGATTAGAGGCTGGGATAAGTATTTCGAACCCAGGATTCATTTTGCAGTTAATTGTGCGGCGATAGGCTGTCCGGCGTTACAGTCTGATGCCTATGTGGGCGATAATTTAGACAATCAGCTTGAACACAGCACGCGTTTATTTCTCGCCGATAGACAGCGCAACTATTTCTCCAACGGCAGGCTCTATGTGTCTCGAATCTTCGACTGGTATGAAGAGGATTTCGACCGCGACTGGTTTGGGGTCAATTCGGTATCGGAGTTTTTGACTCGCTATGCCGATGCCCTGGGCTTGGACACTGCGACCATTTCAGCACTGAAACGTGAAGATGTGCGGATTCGTTATCTGCAATACGACTGGGGTCTGAACGACACGCGTTGATCTCCGATCGTTGCACAGCAGTCAGTTGGATTTCTTAAACATGACTGATAGACTCGGAGGTGGAAGAGTATCATCCCCGGTGGGGTGCCCGGACTTCAAACCCGGTGAAGTTTGTTAAAGACAGGCTTGGTGGGTTCAACTCCTGCCTCTTCCGCCATATTTCCAATAAAACTAACAAGTTCAGTTAGTTATCTCTTTTCTACACCGACTGATAGAGTCAAAAATCCACCTTTTAAAAAGAAGGGGACACTATAATTTAATAGCTTGAGCATGGTTTTTGCGGTTGAGTTATCGTTAAGTTATTAAACTATTAGTGTCCCCAAGTATTCTAAGTTTTTTGCAGCATGTGAATAGTTTCGGATGCCGACGCAAGACGTCGGGAAAGACTTGATGCCAGATTCATCACAATTCGCTCCGAGACAATGGGGTGGGATTCCCGTAAGGCTTGTAGTTTCTTCGCGGAAATGAAATACAGCACCGCATCCGAGCTTGCCACTACCGATGCCGTTCGAGTTGTCGATGCGAGTACCGCCATTTCGCCAATACTCACTCCGGCACCGAAATCTACCAATTCCATGCCACCGGAGTCGTCCTCCTTGTAAATGCTCACGCGGCCCTTTACCAACACGAAGAATCCATCGGCAACCGTGCCTTCTTTGATAATAATTTCGTCCTTGTTGAACTCTTTTCGTTGCATGTCCATCAATTCGAATTCGCTCTCACTAAAGCCGTCGAAAATAATCGTCTCACTGAGCTTCAGTTCTCTGTTCGGATCACCAGACTCCCCATAAATCTCTAAAATTTTGTCTTCGGCTTCTGACAGTGCATTGTTCAAATCGGGATACATGAAGCCTTTATTCATCACGGAGTTAATATCCATTTCGAGCAATAACTGATGAATGTCATCCCCGGGCTTGATGCCGCCAAAGAATATCGTGATGCCCTTCCTGCGTAGATTTTTGTCGACCCGATCCAAAACCATGCAGGCAGAAGTATCTATGTCCGTTATACGCTGGAAATCCAGCACCAACATGCTCGCGGTAGCTGTAAACTCGGCGATGCGCCGTGACAAGTAATCGGTGTTACCAAAGAACAGCGAACCTTGCAGGGACAAAATACCGATGCTGTGGCCATGCTGTTTAAGAGTCTCCATGTCCTGCGGCACCCTTACCGTATTGGAATGCAACATGCCTCCGTGGTATTGGGCACGTATTATCGTTTTTTCAGACTGCAGCAGAAATCGTAGTAATTCGATGACTAGCCCTACCACTATGGCAATGACCAAATTGGTAACAACTATCAAGGTCATGATTAGAACGACCAGGGCCAGGTTGAACAGGATCCGTTTACGCTGCGGTAAATCGTTAGCGAAAAATGCTTTTCGTAGCAGGAGGATAGTCCAGCTATCGAAGAAGCCAATAATCATGACGAACAAGACACCGGCCACGGCACTCAGTGGTACTGCACTCAGCAATGGGCCCAGGCCCATAATGGCGGCAGCGATAAATACCGCACTGATAAGATGTGAGAGTCGTGTTCGTCCGCCTGCTTCATAGGCTGTCAGAACCCGAGCAGGAGAGCCTCCGCTGGGTAGGCCGTAAAAAATGGCGGCGACGATATTGCCTATTCCCAGGCCGGTGAGTTCACCAACCGGGCTGTGGCGAGTATCTGCAATGGAATCGACTGTCGCCGCTGTGATCAGCGCGCCGATACTGGTTATGAGGCTGATTGCTCCCGCTGCAGTCAGTACTCTGAGCCACACTAAAGAAAATGCTGGATTAGCTATCTCGCTTTGTATATCCAGAATAAGTCCTGGCCGAGGCAATGCGAATGGAATCGCACCAATTGTTTGGCCAGGGTTGAAGGCTGCTAACCAGACTCCCAGCAACAAATGCAACAGGGTACCAATCAATATGCCCAGCAGTAGCGGTGGAAACTTTGGTATTAGGGTTTTCCCCATGAAATAGCCTGCAATCGCGGCCGTGCCCGCCAGGATATCAAGTGGATTGATAGATGCTCTTCCGGTTACCAGGCCACCAATATCCTGCCCCTCTTCCAGTCCCACAAAATAGGGAATCTGGTAGATGATTATCAGCAATACGGTGCCATTGAGGATGCCAGCGATTACAGTTTTTGGCACCAGTTTAATCAGGTTCCCGATCCTAAGCTGGCCAACAAGCACGTGAATGATGCCAACGAGTAGGGAGCACAAAAACATGGAGGTAATAGCCAGCTGAGTAACAGTCGAGGAATTATTGCCGAGTAGTTCCAAAATTTGGGGATCGGCAATAATTCCCCCAGCCAGGCCGCTCAAGATACCAGCAGAAGCAGGTCCAGGACCGAAATATTGGTAGGCAGAGGTCCCTGTAAAGGGAGCTACGAAGGTGATAAATAGAACGCCATACAAACCTGCCAGGACACCCAGTGAGGCGTATTCAGGGCCCAGCGATGAGACAGCGATTAAGCCAATACCGAGAGCGGTAGGGAGTGACACAATGGCCACGTTAATTCCGGCGTTGAAATCTCCAGAGATATTCTTCGTCCATGGGTTCATACAAACCTTCCAGTCGAATGTTCTTATTCTTAGTTATCCAGCATTTACCTCTTTATTTGGACGAAGAGTCTAGCATGATGCCTATGTAGCTTCATTAACTGCCATTAAGGGGTTCAAATAGAGGTTTTTCAGGGAAATCCCCAGTGTCTGCTTCGGGTCGGGAGTCGCCGTTCAGTTATTGCTGAGATTCAGCCTTGCGACAGGCCGCTCTCGGCCACAAGCGGACATTTACCAATGCTGGTAGAACTGAGGACTGAAAAACCTCGTGTAGGTGGTTCGATAAACTGGCGGCTCTTTCCAGGGCAATGACTTAACGACTACATTCGCGCTATTAACAATTATCTGGCCCTCTTCTATGGTAACTACGATTTAGCTATTTGTTCCTTTTAATCACATGGCTAATACAATATAACGACCTTTTGCTCTGGAACAGCAAGTCATCATGCGGTCTAGCCTATTTTTTTCTTTGTTTGTTAAAACATGATCCCTGTGATCAATCTTGCCATCCAGAACAGCCACCTCGCAGGTGCCGCAGATACCTTCCTTGCAGTCGTGAGGAGCGTCGATACCGACGGATAGCAAGGCGTCAAGAATGGTTTGATCAGCCTGAACGTGCACGGTAATATCCGAATCTTTCAGCATTACATCAAATTCATGTTCGTCATCAGGGTTCAGCGTCGAGCTCTGAGAAGAAAAACGTTCCATGTGAAGAATATTTTCGGGCCAGTCGGCCCCGATGTTTTCCAATTCACCAAGCAGTCGTTCCGGCCCACAGGCATAGACCTGCTGTCCTTCATTAACATCGTGAGTGATGACATTAAGGCTTAATCGCTCGCCATCCTGTTTCGAATATATCTTAAGATGGCCTGTATGGTTTAGCATCAGTTCTTCTCGCATCGCCATTGATAAATGTGATTTTCCTGCGTAGTGGATGATGTATTTTTTACCCAATAGTTTTAATCGGTCCGCCATCGCGATTATCGGTGTAATGCCAATTCCACCCGCAATAAGGATGTATTCAGCGGCACTTTCATCCAGCTTAAAATGATTTTTGGGGCCGACTATTTGTACGAGTTGGCCGATATTGACTTTGTCGTGAATATGGGCCGATCCGCCTTTGCCCTGCGGTTCTCTTAAAATAGCTATCTCGTAGGAGGTCTTGCGCGATGGGGAGCCACAAAGTGAATATTTGCGGTTAAAGCCACCGATAATTAATTCAATGTGAGATCCGGGACTCCACTTAGGTAATTTGTGACTGTTCGGCGTTTTTAACACCAAACGTACAACATCATCACATTCATTATGAACTTCCGTGACTTCGATACGACGCGTAATTTCATTCTTCGCTGGTGAGCCGATTTGAAAATGGTGATGCTTTTTCAAAAGTGCCGGGTCGGAACGCTCAGGATTGAGCTTCGGGTCCCACTGTACCCATAAGCTCGACGGTCCGCGAAAGGACGTATTCGGTAAATAGTTATATTCCTGATCAGGTACTATTTCCAGGTGTGGCAATCGCCTGGTAAATTCTTCCAGAAAAATACGCAGTTCCATTCGCGCTATATTCTTACCCATACATTGATGACTGCCATAGCCAAAGGTCAAGTGATCGGCAGTATTTTCGCGGTACAAATCCACCTCGTCTGGGTTTTCGAATTGACGTTCATCATGGTTCGCCGAGGCGAGGACGATGAGCAATCTGGCATCTGCCGGAATATCCACGCCGTGTATTTGCGTGTCCTTGGTCACCCGCCTTCTCCATGCAACGACCGATCCCTCAAAACGAAGGCACTCCTCAACGGCGTTCGGTATTAAATTAGGGTTTTCGCATATCTCCTGCCATGTTCTCCTGTTCGTGAGCAAAGTGCGTATCGCATTTGCCGAGGCGTTTGACGTTGTTTCATGGGCGGCTACAAGAATGGCCATCATCATAGAATGCAGATAAGATTCAGTGACAATTTCCGGATACAATTTATGTTGGCGGATAGTATGATGCATCCATCCCGGCCCGTCGGGGTTTGCCTTCATTTTTTCTATGATCCTGCCGGCAGCTTGCCAGAATTTGCCAACAGAATGTGCCACCGATAGTTGCTCATCGGGCGATGGACGCCCCCAGGTATTAACAGTATGCGCTATGGAGAACTCACGTAAGCGGTCAATATCCTCGCCTGGAACACCCAGAAAATGCAGGGCAACCATCAAAGGGATTTCCCAAAACATCTCAGTGACCAGATCTGCCTCCCCTTTATCGATAAAGCGGTCCATATATTCCCGTGTTAATTTTCGTACCGAGTCCTGATGTTGTTCCAGATCTTCTGGATTGAAGCTATCCATCAGTACCCGGCGGCGCTCCATATGGGCGGGCTCATCCTCATTAACCAGTGTACGCTTGAGGGCATAACCGTATGATTTTAAAATTTCCTCAGCCTCAGCTGGGGCAGGCGTTATTTTCTCGAGCGCAACGGACGGTGAAAATAGAATATTGTCACGAAATACTGCTTTAACATCTTGGTAACGGGTGACCACCCAATACCCTAACTTCGGATTGTAAAATACCGGCTCTTTATCCCGTGACCAACGCAGCGCTTCTGCAGGATTAACCTGAAAATCTCTACCGAAGACATCAAACTGTGCTGCTTTCGCCGAGATAGGGCAACCAGTCGGGGAGGTGGTGGCAGCATCTGGATTGTCAGAAATATTTGTCACTATTATATGGCCTCCCAGGCGCCTAACTTTTCCTTAAGACGCTCCATAGAAATCTGAAGTTCGCTCTTAACCCTCATCGCTGCCTTATTATTCGGATCGCCAATGTCATTTTCATATCCGATCACGGTCAGGGCAAACTCAATCCCACCTCTGGCGTTCATTATGGGCACCGAATAGGAGCAGACACTGGATTGGAAATCGCCTATTCCTGTGGAGAATTTAACCGTCCGGATTGCCCGAAGTTCTTCAACAAACTCAGACCTATCAAGATCCTGGCCGTTTAGTTGTGGCTGACGAGGCAGAGAAGAAAATGACTTGAGCAAATTATCCAGTTCTGCATCATTCAAATACGCGGCAAACAGCCTGCCGGTGGCATTATAAAAGGGTGATAGCACCTCACCAATTCTGACCATCAAAGTTATAGGTCTTGATGATGCTTTCCTGCCAACAACCAGGGCCTCATCGTCATTCCAAATCGAAAGAAATACGGTTTCATCGATTCGGCTATTAAGAGAAACGACTTCTTCGTTAGCGATGCTCACGCGGTCTATTCTTTGAATTGCCTTTAAGCCGAGCTTTAGTGCTTTGGGGCCAAGATCGTAGAGTCCGGGTTCCTTCAGTCTTTCAACCAGTCCGGTTTCAATTAAGCTCACCAGATATCGATGTGCTTTTGCCGGTGACATATCGACTTTGGCCGAAATGGCGTTAAGGGAGATAGCGCCGCCGGCGTCAACAATAACATCAAGAATGCTCATGCCGATTAAGACTGAATTGATACCTTGCTGTGTTTTCTTTGGTTCTGACAATTATTAACCTATCGGAGCAACTTTTTGCTCAATAGCACCAAAAAGTGATTTGCCGTCATAATCCTGATGATCAATTTTTACAAGGTCGCCGAATTCAAGCAGGTCGGTCTTGGCACTACCCTGGTTTATGATCTCCACAGCTCTCTGCTCTCCAATACAGCCAAACCCGACCGTTTCATCCTCGTTTGACACTGTACCGAGGGCAATGATCGTGCCGGGCTCAAACGCTCTGGTTTGTGCGACATGGGCGATGATATCGCCATAATCAAATGGGGTATCAATACCGGATTCCAGTTCGCCGAATTTTTTGCCACGCACCCAGCAATTCATCTTGCCAGATACCAGTTTTCCGTCCCATAGATCACCAAGCTCATCCGGGGTAACGGCGATCGGGCCAAGTGATGAAGATGGCTTGCCGGTTAGAAATCCAAATGATCTTTTAAGCTCCGGCGGGATAAGTGCCCTGAGGGAAATATCATTCAAAAGCATGAATAGTTTGATATGTTTTGTCGCTTCTGCGGATGATACCCCTAGCGCAACATCGCCAGTAACCGCGGCAATTTCGGCTTCAAAATCTATTCCCAAATCTCCATGGGGTAATTTAATCGGTTCGTTCCAGGCCATAAATCCGTGGGATATGCCCTGATAAATCAGCGGTGCATCCAGGATATCCGCCGGAAGCTTGTCCCCGCGAGCGGTCCGGTTACGCCTGATGTGACTTATGTAACAGGCACCATCCAGATACTGGTAAGCCCGTGGCAGGGGCGCACAGAGCGCGCCAAAGTCGAGGTCATATGCTCCCTGCGCAATTTCCTGGTTAAGATCATCGTAGAGAGCTTCCAGTGCTACCGAGGCATTATCCCAATTATCCAGTGCCGCTTGCATGGTTTTTGCGATGTGAGCGGCATCCACCGCGGTTTTAGTATCTTTACTCACGACTATCAGTGCGCCGTCCCGTCCATCTCTTTTTGAGGCTAATTTCATTGCCTAACTCCGTTCATAACCGGTTTTGCCGCCAAATATTTTTTCTCGTTGTGACCAGTCGTGGGTCTCGCTCCATAAATCCAGAACATCATAGGCCTCGTTTTCAAAAACTTTATTTCGATCTTTTTCACAGGTATTTGTGGTCAACTCTAGGCGATGTCCACTGGGGTCAAAAAAGTAAATCGACAGGATAAAATCGTCATGATTTATTGGGCCAAGCACATCTATCCCCAAGCCTTCGAGTCTTTCTTTTTCAGCAAGCAAGACATCAACACTTTCAACCATAAAGGCAAAATGCTGAACCCATTCAGGCATTTCAAGATCTTTCATGTTGCCCTTATCTTTAGGCAGCTCAAAAAATGCGATACAAGAGCCATCCTCCATTTCAAGGAATATGTGTATGTGAGGACTATATTCCCCGGTCGAGGGAACATGGTCCTCGCCCATCGCATGAGAGAATTTGAGGCCCAGGACATCGACATAAAAATCCACTGTTTTCCTTGCATCGCGGCATCTGAAAGCCGCATGGTGAAGTCTCTTTATGATCATTTTCTTTTCCTCAAATTATTTCCTGCTTTTTCAGGCTCTGTAAAACTTTTACCAAAAGTTCCAAAGATTCTTCCGGGCCTATGGTTATCCTCATACAGTCTGGCAAATTGGACCCACCACAGGGTTTAACCGATAAGCCATTTTCACGAAGTCTGTCATTTACGCGCTGACACTGGTCTGCTCCGCCAGAAAATCGAATCAGGGAGAAATTGCAGACACTTGGTGCAAGCTCAAGTCCTAGGTCAATTAATTGCGCCTCAAACCAAGGTTTCAATTTATCGTTATAGGCTTTGGTTTTCTCTTCATGTTCGAGGTCTTCTATGGCCGCTATCCCTGCTGCGATAGCGGCACTATTGACATTAAAGCCTGGCCTTACTTTATTAAGTACTTCTATAATTGGCTCGCTAGCGTAAGCCCACCCGATCCGAAGCCCGGCAAGGCCGTACATTTTCGACATTGTTCTCGTCATGATCACATTGTCCTTGCCACTATCAACAAGCTCCCAGCCCGGCGAATAATCCCCTGCATCCACGAATTCTGCATAAGCCGAATCAATAACAAGCAGTACATCGGCGCTTAATCCGTCCCTCAAGCGGGTCATTTCTGAATTGGAAATATAAGTACCTGTTGGATTCCCGGGGTTTGCAACATAGACAATTCTGGTTTTGTCTGTGACGCTGTTGAGCAGACTATCCACATCAACGAATAGATTTTTTTCCGACGCTACGACCGTATTAGCGCCCACACAACGAGCCGCTATCGGATAGATCACCATGCCGTGTTCGGTATAGACAATATCATCGCCAGCGTCAGCATAGCCGCAGGCAAGAAGGCGCAAAATTTCTTCTGAACCAGACCCGCAAAATATTTTGTTAGGATCAACAGAATATCGATTTGCAATAGCCGCGTTAATTTCAGGATTTCCCGGAAGCGGATAACGATAGCAATTGTTCATTACATCCATGGCGGCAGCCAATGCTTTTGGGCTTGGTCCAATTCTTGATTCGTTGAATGAAAGACGATGAATTTTAGTCGCATTTGGCAATTTCATTGCACCGGGCGCATAACCAGGCATGTTCTCAACGGAATTTTTGGGGGAAAGCAGGGGCATTTTCATCCTTTCACAAAAGTGTGTTGCTAAAAATCGTACTCAAATTTTTCAACAAACATACGGGCTCAACATAAATCGGACTATAAATGGTTTTTAAATATAAGTAAATTAATTAATATATATGGAAATAGCGTATGATGATGTACTTCTATACTTTTATTAAGGATGGCGTGTAACGCTAAATCTTCTTGATTTTTGTGTTTGCCTGGTTAATTATTTTTATGCTAACAATATATACTTATAAGTAATCGCTTTCAATATAGGTAAAACGGCACATTTGCAAAAAAGGCTTCGGTTAATGGGTGATACGGTAAAGCTCTATATAGATGGGCGGTGGGTGGGTGATGACAGCAATGGAAAAATTGCGGTCATAAATCCAGCTACCGGCCAATCACTTTACGCTGTGTATAGCGCCCATAAAGAAAACCTGAGAGACGCTGTTAAATCCGCAGAACGTGCTTTTAAGACCTGGTCAATTATGCCTGGACAGCAACGTGCACGTATACTGGAACAGACTGCAGAACGATTGATCGAACGTCGCGACGCCATTGCTATCGCCCTCACCACGGAACAAGGCAAGCCCATTGGCGAAGCGAAGGGGGAGGTTGAAGCTGCCATTCAATCCTTTAAATGGGCGGCGAGGCAGGCAACGGCGAGTAATAAACTAAGCTATTCTGACGGTCCCGATAATTACCAGCAACAAACCTGCATAGAACCGGTTGGTGTTGTCGCCGGGTTCTCGCCGTGGAATTTTCCGGCCATGCTCTCGGCCCGTAAAATCGCGAGCGCGCTCGCCGCCGGTTGCTGCATTATCATAAAACCCGCCGAAGAAACGCCCGCAACGGCCGCTGCCCTTGCAGAAGCACTGCATGATGCCGGATTACCAGCGGGAGTTTTAAGTATGGTTTTTGGAAATCCCGCTGAGATTTCTGAATATTTGATTAATGCAGAAGCGGTAAGAAAAGTCTCGTTAACAGGATCAAGCGCGGTCGGTAAAATTCTTGCGCGTATGGCAGCAGAAACCCTGACGCCGTGCATATTGGAGCTGGGTGGACATGCACCCGTTCTCATTTTCGATGATGTTGATATTGACCAGACAGCCAAAACGCTGGCGATATTCAAATTCCGTAACGCCGGCCAGGTTTGTGTGTCACCGAGCAGGTTTTTCGTTCACGCGAAAATTGTGGATGAATTTACCGAGAAATTTGTCAAATATACGTCTGAACTGGTTGTTGGCGATGGTATAGACGTGTCGACAAATGTAGGCCCGCTAGCCCATGAAAGGCGCGTAAATGACGTCGGCGATCTGGTTGAAGATGCCAAGAACAAAGGCGCGAGGTGTTTGCTGGGTGGGCATAAACTGAATCGTGCGGGTTATTTTTATGCCCCCACCGTACTTACCGATGTCCCAGCTAATGCTGAATTGATGCAGACTGAAATTTTTGGCCCGGTGGCAGTGTTAAGCACATTTGATGATATTGATGATGTGCTCAAGCGGGCCAATGATGTGCCCTACGGGCTTGCCTCATATCTGTTTACACAGAACCAGTCAACAATCGACTATGTTCGCCCCCGCCTTGATGTCGGCCTGGTCAGCATTAATATTACCACCCCGATACTTGAAAACGTTCCCTTTGGCGGTGTCAAAGAAAGCGGCTATGGTTATGAGGGCGGTGTAATTGGCCTACAAAGCTTCCAGCACTTCAAATTAATTCATCGGGGCTGAGACATTGAGCAATAGTACAAATTTTCTCTTTATCATGGTTGACCAAGCCCGGGCGGACTTTTGGGGATGTTACGGAAACAGGGCTATTAAGACGCCGAATATCGACGCGCTCGCAAGTCGAGGATCCGTATTTGATCGTTTCTATGTCACAAACCCATTTTGTATGCCTGCGAGATCCGCCATTATGACCGGTCGAATGCCATCAGTTAATGGCGTGCGCACAAATGGCGTTCCACTCAGCTTGAACTCCAGAACATTTGTAGAGGCGTTGCTTGAAAACGGATTTGACACGGCGCTGATTGGAAAATGCCACCTACAAAATATGACCGGCCTGCCCAGAGCCTATACCCCACCCTCCGTAGCGAAATGCAGTAAGAACGAAACGGGCTATCCCGATCAACCAACACGAACGGCCCTGATCGGTGGTGATTATGAAAGCGAAAATTCGATTGTTTGGCGGCAAGATGAAAATCACGGGCTCAAAACGCCGTACTACGGTTTCGCTCACGTGGATTTATGTACTCTGCATGGTGATAATGTCGGGGCAAATTACGCACGGGAATATGCAGACATCGACAGCTTGAAGGGTGCAAAAAACGCTTTTGACAACGCCGAAATATCAACGCCTCAAGCGTGGCGGACGGCGGTCCCTGAAAATCAATATCCGACCGCTTATGTTGGACAAAAGACCATCGAGTGGATTGAAAACCATCAAACTGAGAAACCAGAATCCCCCTTTTTCCTGCAATGCTCATTCCCAGACCCACACCATCCTTTTACACCGCCCGGCAAATACTGGGACATGTATGATCCTGATAAAATTGAGCTGCCGAAAAACTTTAACAAAGGAAGTTCGCCAATTTTAGATCATATGCGAAGCGAATATGAAAAGGGCACATCCAATCGCGATACCACGCTTCCCTATGTAGTCAATGAAAAGGAAGCCCGTGAGGCGATCGCACTCACTTACGGCATGATGACAATGATAGATGATTGGATCGGCAGTATTATCACTACTTTAAGAGCGCAAAACCTTATCGATAACACGGTAATTATTTTCGCCTCCGATCACGGTGACTATATGGCGGATCACGGCATAATGCTAAAAGGACCAATTCACACACAAGGCCTTATTCGCACGCCGTTCATTTGGGCTGATCCTAAAGAAAACACCTGCCCGCGCCTATCTCAACTATGTTCTGCGATCGATATCGCCCCAAGCATATTGGAACGCAGCCAAATCAGACCCTATTACGGTATTCAGGGCCTGAGTATGATCGACCTTATGCTCGGCAAAAAAGATCGCCACCGCAACACCGTACTCATCGAAGATGACCGCGAGGTGATTTATCTCGGATTTCAGGAACCACAGCGTGTGCGCACAATGGTCTCGGAAAATTATCGCCTCAGCATGACCCAGCCCGCCAATATATTCGAGCTGTACGATTTGAAAAATGACCCTGATGAAATTTCCAACCTCTGGCACGACGAAAATTGTGCGGAGCTAAAAAGTCAGCAAACTGAAAGCCTACTGAAATTAATCTGTGAAATGCAGGACTGGGCCCCCCTACCCACCGGCCGAGCTTAACCAAAGAGAGTAGTACATGGAAAATAACCCAAACACACGCACAGGCGGCCAACTTCTTGTCGAATGTCTTATTAGTCAGGGCGCAAAATTCGGATACTGTGTTCCTGGCGAAAGCTATCTTGGTGTGCTTGACGCGCTATATGAAGTAAAAGACAAACTTGAATTGATCATTTGCCGCCAGGAAGGCAGCGTGGCCTTTATGGCCGAGGCGCATGGCCGTTTGACAGGTCTTCCGGGCCTGGGATTTGTCACTCGCGGTCCCGGTGCGGCAAATGCCGTGATTGGTGTTCAAACGGCCCATTTGGACGGTACACCAATGATTCTTTTCGTTGGACAGGTTCCGCGCAAGAACCGCGAACGCGGCGCATTTCAGGAACTTGATTTAAAAGGCTTGTTTGGATCAATTGCCAAATTGGTTATGGATATTGATCACGCTGATCGCATACCGGAAATTATCAGCCGTGCATATAGAACCGCATGCTCGGGAAGGCCGGGACCGGTGGTCATTGGCCTGCCCGATGATATGCAGCTGGAACTCACTCAGGCGCTGCCATGCAAAAAAAATATACCCACCAAAACCGGTCCTGGCAGTGACTCCTTAATTCAGCTCAGCGAAATGATTTCTGCTGCCCAGAGGCCGCTCATACTATTAGGCGCGAAACCCAGCAACTGGTGCCAGACGGCAAGTGATGATCTACAAAAATTTGTCGAAAACTTCGACCTTCCAGTGGCAACAGTTTTCAGACGTCAGGATCAATTCGACAACAGTCACCCAAATTATGTCGGCATAAAGGGCGTTGGCAACGATCCACAACTCGAAAAACTGGTCGGTGAGGCAGATACCTTGATTGTGATAGGCGCTGAGATAACCGATATAGAAAGCAACGGTTATACAAAATATGGTATCCCGAACCCAACACAAAAATTAATACATATTTGCGCTAATCACTATGATCTGGGTAAAGTTTTCCAGCCAGACCTCGCCATCGTCAGCGACTACAAAGAAATTACCAGAGCTTTGTCCCTTTTACCCCGCGCAGAAAAAACACCTTGGTCAGATTGGGTCAAACAAGGTCGTGAGAACTATCTAAAGTTCACTACTGATCCGGGCCATTACCAAGAAGCTGACCTTGCCGGAATTATGATGTGGCTTCGCAAAAGTACCGCCGAAGATACCATCGTAACTTTTGGCGCAGGCAATTATACCCAATGGGTACAGCGCTATTTTGGCTACACGAAATTCGGCAATCAAATGGCCACTCAGTCGGCGATTATGGGCTATTCCGTGCCTGCAGCAATATCTGCAAGTCTACTTTACCCCGAACGTACCATTCTTTCATTTGCCGGCGATGGTTGCTTTTTGATGAATGGCCAGGAAATTGCCACTGCGGCAAGATACAATACCAATGTCATGTTCATAGTTATCAATAATTCGCTCTATGGATCCATTCAGATGCACCAGGAAAGGCGTTTCCCAAATCGTTCGATGGCCTGTGATCTGACCAATCCGGAATTTGATAAACTAGCGCAGGCCTACGGCTTGCCGGCACGAAAAGTAACATCGCTGGATGACTTTAAACTGGCCTACGAAGAACTCGACAAAACCAGCGGTCCATGCCTGATCGAAATTGTGACAGGTCAGGATATCCTCACACCCAGCATCAAACTAGTGGATTTAAGAAAAGGATCATAGAGAGTTTACAGCGTCTAACGGGTTTTGTATTTTGGCAGAAACAGCATTGAAATCGACGTAATCACCAGAATACACGAGCATATGCTAAGGATATTGACGTAAGAGCCGTAAAAATCAAATAGCCTACCAAATACAACCGGCCCTATTGATACGCCACCTAAAAAGGCAGCAAACAAAATTCCGTAAACCATACCGAATGCGCTTATGCCGAAATAGCGCGTTATCAGATAGGCCAGCAAATCAAGCTCCGCCCCGACGCTAAAACCGAAGAATATAGCCGCTATAAATGCCGTAGGCCCAACTGCACCAAAGGCGAGGAATGCCGTCCCCATGGCGGAAAGAAGGAAACAAACCATACCAACTCGTGGCGCGAAAAACTTATCCAATAGAAACCCTATGACGATCCTTGAAACAATTATGGTTATGCCGACCGTTGAAGCAGCGAGTGCGGCACCGGTCGTATCCATTCCCCTATCCAACAGCATGGGAACAAGATTTGACATCAGCCCATAAAGACAAAATGTAAGCAGCATAAAAGTAGCGAATAGCTGATAAAATAAAGGCATTCTCAGCAGCTCGCCAAGTTTGGTTTTTTCCTCTTCGTCTGCCGCAACCACCGACTCATCGACATCAACTGTATCGCCATCCGCTAAAAGCTTAAGGTCTCTTGGGTGGTCATGAATAAATAATTGTATCAAGGGCAATACCAGGAAAATAACGATCGCCGCCAAGGCATAATACCCTGAGCGCCATCCGTAATTATCGATCATGTATTGGACAAGAGGGGGGGAATACGCATAGCCGAGCCCGCCTCCCGACATGATGAGCCCAAAAGCCAAGCCACGTCTTTTTACAAACCACGCTCCCGCAAGTCTCAGGTAAGGCACGGCTGCCGCGCCGCCGGATAATACACCAATAATTCCATAAAACAGATAGAGATCCGCCAGATCACCGACAAAAAGCGGAATGCCCCCAAGCAACAAGCCAAAGAGAAATATTGACGGCATCATGACTTTTTTGCTGCCGTATTTGTCAATTAAACTACCCAGCAAGGGGGTAAATATCGCCTGGGTTAAGGTAATAAAAGTTGTCGATAGAAAAATATCAGCCCTCGACCATCCAAACTCGAGCTGTAAGGGAATGACAAAGAGACCTAAAATACCAACGGCAAATTGGCCAGGGGCTGCCGAATAGCAAACTATTGATGTGCCAACAATTTTCCAGCCATAAAATATCTTGTGTATTGCCATACTAGCTCACAATTTCACAATTTTAAAATTGATGAAATAGGCGTCGGTGCACCCATTGGGGGGGCGGCGAACGCATCAACGACAAAAGCTGCTATCAGCGCAAGCACCCAGCCCACAATGGCATAGGTCGCTCTAACCTTGAAGACTTTAAGGCGTTTTAACTCTTGAAAGAGATTGCCCATAAAGGCATACACCTGTACCTATTCCTAATTACCCGGCATTAGCCTCTCTATTTGGACGAGGAGTCTAGCATATGGGGGTTATTCGGCTAAATGTCCGCTTTTGGGAGCGGCATTTAAGGCATTTTGGGCAAATGCCCACCTTCCGCTTTGGGTTGGGAGCGGACATTTAGTGCTGGAACAGTCTCTAAATATCGCTAAACCACTGTCTATTTAACACCCCAAAACCTCTAAAACTGTAGACGCACCAGTATATATACAGGGGAGGGGCATGGCCTCCTGCGTACCCCTAATTTTTGCTACATTTTATGCTACACTTTGGGTGTTTTAGGTG
>PCCP01000123.1 GCA_002731775.1 Gammaproteobacteria bacterium
AACGTGGTCAGTGGGTTCAATCGTGCCATCTGCGTTGGCTTGCATGATTTCAATCTTCCATGTGCGGTCATCATCGCCCTGATATAGCTCTACAGGTGCATCTTCCCGCCACCCTGCTTGAGTCTTTAGGTAAAAACTTAATATCGACTAGATGTTGGTACCAGTAGCGGGTATCGATCCGGGAGCTGCCGTCACCCATTGATGCTACGCGTGCTCTCACGGGAATCGGCATCATTACGTGCGCAAGCCCGGCTAATATATACTTCGGATAAGCCATCGCTTTCCGCTTCCATCTTTGCCTGTTCCGACTGATGTTTGTATCCTATGAATGGCGGTATAATCCGCTCCCGGATCTCTAGTCGGCAAAAGACCGTAACCACCAGCAAGGCAGGCCCTGTGAATTCAAACAACTCTTCCACCGATTTGTCCAAGAGCTATGGCAATCACATCACCGAGCTTAGACGCAACTACGAATCCAGCCTGACTCATGTGAATAGCGAGGACGGTGCTATCGGTATAGAGGGTGTGTTGATTCACAGTGGTAGCGAAGGCCACTATTTTGGTGATGATCGCATTATTCCCTTCCAGGCTTATGGGCATTTCCTGCATTGGTTGCCGGTTAACAGACCCGACCAGTTTGTCTATATTGCACCCACGCAACAGGTCATCTACTTTCAGGTGGTGCCTCAGGATTTCTGGTACGAGCAAACGATTAGGACTGACAGCAGCTGGCCCGAGCAATTTCAAATTATTAGGCTGACATCGCCAGGTGAGCTTGGCAAACACCTGCCCAATACTCGAATCGCCTACCTCGGAGCGGAGACGGAATTCGCCAGCTCGATTGGCATCGATACAGAGCTAATCAATCCTGATGCGCTGCTGGCTTATCTGGATTTTCAACGGGCGATCAAGACCGATTATGAACTGGAACAATTGCGAGAGGCCAACCGAGTTGGCCTGCTTGGTCATGCCGCCGCAAGAGAGAGTTTTTTGCTTGGCGGCAGTGAGTATGACATCCATATGGCTTTTCTAAACGCCTGTGGAATATTGGAAGAACAAAGTCCCTATACCAATATCGTCGCACTGGATGAGAAATCGGCCATCTTGCACTATCAGCACAAGCGTCGTGGTTGTGCGCAAACCAGCCAGGTATTGCTCATCGATGCTGGCTGCCGGATAAATGGCTATGGCTCGGATATTACCCGAACATCGATAAAAGAGACGGCAAACACCGTGTTCAAATCTCTGTTAACGGGTATGGAAAAACTGGAACTGGAACTGGTATCCCAGATCAAGCCAGGCATGGCCTATCAGGACTTGCACGACGACGCCCTGGCTGGCGTAGCGGATCTGTTGATTGAACATGATCTGTGCAAGCAGTCGCCAGCCGCGCTGATAGATAAAAAAATACCACAACTTTTTATGCCCCATGGTGTCGGTCATTTGTTGGGCATACAGGTGCATGATGTCGGTGGTCAGCAGAAAGAACTTGCCGGCGGTAGTGCGCCACCCGCCGAGCACTCACCGGCACTGCGAAACACCCGCATCATGGAACAAAATATGGTGTTTACCGTGGAACCGGGTTTCTATTTCATTCCGCTGCTACTCGAGGCGGAGCGGGATCAAGCCAGGGGGAAATTTATTAACTGGAAACTCATAGATGAACTCTATCCCTGCGGCGGAATTCGGGTGGAAGACAACGTTCGTGTTACCGACCAGGGCGTCGAAAATCTAAGCAGGCAGTGAATCGCCCTAATCCCGTGCCAGCCAGCACGCCCTGTGCTGGAGGAAAAATTGGCAGAGACAGGGAGGCGATTACTTCCGGCCTTTTTTAGCCGATTGCACGGCGAACGATTTTCATCATCGCGGGTAGCGCATCCTGGTTGGCTTGCACCAGTTGTTTCCCCGCAGCCCCCATGCGCTCCTGCTCGGCCTTATTGCTATTCAACTCTGTCAGCAGCCTGGCCAGTTCAGTTTCGTCTGCAACGGTTCTGAGAGCGCCAGCCTGTTCGAGTTGAGAGCAGATGTTGGCAAAATTATATTGCGAGGGCCCTACCACGACAGGTATGCCCAGGGCGGCAGGTTCCAGCACATTCTGACAACCGGTATCAACCAGGCTACCACCTACAAATGCAATGTCCGCACATCGATAGTAGTTTTGCATCTCCCCCATGGAATCACCGACGATGATTTGGGTTGCATCCTGCAACGAGGCCTGGATTGAATTCAGTTGGCTGCGCCGCTCGACTGTGAATCCTTTTTGCTGGCAGAGATTGACCACATTGTCAAAGCGCTCAGGATGTCGCGGCACTAATAGCAGCAACATCGATGCATCAGACTGATGGCATTGTGCGAACGCCGCGAGGATTTTGTCTTCTTCTCCATCCCGCGTGCTTGCCGCAATTAACACCGTGCGGCCTGACTCCTTGAGGGACTCAAATATCGATCCAGGAGGCAACCCTGACGAGTCAATCTCCACGTTGAATTTTAGACTGCCAGTCACTTCAACTGCTTCCGGAGATGCTCCAAGTTCAATAAAGCGACGGGCATCGGCCTGCGACTGTGCCGCGATGCAATCGATCTCAGAGAGCATGAGTTTGCTTAGTTCTGAGACTATGCTATAAGCGCTAGCCGATCTTGCAGAGAGCCTGGCGTTGCCCAGAATTATCCTGACGCCGCTGCGATGGCAATAGTGGATAGTGTTTGGCCACAGCTCGGTCTCCATCAGGATCAACACTGTCGGACGCAGTGCATCGATAAATCTGCCGATGGCAGCGGGCAAGTCGTAGGGAATGTACTGGTGATAAACGCTGGCGCCAAACAGCGTTACAACTCTGTCTGAGCCGGTTGGTGTCACCGTGGTAATCATTATCTGCGTAGAGGGATATGCCTGCTGTAACTGACGCACCAACGGCACAGAGGCTACGGTCTCACCCACCGAAACTGCATGAATCCAGATGGTTTGCATCGATGCCTGGAAGTCCTCGGGCAGGGAAGCCAGGGCAAAGCGTTCAGCCCATCTGCGTCTATAAGCTGGCGCCTTAAGCGATCTCCAGAGCAATTTTAATACGATGAAGGGTACTACGAGGTAAAAAAGCAAGCTATAAAAAAATCGATACATGAGAGCTGTCGGGCTGCCTCTTGGCTTGGGCTGCGGTTGGGAAATCAAACTTTAAGCCGATATACTCTTCTCTCATTTCCGTGTTTCCAACTCATCTAAGGAGAGAGAACAGGAAGCAGAGATAAGAGCAGGCGTACCAATCCCGACTTGAAGCAGAGGGCTAAGGTAACTAATGACATCCACGTATTCAACCGACATCGTCATCTTTGGTGGTGGCGTGGCCGGCTTGTGGCTATTGAACCGCTTGCGTAGCAATGGTTTTCACGCCATTTTGTTAGAAGCCGATACGCTTGGTGGCGGCCAGACTATTGCCTCCCAGGGAATTATCCATGGTGGTCTTAAGTATGCCTTGAGCGGATCATTCAGCGCTGCTGCCCAGGCTATTGCCGGCATGCCAGCTCGCTGGCGCGCGTGCTTGCAGGGAGAAGGGGATATCGATTTGCGTGGTTGTCGCCTGCGCAGTGAAAATTACTATATGTGGTCTCAAGCAGGATTTAGGTCCAGGCTGAAAACCTTTCTTGGCAGCAAAAGTCTTCGTGGTCGAGTAGAAGCGGTAGATAAATCCGCCTATCCAGAATTTTTCAAGCGAGCCACAGCGGCTGGCACACTGTACCAATTGCCGGATTTCGTTATAGATACCGAATCACTGCTCGCCGAACTAATTCGCAAACAAGAAAATCATATCTACCGAATCGATGCAAGATCGCTCGCGTTCTACAAAAATAACGCGGGCGACATCGATCATCTCACTGTAAGCAACGGCGATCATTCCTTGCGTATAGAATCCCAGCAATTTGTTTTCTGTGCTGGCGAAGGCAACGAAGGGCTAGTTTCCCGGGCAGGCTTGCTAAAGCCCCGGTCTCAGATCCGACCATTGCACATGGTCTATGTGAAAAGACCCGAATTACCTGCCCTGTACGTACACTGTATCGGTGGCAGCTTCAGTCTCACGCCCAGACTAACCATTACTTCTCACGCCGCAGCGGACGGATCTATGGTTTGGTACCTGGGCGGCGAGCTGGCAGAAGCCGGTATCAACAGAAGCGCTGCAGACCAAGTGGCGGCCGCGACTGCGCTGCTACGGGAGTTGTTCCCCTGGCTGCACCTGGGCGACGCGCAATGGGGTTGCTTCACCATTAATCGGGCGGAAGCGAAACTCGACAGCAAATTTCGTCCCGATGATGCTCTCTTTATCGAGGAAGCTAACGTGCTGGTGGCGTGGCCTACCAAGCTAAGCCTTGCGCCTTCCCTGGCCGATAAACTGATTGAACATTTGGCTGCAAAATCGATTACAGCGATAGCGGAAGACAACACAGTGGAACTGGATAAAGTACTAGCTCAACCAAAGATTGCCACTGCGCTCTGGAATTAATGCATAGTGAGCTTAGCGAAGCGACAATTGGGCCAATCTTGCATCGATGTCTCGGTTTTAGGTTTGGGCACTGTAAAATTCGGCCGTAACCAGGGAGTAAAATATCCCACTACTTTTTCATTGCCTTCCGATCGGGAACTCATTGCAATGCTGGATCAGGCGAGAAGCCTGGGTATCAATTTGCTGGATACCGCTCCCGCTTATGGCAGTAGTGAGCAGCGCCTCGGCAGGCTACTGACTGATCGCCAGGATTGGGTGATCTGCACCAAAGTCGGCGAGGAGTTCCTCGACGGCAAATCCTTCTATGATTTTACCGAAGCACACGTGCGGTATAGCATCGAACGCAGCCTACAAAATCTGAATACCGACTACCTGGATATCGTACTGGTACATTCTGATGGCAATGACATGCATATCATCGAATCGACCGCGTGTCTGCCAACCCTGATGAAACTAAAGGAAAAGGGGCTGATTCGAGCGGTGGGCATGTCAACGAAGTCTCTGCACGGGGGCTTAAAAGCCGTGGAGCTCAGCGATCTTGTCATGGTGACTTACAACCCGTCTACTACAGATGATGCCGAGGTAATTCGTTACGCAAATTCTCTGAATAAGGGAGTGCTGATAAAGAAAGCTCTCAACAGCGGCCACGTCGCAACAGTCGGAGAGAATTCGATTGATAACAAATTGAAATTCGCCCTCACTCCCGCCGGGGTGAGTAGCGTAATCGTGGGAACTATCAGCCCGGAGCACCTGCGAGAGAATGTCGAGTCTGTTGTAAGAGCGTTCGCCTGATTACGGAGCCGATCAATCGCCTACTTCTTTCAGCTTCTCCATAATCGCCGAAGTGGAGCAATTATCCAGAAACTCCAGGGCTTTGACTTCACCATCGTAGGAATGCACAAAGTCACCACCGATTACTTGCTCCAATGTATAGTCACCGCCTTTCACCAATATATCAGGCTTCAGAGATTTCAATAATGGTTCGGGCGTATCATCGGAAAAACTGACTACCCAGTCCACAGCTTCCAATCCTGCCAGTACTGCCATGCGTCGCTCCACCGGGTTAATTGGGCGGCCTGCTCCTTTTAACCGGCGCACAGAATCATCATCATTGATTGCAACCACAAGCCGATCCCCCAATTGCTTTGCTTCCGCCAGATAGCCAACATGCCCGGCATGAATAATGTCGAAGCAGCCATTGGTAAAGACAATCTTCTCGCCGTGCTCCTTGGCATCTTGCACCGCGATCTGAAGCTGCTCCGCCGTCATAACGCCTCGACCAGAATTCTGTTCGGCCAATATAGCGCGCCGCAGTTCCGGGCCGCTGATTGCAGCAGTACCCAATTTCCCAACTACCAGTCCGGCCGCCAGATTCGCCAGCGCAGTGGCATCGGCAAGGCCGTCTCCAGCCGCCAGGGCCGAAGCCAGGACAGAGATCACGGTATCGCCGGCACCGGTCACGTCGAATACTTCCTGGGCTCGTGCTGGCAAATGCAGCTCAGGTGAATCTGGACGGATCAGGGTCAAGCCCGCTTCACCGCGTGTGATCAGTAAAGCCTGCAAATTCAGATCTGACAATACCCGCAAGCCCTTGTTGACCAAATCGTCCTCATTGCTGCAATGACCGACTACCGATTCGAACTCACTCAAGTTCGGAGTGATCACGGTGGCGCCACGATATTTTTGGAAATCGGAACCCTTGGGATCGACGATGACTGGAATCTCTTGCTCGCGTGCGAGGTCAATAATTCCCGGAATGTCCTGCAACGCACCCTTGCCGTAATCTGACAGCACCAGGACCTGGGCATTGGCAATCAAAGACGCAACTTTCTCATGCAATCCGGCAATATCCGAGGTTTGGAACTGCTGCTCAAAATCCAGCCGAATGAGTTGCTGATGCTGGCTGATTACGCGCAATTTGGTGATCGTAGGTTTGTCGGGCGAGTGCAGAAATTCACAGTAGACGCCAGCCGCATTCAGCCTCGAACCCAGTTCCTTGCCGGCTTCGTCGTCACCGATGATTCCCACCAGAGTTGCGGCACTACCGAGCGCGGCAACGTTGAGTGCAACGTTGCCAGCACCGCCAGGCCGGTCTTCCATGTTGCCCACCCGGACCACGGGAACAGGCGCTTCCGGGGATACCCGGTAGGCTGCTCCGTGCCAATATCTGTCCAGCATTACATCGCCCACCACCAGTAGTTTGGCCCGGTGGAATGGAGGCATTTCCAGTTTCATTGGGCTATCTCCGGGTACGGACTTATGGTTAATTCCATGGCAGATGATCATAACACAGGGCTTCGTGTTAGTAGATTCGCGCGCACCGACCCCGGAATCGGGTTCTCACCAACGGAAACTGTGCAGATCGTGGGCCAGACTGAGTTTGCCTGCGGCTTCTGCTACAATTTGCGCTACACTCAGTAAACTACGAACGAAAAACTGCCTGGGGAGCCTCCGATCAAGTACACAATATCTCTTGCCTTCGGAGCAGGCGTAGATCAAGACGGTTCCTGGTTCCGTGTCTGAAGATTCTCAGCAAGTGATTCCCTTGCGCCAATTCACGGCGCCACGTTACTGGCTAACCTGGATTGGCCTGTTTCTAATGTGGGGTGTCGCACATCTGCCCTATTCCCTTCAACTCATGCTCGGCAGGCTACTGGGCTTACTCGGGTATTATCTGGCGCGGCAACGACGACATGTGTGTGAAGTCAACCTCAAGCTGTGCTTCCCCGAATTATCACAAACTGAACACCGCAAACTGGTGAAGAAAACCTTCTCCTCAAACGGTATTGGCCTAGTTGAGACCGCAATGGCATGGTTTGGAGATCCGGAGGTTTACCGTCCCATGGTCAAGGTTTCGGGTTTGGAAAATATTGATCTCGCCCTTGCCCAGGGCAGGGGTGTACTACTTCTATGTGCGCATTTTTCGACTCTGGATTTTGGCGGGATGATGATCAGTATGTTCAAGGATATGGACGCAACCTTTCGTCCCAACAAGAATCCTTTGTTTGACGCGGTCATGATGAATGCCAGGCTGCGATTCTGCGTCCGGATCTTTGATCGCAAGAATGTGCGGGGCGCCATGCGTAGTTTGAAATCTGGCCACATTCTCTGGTATGCACCGGATCAGGATTATGGCGCCAAGTACTCGGTGTTTGTCCCTTTCTTTGCTCACCCCGCCGCCACTATCACAGCCACAGCCAGATTTGCAAAAGTTAACCATTCTCCGGTTATATTCTGTAGCCATTATCGGAATGAAGATAACTCAGGTTATCATCTGTATTTTAGTAAACAGCTGGAAAACTACCCCAGCGATGATGAGGCCGCTGATGCCACCACCATCAACCAGATTATTGAAGAGGCCATCCGAAAGCAGCCCGACCAGTACCTGTGGTTGCACAAACGCTTTAAAACCCAAGCTGCCGGCAAGGCGGCCAGGCCCTATTAAGTGAAGATATTTTTACTATGAATTTCAACTGGCGCCAAGTCGACATTCGAATCTATGCAGTACTCACCAGCCTGTTTATTTCGACATTCACAATCCTGGTTCCGCAACACACCAACGATGATGCCTATGCTTACATCAGAACCGCTGAAATATTCAGTACAGACGGTTTTTCGGCGGCCTTTCAACACTATTCATGGGCTAGCTATTCGATTCTAATTTCCCTGCTTGGGCTTCTCGGTATTAAGCTTTTCACCGCTGCCTATCTTATCAATGCCTTGTTTTTCGCACTGTTGGTCTTTGCCTTTATTAGCATCGTCAAGGAAATAGACGATTCAGAATCCTTGCTCGTTTTTGCCGCCGTAAGCATACTCGTCTATCCAGAACTAAATGAGTATCGCTATTTTGTTATTCGAGATGTCGGCTTCTGGGCATTCTCAGTTTTTGCATTATGGCAGTTTCTGCTCTACACGAAGCAGCCCATATTAAAGTATGGACTGGGGTTTTGTGTCTCCCTGATAGTGGCAACGATGTTACGTGTCGAAGCGATTGTCTATCTGCTGATGACGCCTTTCGCGCTTTTGCTGGATTATAGGTTCGAACTACAACAGCGCCGCAATCGTTTCCTCAAACTCATTCAGATCATCGGCGCCGCAGCAGGTGCCAGCTTCATTCTGCTGCTTCTGATTGGACTGAATATTCAGCAATTGTTTCTGGAATTTGTATCTGTCTACAAGCCATTCCTGCTCGATCTATTTAGTCCGGATGCGGCAGAGTCTTATGAAATTAGCCGAGCCCTGTTTAACGAGCATGCTGCGGCTTACTCCCAGGAGTACATCGCCTTGTTTATAGTCGCCGGATTGACGGCGATGCTTTTCGCGAAACTGATAAGCGGCATTGGCGGACCTTATCTCGTTGTTCTCATCTTTGGCCTTTTTGGAAGAAAACTACGTCTGAATAGACACATCGCACTGCCCATTGTCTTCTACTTGCTGGTAAATCTTCTAATTCTTTTTGCCTTCGTTTTTGTAACTCGTTATCTTAGCAGCCGTTATACGATTTTGATGTGCATACTCCTTGGACTATTTATTCCTCTGATTCTTTTCAGGCTGCTACAAAATGCCAGATCGAATCGAAAGAATTTTGTGAAGATCTTTATCGTGCTGTTCGTTACTTACTGCGTGATAGATTCCTACTATAGCTTCGGAAGACCCAAAGACTACATCGATAACGCAATAGACTGGATAGTCCAGCAGAGGGAAACGCCTGGCGGACTGGTGACTAACAGTCATGCCCTGGCCTATAACAGTGGCAAGATTGAGGATTATGATAAGACCCTGTTCAATCTTACGGCGATTGATATTCTTGACACGGCACCTGGTGATTTGGTAGCCGTAGAGTTACGCTATGAGATGGAACAGCTGTTTTCCAGTGACGACATAGCCAGGGTCCTCGAGTTGGAGATTGAGTTTTCCGATGCGGACAGGCGACGTATTGCTATTTATCGGCGCATCCAGGGCTCGCCGCTTTAGCGCACCTTTGAACAACGCAGTAATGTCTCAGCGGATCCTGAGGCGAAGGCACTACCAGGTCTCTGACTCTTCTCGTTTCGTTACCAGTATATTTTCCAGAATCAGGTACTTGAGATCCGTTCCCATAAACATGTTGATCGCATCTTCGGGATTGCACACCAGAGCCTCGCCAGGACGGCTGAGCGCAGTATTAATCAGCAAGCCCTGCCCTGACAGTTCATGAAAATGGCTCAACAGTTTATGCAAGGAAGGATTGGTATCGGCACGCACAATCTGCGCACGGGTACTGCCGTCGGCATAAGCAATAGCCGGATACTTTTCCTGCCAGTTTTTGCTCAGTGTGACACCGATACACATATATTCGTCATCAAATTCTTCTTCTGAAAATTCTGCTGCAACACTATCTAATACACTGGGTGAAAACGGACGCCACTTTTCCCGAAATTTGACCTGCCGATTGATGATATCTGCAATTCCTTCTTCGGTGGGATTGGCCAGGATGCTCCTGTTTCCCAGTGCCCGTGCACCAAATTCCATACGTCCTTGAAACCAGGCCACCAGTTCCCCGCGATTAAGCAACTCGGCTGCCTCAACGTGCGGATCTTGCAAAATTTTCCAATCAGGTTTCTCACGGTGTGCTTTACAGGCCTCTATACATTCTTCACTGGTATAGGACGGACCGAGAAACATACTCGATATCGGCTTCAATCTGGTTTTTGTTTCTCGAATCGCATATGCGGCTGCACCGATCGCGGTACCGGAGTCACTGCAAGCCGGATGCACAATCAATTTTTTTACCATCGGCAGTGCCAGCAGGCGCCGGTTAAGCCTGATGTTCATCGCGCCGGTGCCCGCGACTGCCAGTATACCGGTATCCTCCAATATTTCTGATAGGTAATGCGCCACCAGACCCACGGCAATATCTTCGTACAATTTTTGTATTGCTGCCGCGTAATGCACATAGGGATCGTCGGTCAAATTACCGACTCGGCGCGGTCCCAGCATGTCCAGCAGCTTCTGGCTGAAGAAATGCCCCTTCGACTTGGCTTTGTATCGGCGCAAGCCGACTGTACCTATTAACTTGTTTCTCACCTTGAATTGTTTACCGTTAAAATAGGCGAGTGGTGAAAGATCGTACCTGGAGGCGTCACCGAAGGGGGATATCCCCATCACCTTGAACTCGCCATCCAAAATTTCGAAACCAAGATAGTCTGTCATCGCCGCGTACATGCCACAGAGAGAATCCGGGTTATAGAATTCTTTCAGGCGAGTTATATTTCCATTCTCACCGTAACCAAGAAAAATATTGGAATATTCCCCTTTCGAGTCATTGCAAAAAACAGCGGTTTTCTGGTCTGATTCAATGAGGTGATAACAGCTGCTAGCGTGGGCTAATTGATGCTCGACTGGAACTATTTGAACTTTGGAAACGGGTATCTGTAGTTTCTCCAGCAGTTTGTCCAGGTCCTTGCGATAACGTCGATATCTCCGATTGCCATTTAGCAGACTATCGATACTCCGATCAGGTGCGTACCAGTGACGATAGGCGTAATGCCAGCGTGCTTTATTCAGAAGTGAAATTGGCGCATAGGGAATAGCAATGCGATCTATCTGCGACGGTTTTACCCCGGCAATCTGCATGCATTGGCGGGCCGAGTAATAGGGAGTTTCACCTGTTGCATGTTTTCGACGCAATAGTCTCTCTTCTTCCACCGCTGCAACCAGGTCATCATCGATGAATAATGCCGCGGCCGGATCATGCCCGATTGCGCCTGCCAGTCCTAATGTGATTGTCGCCATGCTCTACCTAAGCTTCGCCTGCCTGCCCTTGGAGACCCATATTTTCTCAATTAATTGCTCGACGGGCGCCTCGAATCTGGTGCCTATCCAGTTCTTGCGAAATCGAGCGAGATCTTTCGCAAACCGGTTGTGAAAGCGAACCTCCACTTTATGCCGTTGCATTGAATCCAGATCCAGCACATACAGGACCTTATTCGCATAAATAAAATTTGTTGCCTTCATATCACCATGACTGATTTTATAGTGATGCATGATTTCGAGTAGCTGTTGAAATGCTGCGAATAACTCATCGGCGGTTATCTTGGTCGCCGCTTCGCCTTCAAAATCTGTAGTGAGATGATCGGCTTCAATGCGCTCGCATAGGAAATAAGATCTTCTTCGAAATATCCATAATATTCTGCGTTCCATGAATACGTAGGGGTGGGGAGTGGCGATGCCCAGCATTTCCAGTACCGAAGCGTTACGCCAGGAATTGTACGCCCGGCCCGAGCGAAATAGGCTGCGCAGCCCATGAGCAAATTTCTTGATGTTGTAACGCTTTAATACGTAAACCTGCCCGGCTATCGACACTTCTGCGACAGTTGCCGAATTCCCGTTCTTCATAATTTTGCCGCGTTCTATAAAACTGTCAGGGTTCTCCAGGAACAAGTCGAATTCATGTGAATGCATGCTGCGATCGTAAACCAGAAATTTTGTCGATGTCTGCACGCAGCGATTAGCGGTGGTTGAACGAAACAGCTTACGTTCATACCGGGCGAGCCGATGAACCCTCGCCTGCTTCAATCGGAGATAGAAATCGGCAATCAAATCTGCAGAAACATCTACGTCCTGTTCCAGGTAGTGTCGAAGTAATACCCCAACATTGTGATCCATGGTGGCCGGAAACTGGGCGAAGAACATTGCCAGATTTGTCAGTTTTGTTTCCGGTTTAATTCCATTCTTGGCCCCCTTAATGTCTCCACCATCGAGCAAATAGACGCGCTCCTTCGAGAGCATGAAATTATCCAAATGGATATCATTCTGCAAAATTCCGGAATTGTGACAGTTGGCTATGGACTCGATTACTCTCTCGAGCAGCTTGAGACGATCAGCTTCAGTGTTGGCCTCATCTAGCAGGGACAACAAGTTAGTGCCTTCATTCAAATACTCAATTAGCAAGAGCGCACCTTGATTGCCGGTGAGTATGGCCTGATGAAGTATTTCTGGTGTCGGTATCCGGGCGGAGCTCAGCAAATTGATGCCGTTGATGTCCGCCAGATGATTGCGTCTCCAGCATCCTGGCTGGTAAAACAACTTGACTATGACCTGCCGGTTCTGCCACTGGGTCAAGCCAACTAAGCGCTTCCCCGGCACGATCCGTAGAATAGATTCAACACGTAGATCGATCTGCTGCTGATCTTTAGATGCGGACACATGAAAAGGAGTAGGGATATGCCGTCCCATGGAAATTAACTTTGCACAGCTAAACGTATTCATAAGGCTTAAACAGGTCCCAGCTTTTGATACATCGTTCTTGCTCGGTGCTCTACAGTGGACCAAAACCCTTCTCTGGATCCCAGTGAATCACGCAAGCTCAGCTGGTCATAAACTTTGATGAATCGAAGCAGATCACGCCGGCTCAGCCCGATATCCATAGCCGAGAAATAGAGGCCCGCAATGTCCTTAACCAGCCAGCGTCGGGCCAGATTTTCCTTGATCAGGGCGCGATGCAAATCAATCAATGACAATCTTTGCTTATTACCCTGTTCCCCATGGCTATCGTGCAACAGGAAGTGACAGAGATAGAAATCGCGATGACAGATACCGTTTCCATGTATGCCTCTGGCGATGCTCGCGACTTCATTTATTAGTCCTCTCTTATAGCTGAAGAGCGGCTTGTTGTCTTTCCAGTGCATACAAAACTCTTCCAGTGAGGTGGTATTTTTCAATTCTCGCGTGATGATAAAAGATTTGCGTGCTGCCGGGTTCCACCCGCTACTGCCATAGGCAACAAAATGCATGGTAGCAATGCCGAGTGTGTGCAACTTGCGAATAGCCTTCCATTCATTTTCTGCACCTAAAATCGGCAATCGGAATAGAACCAGGTTCTTGAATATCTCCATCCACCCCACTCCGAAATGTAGCTTGGCAAAATAGCTTTCTCCGTCCAAGGTAAATCGAAATGTTTTCCTTGCCTTAACTTCCCGATATACCTTAGCTTCGATCGACTGCAGTTGTACAAAAGGGTCCGAGCTTCCCCAGTAGCGTTGGAATTTCTCATCTAAATAAAGCATCGGAACTCATCCACTCCCGTGTTTCGGCAGAAATAGTTCTTCAATAATGTCTGCCACCGCGTCAGGAAGTGCGTACAGCTCGTCCTTTTTCCCGTACACCAGGCCATTTTCCGACCAGGGGGCCATATCGATGCATTCCAGCATAGCCAGTAGTCGGGTATTCAATTCCTCCTGACTAAAGGGATCGCTACAAACCTCACCGGACTGTGCCTGTTCGATATGAAAGGAATAACCACAGCTCGCCGTCGTCAGTACCGGCAGCCCGGCAATAGTTGCCTCTAGCAGAACATAGCCTGCACTCTCAACGTAGGCTGGATGAAGTAACAGGTCTGCCCCTGCCAAAAAACGAGGAATGTCATCCCGCCCAGACAGCACCGAAAACTGCTCCCGCACTCCAAGCTTGCGCGCCAATTTCTCAAACCGCCGGGGCTTGTCCTGTCCAACCAGCATGAAATGCGTATTAGCTCGAATCTGCGCTGGCAATGAGGCTAAAGCACGCAAGGACCGATCTACACCCTTAACCCTGAAACCTGAGCCTATCTGCAACAGCAAAACTGTGTCTCCGGCGATGGAAAATTCTTCGCGTAATTGGCGCCTGACATCTGTATCTCGGCTTGAAACCATTCGGTCTCGAGATATACCGGGAGGCACGGCATGTAATCGCTCACTACAAGCTGGATAATATTTCAGAAATGCTTTGTGTTGTTGCGGTGACAGAATCAAGGCATGGGTCTTGCTGTTGTCACCGAAGATCGCGTTCTCGTAATTTTTGAAATGCCGATAACGGCCGGTATATTTATAATAGGCACCACGCTGTGTGTCCGCCTTCTCGGCGAAACAGGGGTCTGCGGCAAAATACAGATCCAGTAATGGCATTTTATTGAAGCCAAATACCGGATGTGGCAGCTGTCTCGAAAGCGCCTTCTCCACCCACTGGGTAAAACTACGATACAGTTTCGTCTTAGTCATCGCCTTGACTGGCACAGTGATCAGATTCAGTGCCTCGGGCAATTCACCTTGCCATTTCATGGTGTAGACATCGATCTCATGGCCACGACTTAAACAGGTGTTAACAATGCGAAGAAAATCTCGTTGCTGTCCGCCGTAAGGAAAGTAGGAATAGATGAGAAAGCTGATCTTCATTACATTAATCGATTAATAGCCTTTCAAATTGCTGCCAAACCATGTCAGGTTTGTGCGACGAAAAGCAGGGCGGAGTGACCGCAAAAGATTTATTCCTAAACTCATCTGTTACCCCAGGCCCATTATAGGTACAGGTTTTTCTTACACAGGGGGCACAATTCAGATTGGAAGTAAGGTGCAGCTGCTGCTTGCCGTAGGTGCCAGATAGTCCCGGATTTGTTGGACCATAAAGCGACAGGGTGGGCTTGGCCAGTGCCGCCGCCAGGTGACCAAGGCCCGTATCCACCGCTATCACACCCTCAGATAACAAAATATGCTTGGCCAGGCCGGAAAGAGATTGTCGATCGAGTATGGTGACTCGATCTGAGTCGGCAGCGATAAATTCTGCTCTTATCCTTTCATTATCGTTTCCCCATGGCAGCAGGACTTCGTAACCCGCTGCAACCGCATTATGTGCAAGATGACGCCAATAGTCCGCAGGCCAGTGCTTGGTACTCCAGGTAGTACCGTGCAGGAAAACAACTTTTTTCCCGGATGCACCGGCCTCTTCTACTCCAATTCGAGTAATATCGATTCCGTAATCGATAACCTCCTTGTCGTAACGATAATTCAGAGCCCTGGAGAAAAGTTGACGCACTCTATCCACCGCGTGTTCAGTCCATGGTACCGAATACACTTTGTTATAAAACAAGGTTGCCATCGGTTCTCTGATGGTTCGATTGCTGAGCCCAATAGTTAAACCTCGGGAAATTCGACTTATGAGCCCGCTCTTGATTAAGCCCTGGGCATCAATAACCAGATCATAATGAACTCCCTGTATTGCGCGTTTGAAAGAGCGAAATTCATTGTTTAAATAGGTTTTGAAGATATTCCTGCGCCAGCGGCGAATCGCAACGGGAATGACATTTTCGACCGCAGGGTGCCAGCCAGGCACCTCCGAAAAATTTTCTTCTACGACCCAATCGAAGGCCAGATCTTTACGCGCACGATGGGCATCTGTCACCGCCGGCAGCGTGTGAATGATGTCTCCAAGCGATGAGACCTTGACAATCAGTACTCGCATATTGTTTTACTCGGGGAGCATGTGGAGCTCTTTGACAGAGTTTAGCACTCGCAATGGCTCCAATTCTTGCAGACAGCGCAGGTGACCATAGGGACATTGCCGTTTGAAACAAGGCCAACAATCTATGTCGGACACGAGCAATTTTACCCTTTCAGCCAAGGGAGGTGTAAAGTCCGGCGATGTCGAGCCGTAGATTCCCACCACCGGCTTGCCCAGCGCGGCGGCGATATGCATCAACCCGGAGTCATTTGAAACCACGACCGAAGCCACCGAAATGAGATCTATGGCCTGGGCCAGGCTGGTGTTACCGACAAGATTTGACCAGCTGTGGGCGTCTAATCCACGCTCAATTTCCCCGGCAATGGCAACATCGCTGGCGGAGCCAAATATCCAGACCTGCCAGCCGTCCGCCATCATCACATTGGCGAGTTTCGCATAGTGTGCTGCCGGCCATTGCTTCGAGGTACCGTATTCGGCACCGGGACATATGGCCAGTACCGGGGCGTTGGTTTCCAAGCCGAACGATTGTAGTGCAGCATCGACGTTATCTGGATCCGTAGTCAAACTGGGCCTGGGAATGTCGGTAGGGGGTTCATCGCAGGCCTGAGAGGCCAAAGCCACAAAGCGCTGTACCATTAAGGGAAAGTTTGCGGGGATGAGTTTCCGGCAATCTGTCAGTACCGGGTTGCGCCATTCCCCGCGCCAGCCTATCCGCCGTGGAATATTCGCGTGAAAGGGTATCAACGCCGATTTGAATGAATTTGGCAGGATGATCGCGCTGGAATATTTTTGCATACGCAGGGATTTACCCAGTGCTCTGCGCTCGCGCAGCTTTAATTCTCCGTGCGCAACGGGCAAGCCGATACTGTGATCTACCTGCGGCATCCGCTTAAGAAGGGGTCGAGTCCAGTCCGGGGCCAGTACCGTAATTTCACAATACGCATCTTGCGCCTTCAAGCTAAGGAACAGGGACTGGGCCATCACCATGTCCCCCACCCAGGACGGCCCTACGATAAGGAAGTTTTCGGAACTATTTTGTTTCACTTCTTCCCTTAAGTGGAGTAGCGAGATTCATCATCGGGCGAATCGGAACGGGGCATTGGCATGCCGCAACTGTCCACCTTTTGCCGGTCATCCAAATCGAGCTAGCGAGACCGCGCTTCAGTTAGACTATGTTCGCAGGCGTGACTCTCATAATCTCATTAATATTGGTTACACCCGCAGCCACTCTCTGCGCACCACTCAATCTTAAACTGAGCATGCCTTCCTTGTAGGCCTGCTTCCTCATTGCTGGCAAATCAGTTTTACTATCAGCGAGTTTCTGTAGGGATTCCGTAAATGGCATGACTTCGTAAATACCCTCGCGGCCCTTGAATCCGGTTTCCCGACACTCCAGACAACCGTTGGTATCAGCTGCCTTAGTCGGCAACTTCACCTTCCATGGCAGAGTGACTGCCTCCCATGCTTCTTTGCTTATTTTTATCGACTTCTTGCAGCTCGGACATAAAACCCGAATCAGGCGTTGCGCGACGATACCGATCACTGTCGCCTTGATAAGATAGGGTGGCACTCCTAATTCGAGAAGCCGGGTAATCGCAGACGGTGCATCGTTAGTATGCAGCGTCGTAAAGACCAGGTGTCCAGTAAGGGCAGCCTGTATCGCCATCTCGGCTGTGGGGAGATCTCTAACCTCACCAATCATGATGATGTCGGGATCCTGTCTCAGCAAGGCCTTCACACCGTCGGCAAAATTCAGGTCAATGTTTTCCTGCACCTGCATCTGGTTGAAGCTGTCCACAACCATTTCGACCGGATCTTCGATAGTGCAGACGTTCACTTCTTCCGTCGCTAAAGATCTAAGCGTGGAATACAAGGTGGTAGTTTTACCACTTCCCGTCGGGCCGGTAATAATCACGATGCCATAATTGTTCTGGATGATCTTCTTCCAGCGCATCAGATCCTGGTTGATTAGCCCGAGTTCTTCAAATGGCTTCAACAACACATCGGGATCGAATATGCGCATCACCAGTTTTTCACCAAAAGCCGTCGGCAGGGTTGAAAGCCGCAATTCTACTTCGTTGCCATTGGGGCTCTTGGTCTTGATTCGACCATCCTGGGGTTTACGCTTCTCTGCAACATTCATCCTCCCAAGGATTTTGAGACGACTGGTCACAGCACTCAGGGCCTGCATGGGTAGAGCATAAACCGTATAGAGCACACCATCTATCCGAAACCGGATATTGCCTTTCTCTCGACGCGGCTCTATATGAATATCGCTGGCACGTTGCTCAAAAGCATATTGCAGAATCCAGTCTACGACCTTCACGATATGCTGATCATTGGCTTCCGGGGCCTTAATACTTCCCAGCTCCAACATTTGTTCAAGGTTGCCGATGCCTTTCCTTTGTAAAGATTCATCGGTGGCCTGACTGACGGAACTGGAGAGGCTGTAAAATTCAGTGGTTAAACGTTTTAAATCTCTGGGATTCGAAACGACGCGGACGATTTTTTTCTGCAACACATGTTCCAAATCGGATTCCCAGGAATCGATATAGGGTTCAGCGCTGGCAATAGTAACTGTATCGAGCGTCCCTTCGACAGCAAGAATGTGGTGCCGTTTCGTAAACGCGTAGGACATGACCTTGGTAATTTCAGCCACGTCTATTTTCAGGGGATCTATTCGATAGTATTCCTGGCCACATTGTTCGCTCAGAACTAGGGTCAGGGTTTCGATATCGAGCTTGTGCCCATCTATTAATCTGTCATCCAAGTCCAGATCAGCCAGATAATGCAACACGTGCTTGGCTCGATCTTCGGCGGAACGACGACCACTCATTGCGCGATCGTAATCGTCTTGGTTAATCCTGTTGTCGTCAAGCAAACCATCGAGAAAGTCGCCGATCTCCAGCAGCGCATTTTTCTTCGGGGTTTTTTTGTGTTGTCGTTCAACTACGGTCATAAGATCAACCCATGTCAATTAGATGCATGAGACAGCAGTAGCGGCGCGGGCAGATCTCACGGTTTACCCTCACCCTGTTAACAGCTTCGTCAAGTTTAACCTTGCTCGGTACAAAAACAAGCTCTCACAGGCATTTTGACGCGATTGCGGGACCTGACGTAGCATTTTGTGGCTTTTAGGTTCAGACTTTTGGGTAATCCGTCTAGCTATTCGACCAGTTTGACCCAGTCCCCGGACTCAGGTGTGCCTGTTGGGTAATAACCATTCAACAGTCTCAGGGTTTCTTCCGGGTAATTGGGGATCTTGCTGTTTCGGGCAACGATGCGAAACTCAAAAAACTCGCTAGCCTGAACATATTTTATTTTTAACTCGTTGCCGGAGAATGTCTCACCATTCTGGATCGCTCTAAAGGTGCGAATGGAAGCCAGCAATTTGCCGTCAATTTCGTCGACAGCATTAGCATCTTCAATCGCACCTCTAAATATGTAAGCCCTGGGACCGAGATAAATCACCGCAATGCGTTCCAGCTTCCCACTCTCTCGAGAAACTGCTACTCCTGTATGTCCAATCAATCGGTACTGTGATAGCGGCTCAGATTTTTGCAAGTTAGAGATGCCCAGCTTGTCTCTAATAAAGACACGTGGCTCCGTATTTTCTCGTAGCCTCTGTACTTCAATTTTGATCATCCCGATGTCTGGGGCAGAAGCTGCCACCGTTGTCGTTGTTTCAGCGATTTCCCAATCCTCGGGAAACACCAAAGTGTATCCCAGCAATCCCTGATAGTAGCGGTTGCGTGCGTCAGCCGTCTGCGAGGCCTGACTTGCACCTACTATCAGGCCGTCGAGTTTCTTCCTAAAAACATCCTCATCGATTTTCTCAATCGTGCTATCAGACATATTGCCTACGGCAGCAATCGCCTCCTGCAGTCGTTTGTCATTGCGAGGATGAGTGGCAAACAAGCCATGATAACCACCACCATTATTGGAAACCTTGCGATTGAAATCTTCCTGGTTCTTTAAGATGGTAATCACTTCGATCATGGCTGCCGGATCGTAACCGGCTGCGACCAGATAGCGGGCGCCTAAACTGTCAGCTTCGAGCTCATGTTCGCGCCCAAAACCGCTCAAGCCTGTTTGCGCCCAGATTGACGCTACATCACTAATCTGGGAACCAACATAACCACTGCCCGTCGCCACAGCGGTGACGATGCCGCCTACCGTCGCCACGGTTTTCGCCAGCGCGCCTCGGGCTTGCTGCTGCACCGCGTGTCTTGCGGTTATATGACCTATCTCATGCGCCAACACCGCTGCCAACTCGGCTTCGGAATTCATAAACGTCAGCAGGCCACGATTCACGTAGACGTACCCGCCCGGCAGAGCAAAGGCGTTTATCTCAGGGCTGTCGACTATGTGAAAGTAATAGTCGAGATTTGGCCTGTGGCTTAGCTTGGCGACTCTGTTACCAACCTCCCGTACATAGGCCAATAATTCCCCATCTTCGAACATTGGCATACTGGAAAGTACTTTTTCGTGCTCTTCGAGACCAATTTCCTTTTCCCTACGTTCCGATATCAGCACCAGATTGGCGCCACCGGTCGCAGGATTTACTGCGCAAGAAACCACGGCAGCGCAGAGGGCTATCAGCAACAGCAGGCGTGCCACCGTTTTTGTGTAATACGATGCTAGAGTGGGAGCAAAGAAAAAGGATGGATTCCCAATGCCCGAAACTTGCAGATTTTGTTTAAGCATAGTGCCACCTGTCCTTCTTTAAGTTTTCCCGCCTGTCAGAGTAAATATTCGGTCTTTAGCTGCCGTTAACGAAATTCTTGAGTTGGTCTGCAAGTCGGGAGCAGGCATTGGCCTCGACTCTTGCGATCAGCGGAATTGGAATAATAAGGGCGGGCAAATAGGATTGTCCGGTGGCGTCTGTGCTGATGGTGCCAACCGAGCTCATGGACGCGATATCCCAGATTCTGGCGTCGAACTTAGCGTCATCTTCCCACGAACCGAATCCGAAACAGCCCGCTCCTCCTGGCCCAACGGTGCAGGAAATAGAGCCTGAGCGATCTGTTCTTTCGGTAAAACCATCCAGCCATACGATATAGCGCACACCGAAATCCAGCATTTTCTCTGCGACCACATTTTCTGCCATCAAGCGCTCAAGATCGCGGGTACGCAGGGGCGCAGTTCGAGGCTCAAACCAGGGAAACATCGCATCGACGAATTCCTGCTCCGGTACGATTTGCAGTGCGTTTTCGCCGCGTCCCATACGCTCACCGACACAACTGACAAACTCGGCGCGGGTTTCGTAGTCACTGGCTTGCCGTCGTCCAAGTATGACCACAGTCTCTGTGCTACTTATGCCGGTCTCTCCCTGCCGAAATTCGTCGATCGTGGTGCTGGTGCATGAGACCAGCAGCACCAGCGCAGCGAGCAGCAACTGGCGCATTGCTGATGTTTTGCTTAGGGAGTATAAATTCATAGTAAACCTCGATTCACGGCTGTTCTCTATCGGTTGTTTAGCCAATCCCGAACTTCCGGGACCTGGTTAAAGCTAAGCGCGAAGCTCGAGGCCAGGTCTCTCAAGGCGACTACAGCGGCGTCATTTATAGCCCCTTCTACCGAACGGAAGGTCTCAGTAGGAGTCTTTCCATAAGACGTAAGCACCCAATCTGCTATGTAGTCTCCCGTGGGAGTCAGCAAGCGCATATTGTACTTAATCCACACTTCGAACACGTCGAGCTTGGTTTTCATCGGCAAGGCCAACTGAAACTCTTCTATCGCCGGCGCAAAAACCGCGTCGACTCCCAGTGTGGGTACTTCTTCCATTGAGTCGACAAAGACGACTCGATCGAACATCGCCGGTAATACCACGTTAAATAGCTGCACATGGGATTTGCCGCTTTCGATGTTGAATTCTTCCTGGCCAGTCTCCGAGTATTCAAGATAGGCGAAATCTTTCAGCGCATCGTCATAATACACGGCGATGGCGATGGGCATCTTGTTAATGTTCGGGGTGGGAAAGCTGCCATCTATGACAACATTACTCACGCCACAGCTACTTAGCCCGAACAGGAGGAGGAGTAATAGTAAGCTGCGGTTTAATCCTGTGTTTTTCATGCTCATTCTCTGCTGCGTCTGTTGAAGTAATCAACGATCGCGCGGCCCCAGGGGGTAGCGATGGCCCGACGAGACTTAGCGAAAATCATTCAGACCTACGAATGTACCACCATTTCGTTGCGTCATCTCCCGCATTAATGTGGAATATCGATATACACTCTGTTGGAATCGCTGTGGGCCCTGAAAAATCGTAGGAAAGCCGATGCCATGAATCCTCACCAGTCGATCGCCGCTATCATCTTCCAGATTTATCCGATCGATTGTTCGCAAAACCTGCTGAATAGACCCTCCAGGTTGAAAATCATCTCCGAGAACATAAATACTGATCTTCTTATCCACGGAGTAGAAGGTATTAATCGCCCGCGTCACGCCTTCTACTGGACTGCTGTTGCTGTAGGGATGCCAGGTTCGCAGTGTGGATATTATCTGCTGACGTCGACCGGCAGTATCCGGAATCCATTGCCCACGATAGGAATCAAACATATAGTCGCCCATATCGTTCATGACCTGAATTCCCTTCACTTCCGGGTAGACATTCAGGGTGTCTTCAATCACGCCAAGCATCTTGTTCCAGCTCGGGTTGTTGTACATACTGCCGGAGGTGTCGATAATGAAAATAATGTACTCGCTATCCACCGGTATACCACCTATGGCGTTGTTATCCGGTGCCGAGCTGTTGGCCAGCAGCCGCTCCATTTCTTCGGTCAGGCTCTGCCTGGCGATGGCGAGCCGCCCTATCTCATCGGTGGTGTCATCTGACAATTGCCTGGAAGTCTGATATTGGGCCTGCACATCGTTCAGATCACGGCGCAGCCTGGCTATGCGGTCTTTCATGGCCGACAGCTGTTCCTGCTTCGCATTCAGATCCCGATTGAGAATAGTGGTCTCGCCTCGAATCGCGAATAGCTGTTCCTGTAACTCGTTAATAGACCCTTGCGGCTCTACCTCGCTAAACTCGATGACGACAGGTGCGGAGGACTTGGTGACGATCAAAAGAATGATCATGGCGCCGAAGCCACAGGCGGCAACGTCGAGGAACGATACGCTAAAAGATTCGGTTGCCCGGTCCCGCCGTCTCATGGCCAATCCTTCGATGATGTAATGAATGATCCTTGTGAGAATTGTGCCAATTGCCAGAAAGCTGCAGCGGCACTGGGGTCGCCTTCCAATGGCATCAATATAATATTGACCGGCACGCCCTGGGGAAGTTCTTCCACTGCATCCTGATACAGTTCCATTCTTTCGCTTGGGGTTATCAGGCGCTTGGACGTGCCTCGATCACTGAGCGTCGGCAAGCCATCGGTGATCAGAAAAATATTGTCGGGCCGTGGTGACATATTTGCCGCCGCGCGAAATACTTGCTCCATGTTGGTGCCATGATCAGGCACCAACCGCTCGACTGCCCGTATCGCCTCGTTCAACTGATCCCGGTCCGCCACTTCCAGCCAGACATCTTCGGTTCCAGGTAGCACCGATGCGGTCTCGCTACTGAAATTCCAGATCTGGTAACGGCTGGTGATGGGCAACTGGGTGCTAATCCAGTCTACGGTTTTGACTACACGTTGCCATTTCGGCGCCTCGCGTTTCTGTGCGGTTGCCATGTTCCTGGTACGGATAATATTTACCAGGGTGCTATCGAGCATGCTCGACGAACTATCCACCAGGATGAGTATGCGCTGCCCGCCAAGAAAGAGGCCGGACAAATATTGTCGATTACCGTCGCCCAGAAATTGGCGTACGCTGGTACCTTCCTGCTCGAAGGCGCTGGCTTGCAGTCGCAGCAACTCTTCTTCCAGTGCCTCGATATCGGAGCGAAGTTTCTCCGGGCTTTCTATAGTGGCGAGATTATCGCTTTCCAGTGCCGCTAATTCCTGCAAAAAGGTTTGAATCTGCTCCTGGATTTGACGCGCGAGACCTTCGGCGGTGACCACTTCAAAACTGGTGTCAGAAAATATATTACGTAACTGCACCAGACCAAGGTCACCATCCCTGACTTCCTCCTGCAACAGATTAACCTCTGCCGTGAGATCAGGATTGCTGGTAATCGCATTGACGGTGCTGGCGTGATCGATGATAAGAAAAATCAGGATGGTGGCGCCAAAGCCGCAGAACATGACGTCCAAAAACGCCAGGCTCATGGGGTTAGCATCTCGTCTTTTGTTTCTAAGTCTCGACATCAGCTAGCAGCCTAATTCTCCTTCAGTCCAAATCATTATCAATCCAAATCATACGAGCTGTATCAATCGAATTTCTTCCGAATTTTCCGTAAACGTAATTCGGTCCCCCAGGCTCAGTTTCTGCCTGCCACTCACCCTGGTTTTATTTAACAAAAATTCCAGGCTGCCACTGTCAAACCAAACCGCGTCATCGGCTTGGGTGATGCGGCCCAGGCCACCGGGCAAATCAGACAACGACAGCACAATGCTATCGCGGGGGGCGGTAGCTCCGTTCAACTGCGGCTGGTTTTGAATCTCGATGCAATCGGCAGCAGCGATGCAAATGGCGCGATCCGCAAACAGGGCATGGGTGGGCATTACATAAGTCAAAGCGGCAGTCGCTGCCTCATTTTCAGGTGCCTGGGGTTTCGATTTCTGAGGGGCTCCCAACGCCGACGCCGAAGTCTCGCTGGCGGCGGCAATTGCCGGTTCTATGCTCGTTGTCACCGGCAGCGCGCTCACAAGATGGATGCCATCGGTGCCGCTGATAATGTGCTCGCGGTAATCGAAACAAGCACTATTGATGGTCTGGGGGTTCAAAATATGTAAGTTGCCGAGATCACTGAGGGTGTTAATAAATCCTGGCAGCGCGGCCATCGCCGAACTGACCAGCAGGTCTGTATTCTTCTCCGTGGCAAGGGTAGCAAGCTGCCTGTGAATTTTTTGATAGTAGCCACTGAGATGGTTAATCAAGCTCTCCCGCGGCATCTTCGCCGTATACACTGCCGTGCTGGTTTTGAGGTCCAGCAGCAAACTATTCTGGTTGCCATCATCCTGTTTTAGCCAGTTCGGTAGTTCGTTATAGAGCTGTTGTTCGGATTCCGCATTGTGCTGGGGATTGAATCGACACTGCTGAATAAACAGGCCGGTTGCAAGCTGCATCATCAAGTCCATGAAGTTTTGATTGCCAACTCCGGGAACCTGTATCACCGATTCGGATTTCAGTTGATCGTCCTCAATAACCAGTTTCGTCAGCAGCACCTGGTGTAATTGGATGTCTGCGTAAATAACCGAACTCGACCGTGCCTTCGCAATCGCGGCAACCAGTGCCGAATCAACCACACCTACTGCTGTGAACGGGCTTTGTTTCGATAGCCCTAGCAATATCGCGAGCTGCGCTCGGGTAAAATTTCCAGGCACAGCAAAGATGACATCTGCATCGATCTCGCCGATCTCGGCCAGATGTAACAGCTGGGCATAGGCGATATCTGCGAAATGCCTGATGCCCCTGCTATGGGACAAGGGCTCCATGCTGAGTTCATGCCAGTACTTATTGTAGCTGTTGGTTGGCTGCAGCCGTGCCTGTTGCTCAGCCGCTTCTCCCAACTCCAGGGAATTACCGGCGGCCAGCGCAAAGCCGGGACTTCGAGTAATTACGCCAGTTTCATCGCCAACCGTGATGCCAATGTCGTTTAGTTCGATAATCTTCAAACTCATACGTGGCTATCCTTCTCTGGCACCTGTAAATGTTGGATCATTTTTTCGTCGCAATATTTCTGACAATCCAGCACCAGGTTGTCCTGCAATAACACCAACTGATTCAATAAAAACATCAGCAGGATACTGACTATCAGGGCCACGAAAGTTGAGTTGAATGCCACGCCCAGGCTCACCGTAACCCCGACGATATCTCCGCTTACCGCCTGGTATGCCTGACCCAGCGCCTCGCCGATACCGCGTACGGTACCGAGGAAACCGATAGACGGTATTGCCCAGGCGATGTAACGCACGATTGTCATTTGGGTCTCCATGCGATCGGCTTCGGTTTCGCAGGTATCTTTTACCGTGGCTGCCACATCTTGAATATTGCGGGTGGTTTGGAATCGATGTAAGCCAGCGAGTAAGGCCCGCGGCAGCAGCAGTTCACGCTCTTGCTCCGGCAGTGCCTGCACTGGCCGTGAGTAGTTCCTCGCGTCCTCCGGCAAGATACTCATACCGGCGGACACCTGCACCAGGGTTCTGTCCAACAGCGTGCGCTCACGCAAGGTCTGCCGGGTCTTAATGCCGATGATCGCCATCGCCCACAGCAACAGAATGATGCAGGTTTCCTGCTCGAAGTCCCGCAAGATGATGTAGATAGAACGTTCGGGAACGAAATTCTCATCGACTTGTTGCGCAATATTCTGCTGCTCCTGTATCAGCTCGGCATTCGGCCTGATCACCGCAACATACGCCGCATGTACTACGATCACGGCAATAATTAGTGCTCCTACCTGATAAAGAGCGTCGGACAACAAACCTTCTTTCATATCGAACCTGCTTGGTTGAAGTACTCTATTGATTATCCTGACTATCGGGCACTGCTTTGTAGCGGTGCTAAATATCGACAGGAAATGAAACCCCCAAATCCTGAGAAATCTCCTCGGTTGGGATAAATCTGGCACCTCCCTCGTCTTCGGGGTTATCCGCGTCTTCGCTCTCATCTGCCGCCGCGAGTTCCGCATCACTGCCCTGGGCTATACCGATATCTTCTGACTCCGGCGCGGTACTGGCTTCGAGTTCTTCGCCGGCTGGTTCCGGATTGCCAGCTTGCGCCTGCGGATCATTCTCTGCTGCCATAATTGGCGGCGAGAATAGTAGCAGCGCCAATAGCAAAACTTTCACCAGATCATTGGCCGCTGCCGTCTTGTTCTGAATAAAATCCACCGCCATCCCCTGAGGCTTTACCAGCCTATTCTTCAAGATATCTGGCAATTCGAAAACCCACATCGTCTCTGGGCTCTTCGCCGAAATCCCGAAACGATAAGCGCAATTCAGTGACTGAACCGTGGGCCCAGCTCGATCCCCTTATGGTGTGAAACACACCGTTGTCGGGACCCAGCGGATCTACATCGACTCCACCTATGGCCCCCATTGCACCGTAATAGTCATGCACCCACTCGGCGGCATTGCCTGCCATGTCATATATTTCGTATTGATTGGCGCTAAAACTGCCAATCGGCGCGGTGCCAAGAAAACCATCGTTGTAATCGAACATGACTTCACCCAAATAAGCCTGGCTGGTTGCATCGGCAAAGTTACCGGCATTCTCCGGTGGCGGCAGTGCACTGCCCCAGGGATACTTCAGTTGATTGCCGCTGCCGTCCGTGCGTGCGGCCCAGGCCCACTCCGCTTCGGATGGCAGCCGGTAGCCGATCGACTGCGAATTGAAGCCCACGACCTCGCCATCGAGAATTTCATAAAAATTGGGTAGTGATTCCTGATCACTTAACCAATTGCAAAATAGTGCCGCCTGGGTCCAGGAAACACGCACAACCGGTTGCGCCTCGTTATCCAGTGTTAGTCCCTGCAGTGTTCCCGATGAATGCTCACTATCGAAAAGTCTAAACTGCGAATTACTTACCTCGTTGTAAGCCAGGTAGAACGGCCGTTCAAGCTGAATGTCTCTCAAATTTTCATTGGGTCGGCGTCCAGCTTCACGGCGAGAAGCTCCCATGGTAAATGCGCCGGCATAAAATAATTTCAGAGACTGAGCCGCGGCCGTGGTTATTACTGGCTTGATCTGCTCAATTCGAGCCTGCTCCAGAGACTTGAGAGTCACTCGAATAGCCTGATCGAGACCGGGTCGGGAGGTGAATTCCGTGGTGTAGGGCACATAGCCTTGCTTACGAATTTCTATGTGCTGACTCGCCGCCATTAACTCGATAGTCTGGTTGGCCACGCCCTTGAATTCACCGTTAACGTACAGTTCGGCATCGACTGGTTCGGCGATGACGATCACGCTGGCCAGTACCGGATCCAATACTATGCTCAGCCCCCGTTCCTGGTTAGCCTGAGTGCGAACCGATGTCTTCCGGGAGTGATAACCATTTTTGAAAAATACCAATTCGTGATCCTGCTCTGGCGCCAGGGCAACTTCCAGCGGGGTCAGGCCCTTGAATTCACCACCGATAGTGACACTGGCCGCAGAAGGGTCGGAACGAATAAAAACCAACCCATCGGCAGGCTCCAGCTCAACCAGGGCCACCGAAAAATCCTCTCCGGCGAGGATATCGAAGTCTTCCTGCCAGGCTTTGTGCCCGGAGAGCTTGAGAGTAATATCCCGTCGGCCCTGGAGAACCTCTACATTGAGAGGCGTAGTTCCCGTCATTTCGCCATCGACCAGCACATCCGCGCCACTGGGGGATGTGAGCAAACTCACCACCGCCCATGCTGGCTGCAGGGAAGCCTGAAAGCGTTGCTCCACATTCCTGCCCTCGATGGTGATGGCTTCACCATATTCCAGATATCTGTCTTTGAATATTGTCAATTGATGCTCGCCTGCTTCCACCGGGACATCTATTAGCGGGCTGAGACCGATGTCTACACCATCGATCTGAATTCTGGCAGCATCCAGGTTTACGGTGGCGACAGAGACCCGGCCGGGAAGTTTGCGCATGGAGAAGGCGTGGGTCTGAGCTGGTTCCCTGTCGATCAGCAGCTGCGTTTTACTGTCATGATAACCGGCATTGGTCAGCGTCAATTCGTAGGAACCTGTGCGAATCAGATAGCGCTGCCCCAGCTTGAAATTGACCCCACCCTCAATCTGAATCTGCGCCGTGATTGGCTCAACTTCTATGGACGCAGATCTTGCTGTCAATACGAACCAGGCGGCGGTGATGGTGATGGACAGAAACACCGTTACGGTGACGTGTAGCCACCTGAATTTATAGCTGAAGTGTGCCTTTTTATCGACATTGGGCGCAAAGTCGATAGGGACTATGGCATCGGTTGACCCATCTGCTGGGTTGCTGTCGTCGACGATTGACATCTCATCAACGCCTGTTCGTCGCGACCACACGTTCTTCGCAACGTACAACTACCGAGCTTGGTGTCAGCCCAAAACCTACCGTGAATTCCTCTCGAACTTCGCGATAACCTGCGCGCCGTCCTACGGCCACATAGCGGCCGGGTTTCAGGGAGACCGATTGCTGCCCGAACTTCCCAAGGTTGCCGATCCGCAGCAGCGTCACCTCGGTAAACATATCCGAAATCAGTTGAATTTCAATTGCAATCTGGGAGTTCTCCAGCAGTCCCTCTAAAGTATCCAACTGCTGGAAAAGCACCGGACCCGTTGGCTCTATGGCTCGGCCCGTGTAGTAGACATCCAGTATTTGTTCAAACACTGCATCCTCGGAAAAGCGTTCAGGATTGTCGATGCCTTCTACCAGCAAACGATCCAGGAGTGCGCGCTTGCCGGCATAGTCTCTGCCATTGATTGCAAACAAAAGATTGGCGTCAATGGCAAGCACCTTGTCGTACTCGTCCACTGCCAACTGCCATTGCTCGTCGCCCTCGGCCTGGGCGATGATAGCTCGAATCTGGTTAATCTCCGCATTGGCGATCTGGTTTTCAGTCTGGGTAATTGCAGCCAGCGCTTGTTCCTCGTGTATCCCCAGCCCGGTTGCGCGCAGGAAAGCTGCAATTGCCAGTTCGGGCTCGCCACTTTCCAGCAGCGTATAGCCCCTGGACATAATTTTTGAAAACTCGTTCTCGGTGATGAGCGCCGCCGTTTCACCCACTTTTGCGCGGGCGCGATCGTTGTAGCTATCCCGATTGAGCGCTTGCTGATATACCTCCTGTGCCAGTTCCAGTTCGCCACTTTCAAACAGTTCGTCTGCCTGAGCAAGCAAGCCCTTGACCTCCTCCAGCGCCTCTGATCGTTGCAAACCAATAGCCGCTGCTTCGCTTTCCGGATCCAGCAACAAAGCCAGATCATACTTGGCCAGCGCCTGCTCAGAGTCACCGCTTTTAAACGCCAGTTGCGCTTCTATCAAGGTGTGAGACACGACGACGGGTACCGAGTCCAACAGCAAGACCAGGTCGTCTCTGCCCTGGGCATACAAATCCCGCGCCAACTCGAAATCCTGTGTGCGGTAATAGTCATCGCCAATGCTGGCTTTTTCCAAGGCCTCGTCGTAGTCGGACTCAGCCCATTGCGCTACATTCAATCCATCCAATTCCGCTTGCCTGGCCAGCAACTCGGCCAGCACATCCTGCGCTGCTTTACGTTGCAGGGCGCTTTGTGCGACTTCGAAAGGGGAGATCGCGGTAGCGGATTCCGGTACCAGACTCCGCCCTTGATCTTCAATGTTGTCAGCGCGTCGTTCTAACGGCGACTCGTACTCGGTGACCACCGCAGGAAGCACGAATATGACAAACAGCGCCGCCAGCATCAAGCCGGCGAGGGTGAGTAAAACCTTCGCCGAGGGCTTGTTCGAGACTACCTGAGCTGCCTGATTTGAAAATAAAGGACTTTCTGTTAGGTCAAAATCGACGGGCTCTATCTTATCGAGATCTTTTTCTGACATATTGAATTCTACGGGTGGGGAAAATCACTTCCAAGAAACCTAAGGTTTACAACTCGCCTATATCCGCAGCGTAGAGATCTGCAAGGATTTCCCGCCACTGGCCGTACTGCTCTTCCACTGAACCGGTTAGCGTAATAGTGCGATCTTCAAGATTGATCACGCGCGGCGCCACTTCATTTTCCAGGGACTGGCCTAATTCCTCCAGCGCCTCCATGTGGATCTTCGCTTCGGCCTGTTTGTCGAAACCGCTTTTTATCAGGTAAGCTCCGGCACCCACACCAATAGCACCTCCGGTCTGTGTCGCATAGTTACCACCATTGGTAGCTGCGGCCAATCCGCCTATCACCACCGCGGTACCGGCAATGAATCGCCGTCTTGCTGAATTGCGCAGCTCTCGTAGCGTGATCGTTTCCTGATAGCTTTGCTCACGCCAGGAGTCATATGACAGTCGCATCTGGCGTACGTAAGTCGCGTAATAGTCCTGCACCGTATCGATGAACATAAAGTCCCGCTCGCGGATGTCACGAATCCGTTCCAACACCGGGTCAGACTGTGCGGGTAGCGACACCAACTGATAATTGCCACGGCGATCCTGGCTCAGGTAATCGCTAAATGCCTCTGGCGAAAATCGCTTGGCAAAAAGCATTTCGGAAACGGTTCGAATCCTGGTGATGTCTGCTTCTGAGACGCTGCGCTGCCGGTATACAAGCAGATCATTGGCAATATTGTTGTAGATTACTTGGAATGGATCGTTCTTCTGTCGCTCCGAGGGGTCATAACTGAAGCGGCTGATCTCTTCCTCGTAGACCTTGGTGTACCACTCCTTACCGCTTGCATCTGCAACCTCGACACGGATACTCATGACCTCACCATTGGACTGCAAGATCGTACCCTGGAGCAGTATGTCCATGGGGCTGGCACTATTCGGCATCAATCTGACAATGCCCCAGTTGCCCGAACGCTGCAGGGTCTCCGCCAACAGGTAGGGAGCATAGCGGGACTCAGCAATACGAATTTCGTGATTCACGGTTTCTTCTTCACCGCGCTTGATCTCATCGATGCCGGGATCAAACAGGCCAATGCCAACATCGAGCAATAAATCTTCGGGGATATTCTGGGTATCTTGAATGACCGGGATGTAATTAGTGGTCTTGACCGTGTGGGTTGCACACGCACTGGCAAAGCTGGCCAGCAGAATTAATCCGAGCAAATTCTTCAATTCAGTTTTCATTGCGGTTCACCTAAACCTGTATAATTTCTGTATTCATCCCATAGCGCCTCACGCAATTCGGAGTCTGGCTCATTCATCGCCGCTTCTCTCAGTTGGCGGGCCACCACGTCGTCATCGCGTCCGCTTGGAATGTCCTCTGGAGGCGGGAATGATTCAGTCCGTGCCGACGGCGTCGATACCTGTTGACTGGCCACTACCGCAGCCGACGGCGCACCGGATTCCGGTAAGGTTTGCGGTTGGCTCTCATTACCACCACCACCGGCGCTGCCGCCTATGGCAACACTTCCAGCGGCATTACTCTCAGATTGGGCGCGCTCGCGTTCGCTCAGAATGAAGCCGTCGAAGGTCTCGTATCCTCGGCGGAGCCTGTCATCCAGCACCGCAGCGCGTTCTGCAGCGGTCATTGCACCCGCGTTTTGGCCGGCATTCGTCCCACTTAATACGCCATCAGGGAGCGTATCCAGGCTATAATCCCCACTTGCACCGCCTAAACCACTTGTAGATGCCCCTTGATTCCCACCAATGAGATCGCCAGTGGAACTATCGCGGCTACCGTCTGCCTCGCCATCGGCGCCGGACTGCTGTCCTGGAAAGCGGGACTGGGAACCTGCATCAACGCCTGGGCTGTTGCTGGTGTCAGACCCGGGACTGCCTCCGCTGGCTTGCTCTGCGCCCGCTGTCTGACTCGCCGAGTCAGTGGCCTCGCCTTGACTGCCAGATGTCGAATTACTGGCGCTCGACGAAGACGAGGCGCTGGAGCGGCTACCCTGGGCCCCCGGGCTTGCCGGTGAACTTGACTGCGAAGCGGATGAACTTGAAGACGGAAAACTACTCGCGCTGCTGCTTGAACTCGAACTGGAAGCCGAAGGCATACTACTCGATGCGCTCTGGCTCGAGCTCGACGAGGCGGAGGGCATCGATGGGGGACTGCTGGAGGAGCTTTGGCTGCTTGATTCGCAGGCCAACAGGCTCAAACACACGCCGCCGAGCAGAACCGGCCTTAGTATTATGCTGAATGCCTGTTTCATAAGTGTTCTCTCTGTGCATTCGCCATTACGAATTTTTTTGGAAATTAGCGTTGTATGTACTCATGTTCGCCGCTGTTTGCTGCAAGTTATCCGAATATCACGGTCATTAGCCACTATTTGACGGCCGCCAATCGCCCGCAGCACGTCACTATCTAGTAGTAATCCATCTCCCCTTAACCGTCGCTTAATGAGAACGCCCGATACTACAGATGCTAACGCTTAGTTCACAGAATTAGTACCAATACCGGTATCTAAAATGATTGCCTTTGGTGCGCAGCGGCAGCCCGTCTTTGATAACAGGCCGGAACACAGAATTTCGCAGCTGTCGACGCACGCGACCCAACAGGGTGGAATTCCCGTTGGTCTGTTCAGTTAACATACGTATGGATCTGACTGTGCCATATTCGGTTACATCAAAGACAAAATCCACGAAGGCGAAGGAGCGTTCACCAGAATCTGTCTTTATCGCCAGATCGACGCCGCTGAAATTGACAGCCTGGTCAGCATAGGTTGGCAGCGGTATTACCTGGGCAAATAACTGCTGTAATTGGTCTTCACCATTTTCACTGGCAGAAAGAATTTCCCAGGCCTGAGCATAGCTGGCGCTCGAACTCCGCCGCCGCTCAAATAACAAATACCAATCGCCCAGATTGGTGAGAGCTGTTGCTAACTCGGGGACGGAATCTTCTCGTTCGCTGTAATACCGGACTATGGTCAGCAGCGCGCTCTCACCGGCCCCAAATCCTGCTGGCAGCGCTGATCCGCTTGCATGTAATTTGTCTCGCAACAGCTGCTGCATGCTTCTATTTTCGGGCCTACCTACCTCGACCATTAATTCCGGGTGTTTGGCTACCAGATAGGCCGAGTTGGCAATATCTTCCATATAACCCAGGTAGCGCCCATCGCTGGGACCATAATGCGCACCGACCATGCGGGCTGCGGCATTGAAAAGAATCATCGCCGTGCTCAGCCGCATGCCAAGCGGGTCGCCATAACCGATGTTAAATGCCTGAATATTCCATTTTGCCAATGCGTCGAGCACCGGAATAATCCTGGGATCATCGGCGCCATAGGCTTTCTGCTGCACGTAGAACAGGTAATTGTTGTACACATCCGCCTGTTCCCAATCGCCAAGGGCCATATAGCTTTCAATTAGCTGTTCAACCGCCGGTATCTGTTCGAGGCCGTGCAAGCCGGTATGGATGCGATTTACGTGGATCGCGCGGGCGAAAGTCTCGATTGCGTCGGGGTGGTAGCCTTGTTGCTGTTGCAAACTACCAAGAGCCGTTAGCTCCTCAATCAGCTGCCGATCCCAGACGCCGCCGTTTAGCTCAATCTCTGCGACGGCGAGGTTGTATTCGCGAATACCCTCCAATCTCTGACCGAATCCCGGGTCGTCTTCTGGGTCCGCTACCACGACAGGGACCGGCATGTCCGGATCGATGCCTGGAAACACGGCCACAGGCGCATCGAGATATAACAAGACCAGAGGCACGGAAGTTTGTGCCTGTTCAGTTTCTGCCGGCAGTGCCGGTTCATTTTCAGATTGCTGAGCTAGCAGCTGAAAGCTCGCCAACAGGCTAACGAGAGCCAGCGAAGCGAGTCTCGATACTGCGCGTGTGCTTGCAATCGCTTTAATGATCATACTGTTCATTGACTTCTTGCCTGGCTATAGGTGCCAGCATTTTGGTTCCTGCTTCAACTAACAATGGGGACAGATATTATGTGCTTCTGGTTTGCGGGGTACTGTGCCGGAGAAACCGGAACGCACCGCGTTGGCCCCTGGTCCGGGTCTGAACCCGCTCGGCTTCCACGCAATCGATGCTGCCCCGCACCATTCGTACGCCAATCTTGCTGATCTCCTATGCTGTCAGCTGTCAGCCTGCGGTTCCAGCATACCGCCTATGGCCTGGTTTTCTCCAACAATATGTTGCCTAACCGATCCCGCTGCGCAGACCATCCAGATGCAACAAAGGTAGTAGAAGAGTATTCCGAAATTACTGCCGGGCCAACTACTTCCTCACCGGGCCGCAGACTTGATGTGGTCACGATTTTTCTTTTCACTGCGTCATCATAGACCATCAAGGGGTCAAGTTTATTGCAACTACTCTCGACACTCACGGCTGGCAATACAAAACCCGGGTTCTCAAACACGACACTGACTCTTAATGTAACCAATTCCGTCGCGCCCCTATGGATGTAGCCGTAGCGTCGCCGGTGCAGCTGTTGAAACGCAGCCATCGCCTCCTGCCGGTTCGTCCAGGCCACATTCAAGGCATAAGATTGTCCAATATAGCGTATATCCACGGTGCGTCTGGCCGTCAGGGAATCGGCGCTGAGGCCTTCGAGGGCTAGCTGCTGGCGCCCTATCTGTTCCAGGGTGTCAAATTCAAAACCTAATTCAGCATCATCGCAGCGGCCGGTTTCCAAGCTCAGAGTTTTGGAAAACTGTCGACCTCGATTGGCCACAACCATGCCCAGGGCAGAGAAAACACCGCCATGTACCGGCACTATCGCCCTGCGCATAGACATTGCCTCCGCCAACGCACACACATGCAGGCCGCCGGCGCCGCCGAAACTGCTGAGTATGAATTCCCGGGGATCGTGGCCGCGATTTACCGAAATCAATCTAATCGCTTTGGCCATGTGCTCATTGGCAACACTGACAATGCCCTCGGCAACTTGCACGGCCGTCAACTCGGTTTTGTCGGCTAGTTTCTGGATGGCAGTTAAGGCCAGTCGCAGGTTCAGCCTCAGACCCCCTGCCAGGGCTAGCTCGGGCACCAGCCGACCCAGCACCAGATTGGCATCAGTTACCGTTGCCTCCGTGCCGCCTTTACCATAGCAGGCAGGGCCAGGATCGGCGCCGGCGGAGCGAGGCCCGACCTGCAACATGCCACCAGAATCGATGACTGCGATGGAACCACCGCCAGCACCGATGCTATGCATGTCCACCATCGACACGGCGATGGGATATTGGGCGATGCTACCCTCGTTAGTGGTGCTTATCTCACCATCTACCAGTGCCACATCCGTAGATGTACCACCCATATCGAAACTGATAATCTTCTCCAGCCCTAGCTGAGCAGCGAGATATTCGACGGCAATGAGACCGCCAGCCGGGCCGGATAACAGTAAATTGACGGCAAAATCCTCCGCCTGACTGGCGTCGATGGTTTCTCCACTTGACTGGATGATCTGCAAGGTAGATTTGCCCAGCTGTTGCTGTAGTGCACGCAGATAACGCCCAACAATCGGTCCAAGTGAAGCGTTAAGCCAGGTAGCGATACCACGCTCATACTCCTTGTATTCAGGCAAAACTTGGGATGATCGACTCACGAAAGCCCGCAGACCGGCGTCGGCTATTGCTTCACAGATCGCTTTTTCGAAGCTGTCATCGATGAAGGAGAACAGCAGATTAATCGCTACCGCATCAGGATCTATCGCCTTTATCTCTGCTATCAGCTGCCTTAACTCCGACGCAGACAGGGGTTCCAGGACCGAGCCGTCGGCCGCCAGTCGACCTCCGGTTTGCAGACAGAGTTCAGGCGCAACCGGGGGTGCTACCGCTTCAAATTCCAGCTGATAAAGCTGTGGCCGGGTCTGTCTTGCCAGTTGCAGCATATCGGCGAAACCATAGTTGGTCACGAAAACAGTTTTCGCACCTTTCGCCTCCAACACCGCATTGGTAGCGACGGTACTGCCGTGAATAATGCCCAGGTCGCCGTTTTTCATTACCGACTCCAATCCCATCGCACGGATGCCCTCAAGAATCGCCTGTTCGGGAGCAGCGGGCGTGGAAAGCGCCTTGTGAATTTTGATGGCAATCGGCTGCTTGAATTCGACACAGACAAAATCGGTGAAAGTGCCGCCAGCATCGACGCCCAGAACTATTGGACTGGACAAACTCGTGTTACCACTTATATTGGGCTTAATGCAGGATTATAACTGCTGTCGAATAACACACCTATCATTGCTGAACAGATTGGAGGCAGGCTTGCCCGAGTTGCCCGAAGTAGAAACGACCCGCAAGGGGATTATGCCTCATGTCCAAAACCGGAGGGTGCAAGAGGTGGTGATTCGGCAGTCAAAATTGCGCTGGCCGGTTTCGCCTGAACTGCGCGAGGAGATGACAGGACAATGTATTACTTCGGTGCGGCGGCGCGGGAAGTACCTTCTGCTTGGCACCGGTGGCGGTACCTTGCTAGTGCACCTGGGCATGTCTGGAAGCCTGAGAATCCTGGCCCATAATCAAGTTGCCGAGAAACATGACCACATCGACATCATACTCGAGGGCGACAAACTTCTGCGCTATACCGACCCGAGAAGATTCGGCTGCATGTTATGGCTGCGTGGCGATATCTACTCTCACGAATTATTACGCGCCTTAGGCCCCGAGCCTTTGGGGGTGGATTTCAGTGGTATCGTGTTATTTCAGAAAAGCAGGCTGCGCAAGACCCCGGTCAAGTGCTTCATCATGGACAGTCACATCGTTGTCGGCGTCGGCAATATTTACGCCAATGAAGCCCTGTTTCTGGCCGCTATCAATCCCAAGATAGCTGCCGGCAAGATTAGCCGGCAGCGCTATCAAAACCTGGTCCGCTGCATAAAAGATATTCTGCAACAGGCGATCGAGCTTGGTGGCACAACGCTGAGGGATTTTACCGGCAGCGATGGCAAACCGGGCTATTTCAAACAGGCCCTGCGAGTGTACGGGCGGGGTGGGCTGGCATGTACATCCTGCCAGCAGAATCTTAAGGAAATTCGATTGGGGCAGCGCAGTACGGTGTACTGCACCAGGTGCCAACGATAAAACCGGCGTGGATAACAGCCGGGGGATTTGCCCTATGCAGTACCGGTTTAGCGGTTTCCAGACATCGCTACCGCTACGGCCGGGTGGACAAACTTGGAAATATCGCCGCCGTAAGCCGCTATTTCTCTGACCAGGGTTGAAGAAATATAAGACAGGTGCTCGGCCGGTGCCAAGAACACGGTTTCGATGTCAGGTGCCAATACCCGGTTCATGGCCACCAGCTGAAATTCATATTCGAAATCCGCCACCGTGCGCAGACCCCGCAATATGATATTGGCATTGCACTTGCCGACAAATTCCGTCAACAAGGTATCGAAAACGCTCACTTCTGCATTCTCCACGTGACTCAATACCTGTTCCGCCAGTTCCACGCGCTGCGCCGTTGACAGGGTATTGCTCTTCAGCCGATTGTTGCCAACAACGGCAACGATCACCTTGTCAAATAGTCCGGATGCTCTCTCTACCAGGTCAGTGTGACCATTGGTGATGGGGTTAAACGTCCCTGGATAAACTGCAATCTTCATAGAATTCTCAATTTATTGCGCTACGGTACATTCTAACGAATTGCTTATGTAAGGGCACCTCTGAATAATACAGTAATGTCTCAGCGAGTCTTGAAGCATTTAGTTGCAAGGCACGCTTCTGCCGGCAAAGCTTCCGCTCTCTGCTCGCGCTCCTCACCTACAACCATGCGTCATTGTTTTATTGCTATTCCTGAAGATAAAGATAATAGGCGACAGATCCAGCTCGCTTGCTCTTTAACATTGACCAGCTCGCCGGCATCTCCTCGGCGTCAAGAGGGGTGCCTGACTCGACATAGATTCTGCAAGGCCTCTTTAACAACCGGCTATTGGCCAACTGTCTACAGACCTTGCTTATCAAATTATCAGCAAAAGGGGGGTCGAGAAAAACCAGCCCAAACTGGCGCAGCGGGTTTTTTTGCTGGCCGATCCACTGGCAAACATCGATACAGTTTATTTCGGCGTTGCAGATATTCAGGCGTTCAACGTTCTGCAGTATGGCCCCGCTCGCCGCGGCATTGACTTCCACAAAAACCACGCCCTCCGCGCCCCGGGAAAATGCTTCCACCCCCAGCGCCCCACTGCCCGCAAACAGATCGAGGCAATACTCCCCTTGCACTTCATTGCGTATCCAGTTAAACAGGGTTTCCCGGGTTTTCTCTGCCGTGGGCCGCAGCCCTGCTACTTCCGGAAAGTCCAGTTTGCTCTTGCGCAGGCTGCCGCCAATTATTCTGACGCTGTTGCGCCTGTGTGCTGTCTTCCTGTTCATATCGCCGCTGGGTGTAAAAGTTGATGCAAGCGCTGTGGGCTGCATCATAAACCTATCGAGGCCGGACCACGAAATTTTACAGCCGCCTTTCGACCAATGCTTCCTCGCGCCGTATCACCGCTGCGACCGCAGCACCCAAGATCGAGTATTCGAAGCCTTCAAGCTGCAGGGAGACCATAGATCAGGGCTACTCCCTAGTGGTAGCATAACGCTCCCCGTAAACTTGAATTTCCGAGTCTCTATTCAAATGTTTGGCCTTGGCAACAAGCAAATGCCGGTGAAACCGGCTATGAAAGCGAATAGCGCTGGTGCTGAAGGGCTTGTGAAAGCTGTTACTAAAGAAGCTGCAAGCGAACACAATACTTTAATTGGCCGCCTCAGGCAGGGCTTAAGTAAAACCCGCAGCAGACTCAGTGAAGGGATTAATAGTTTATTGCTAGGTGAGAAGGCCATCGACGCCGACTTGCTCGATAGTATTGAAGCACAACTGTTGTCTGCGGACCTTGGCCTGGAGGCAACAGACCAGATCATTGCCGCGCTCAAGAGCCGCCTGGACCGAAAACAGTTAGCCGATCCTGCAGCGTTCCTGCAGGGACTCAAGCATGAGCTTACACAAATTTTACAGCCCTGTGACATTCCCCTGAGTGTGGCGTCAGAGCATAAGCCGTTTGTGATTCTATTGGTCGGAGTGAATGGCGTTGGCAAAACAACTACTGCTGGCAAATTGGCCAAACACTTCAAATCGCAAGGTTGTGGGGTAATGCTTGCCGCCGGTGATACGTTCAGGGCGGCTGCCGTAGAACAGCTGCAAGTTTGGGGTGAACGCAACGATGTGCCAGTTGTGGCGCAGGCGAGTGGCGCCGACAGTGCGTCTGTTATCTTCGACGCCTATCAGTCGGCCAAGGCGAGAAAGATCGACATTCTAATTGCCGATACTGCGGGTCGTCTCCATACCAGGGACAATCTCATGCAGGAACTGGAGAAGATTGTCAGAGTGTTGAAAAAACAGGATCAGCGGCTGCCCGATGAAACCCTGTTGGTGCTGGATGCCAGCACCGGTCAGAATTCGCTCAACCAGGCAGAAAGCTTTCACGCCTGTGTCAATATTTCGGGGCTGGCCCTGACCAAACTCGATGGCACCGCCAAAGGTGGCGTGGTGTTCGCGATCGCCAAGCGCCTGGGCTTACCGATTCGATTTATCGGTGTCGGCGAACAGGCCGACGATTTAAGACCCTTTGCAGCAGCCGAATTCGTGGACGCCATTTTCTCTGAATGATCAAATTTGACAATGTCAGCAAGCGCTACACCGGCGGTCATGAAGCGCTTAGTGCTATCAGCTTCGAAATCGGCACCGGGGAAATGGCATTTATCACCGGTCGTTCCGGTGCGGGCAAAAGCTCGTTGCTGAAATTAATCCTCGCCATGGAACGCGCCAGCACCGGTGCGCTCTTCGTCGATGGGGTAAATATCAACCGGCTCTCGAGGCGACAGATAGCACAGCACCGTCGCAAGATCGGCGCAGTATTTCAGGATCACCAACTCCTGTTCGACAGATGTGTATTCGACAACGTCGCCTTACCCCTGGAAATCTGTGGGTACTGGCCCCAGGATGCCCGTCGCAGAGTACGGGCTGCCCTGGATAAGGTCGACCTGTTGCGGAAGGAGCGCCTGTACCCGGAAATGCTGTCAGGGGGAGAGCAGCAGAGGGTGGGCATCGCCAGGGCAGTGGTGAATAGACCCAGCATCATTCTCGCCGACGAGCCCACCGGCAACCTGGACCCGGATCTGTCCGCCGATGTGATGAACGTGTTTCAGCAGTTTCGGGACGTGGGGGTGAGTTTGCTGGTAGCAAGCCACGATATCTCTCTAATTTCTAATCTTGACTGCCGCACTATTACGTTGGAAGCGGGGAAAATCACCGAAGACTACCGCGGCGGGGGCGGCTGATGAAATCCCAGAGCTCGCAGCGCAGCCATAGCAATCAGCGTCGAGCTTCCCCATCTTTATCTACTTGGGTGCAAATTCATCGCAAGACTGCGCTGCAGTCATGGCAACGGCTACTGAAAACACCGGCGTCCAGCTTCGCCACTGTTTTCGTCATAGCCGTCGGCCTGCTGTTGCCGGCGCTTCTGTACGGAGTAAGCGCTAACCTCAGCTCAGTTCTCGACAACCTCAACGGCACTGCCCAGATAAGTCTGTTCATGGATAACGGCAGCACTGCAAGTGAATTACGGCGGCTTAGTGAGGACTTACTGTCGGATCATGCCATAAGCAGTGTTGCGCTCATTAGCAGTGAACAGGCTCTCGAGGAGTTTAGCGCCGCCACCGGCCTATCTGATCTCAGCCAACAATTGTCTGACAATCCCTTGCCAGCCACACTCGTGGTTACGCCAGTGAACGCTGATCCCGAGTCCGTGGCCACACTTGCCGCCAGGCTAGAGGGTACGTCCCATGTCGAACTGGTGCGAGTCGACAGTCAGTGGATTCAGCGTCTGGCTGCCGCCTCCCAGCTGGTTGCGGTAAGTGGGCAAATACTCACTATTGTGGTTGTGCTGGGGTTGTTCTTCATCGTTGGCAACACCATCAGGCTGGCGATAGAGAATCGACGGGATGAAATCACGGTGGTGAAGCTGGTGGGTGGTACCGATGCTTTTGCCGCCCGGCCATTCCTGTACAGCGGCATGTACTATGGCCTTGGGGGAGGCATGCTCGCAACTGTGTTGCAGTTTGCGATATTTATTGGCTTTAATTCGGCCCTGCAGGATCTGTTGCAGCTGTATGAGAGTAATTTCCACTTGCAAGGCTTCGGTTTCACCAGCAGCGCCGCACTGGTGTTGGGAGGCGGTGCCATTGGCTGGCTTGGAGCGGTACTGGCCAGTTTCAGACAGATTGCGGCGATCAGCCCCTGAGCCCGGTCGCAGCTGTCGACGGAATTGTTGGGATGCCCTTGAAAAATGAGAATTCGGCCCCACCATTGATGACGGATCAATGATTGGGCTGTTAACTCGGGCGTTATGGTAGACTAAAGGTTGCTGTGAGGCGCGAAGATTGCAGTCTCTGAGATAGCCACGAGATGGCGAATTGAAAGCGGAAATGCTAAACTGGGGTCTCCTGTAGTAATCGATACCGCTTTAAAGGAATGTGAAGAAATGAGTACCGGGAAAGGCTTACAAGTTATTAGCCCAACTGCGCCGGGTAGCGATCTGACTGCCTACATTGCATCGGTGAACAGCATTGCTGTGTTGACACCTGAGCAGGAACGCGAACTCGCCCGGCAGTATTACTATGACGACAACGTAGACGCCGCGCGCCAACTGGTGCTGGCCCATTTGCGCTTCGTGGTACACATGGCCAAGACTTTTTCCGGCTATGGGCTCTCCCAGGCAGACCTGATCCAGGAAGGCAACGTCGGCCTGATGAAAGCAGTGAAACGTTTCAATCCTGAAGTGGGTGTGCGCCTCGTCTCCTTCGCGGTGCATTGGATCAAGGCCGAAATGCATGAATACATCTTACGCAACTGGCGCATCGTCAAGATAGCGACCACCAAGGCGCAACGAAAATTGTTCTTCAATCTTCGCAGCTCCAAGAAACGCCTCGGTTGGTTAAACAACGAAGAAACCCAAGCAGTTGCCGAGGACTTGGGCGTCGATGCCAAGGTCGTCCGGCAGATGGAAGGGCGAATGTCTGCCTATGACACCGCCTTCGATGCCGACATCGATAGTGATGATGAAACCGCCTATCGTGCACCAGCATATTACCTTGAAGATCAAAACTCAGACCTAGCCGCCAGCGTGGAAAATGCGCAGTGGGAGGAACTTACCAACAACAGTCTGCACGCGGCCATGGCAAAGCTGGATGAACGCAGCAAAGATATTCTCAACAGCCGCTGGTTGACTGATAACAAGACGACCTTGCATCAGTTGGCCGACAAATACAGCGTATCTGCCGAAAGAATTCGACAGCTGGAAAAGAACGCCATGAACAAGATCAAGGCCAGCATGGCTGCCTGAATCTGGTTTCAAGAAAAGCCGCGATTTACTCGCGGCTTTTTTTTGCCAAAGATTGAATCGAACTGGCGTGACACTTGAATCCCTGCCCAGTCCAATCCACAATGAAGTTGTGGTGCCAAAAATTCTCATATTACTTGCCAGCGTCAACGGATTTATTGCGGTCTCTCTGGGTGCTTTTGCAGCCCATGGACTCAAGACCAGATTGAGTACAGAGATGCTCAATACGTTCCAGACCGGCGTTCAGTATCAGATGGTTCACGCCCTGGCGCTGTTAGGTGTAGGTGTGTTGGCGCTAAGTTTTCCCAACGCAGTCCTGCCTAAAATCAGCGGCTATTTGTTTATGCTGGGCATCATCCTGTTTTCTGGCAGTCTTTATGTCTTGAGCGTGACCGGGATTAGATGGCTCGGTGCCATCACTCCCATCGGGGGGATTGCGCTGCTGGCGGGCTGGGGATGCCTGTGCTGGTTCGCGCTGAGTCAGCAGTTTGAAGTCTAGGGTACCTCTGAATAATACAGTGATGCCCTAGAGGCGCGGCAACAGAAATAGTTCGACTCGACTAGTTCGGCAACAGAGTCAGAGATCAGTCCATGCAAATTATTGTTAACGACCGCCAGCACGAAGTGGATGCCCGTTCTAACCTGCAACAATTACTGCAGGAGTTGGGTATCACCGGAGGGCGTATCGCGGTTGAGCTCAACGGGGAGATTGTACCGAGAAGCGGCTTCAAGCGATGCCTGCTACACGGTGGCGACAGCATCGAAATCGTGCAAGCCATTGGCGGCGGCTAAACAGCCGGTACAAGATAAGCAATAGCCGAAGTGAACAGTTAATGAACCCAAACTCAGCAGATAATTTAGTCATCGCAGGAAAACCCTATTCCTCGAGACTTATCATCGGCAGCGGTAAATACAAAGATTTTCAGCAGAATCTGGCGGCCCTGGAAAACTGCAACGCCGAAATCATTACGGTTGCCATTCGACGGGTAAATCTCGGTCAAAACGCGGATGAGCCCAGCCTGCTGGAAGTTATCTCCCCGCAGAAGTACACCATATTGCCAAACACCGCCGGTTGTTACACTGCCGAGGACGCGGTTCGAACCTGTCGCATGGCCAGAGAGCTGCTGGACGGACACCAGTTGGTAAAACTGGAAGTGCTCGGCGACCAGAAGACCTTGTACCCCAATGTCACCGAGACCTTGCTCGCTGCGGAAACACTGGTGAACGATGATTTCGAGGTAATGGTCTATACCAGTGATGACCCCTTGATCGCGAAACGGCTGGAACAGATCGGCTGTGTAGCGGTGATGCCACTAGGTGCACCTATAGGCTCTGGACTGGGCATCAGAAACCCCCACAATATCCGCCTTATTCTGGAGAATGCCGAGGTTCCAATCATTGTCGATGCCGGGGTCGGCACGGCGTCCGATGCCAGCATCGCCATGGAGTTGGGTTGTGACGGGGTGCTGATGAATACCGCCATCGCCGAGGCCAAGGACCCAGTGCTCATGGCCTCCGCCATGAAAAAGGCGGTGGAATCCGGACGGGAAGCTTTCCTGGCGGGACGAATGCCACGTCGACTTTACGCCAGCGCATCTTCACCCGTCGATGGCGTCTTTTTTTAATTTGAATACCGCCGCTCCCCGCACTAATTTGTCGGTGCAGCCGCCATGACCAGCTCCATTAAACCAGGCACCAACAGACCCATACGCAGTTATGTGATCCGTTCGGGTCGCTTCACTACTTCCCAACGTACGGCGATCGAGCAACACTGGGTTGATTATGGGATCGATTACGACGCTGCCCGGTTACCACTGGAAGAAGTTTTCCCAGGGGGCGCACACCTGATTGTCGAAATTGGTTTCGGCATGGGGGATTCTCTGCTGCAGATGGCCCGGGAACAAACAGAGTCCAGTTTTATCGGTATCGACGTGCACAAGCCCGGCGTAGGCAAATTACTCCATGGTATTGCCGAGCATGGACTGAGCAATCTGCGCATCATTTGCCATGACGCCCAGGAGGTCTTGCGGAACTGTTTTGACCCCGCCAGCATCGACCAGCTGCTGATATTTTTCCCGGACCCCTGGCCAAAAAAACGGCACCACAAACGCAGACTGGTACAGACGGAGTTCGCCGAGCTGGCCTGCGTAAAATTGAAAACCGGCGGCACTATCCACCTCGCCACCGATTGGCAGGCCTATGCGGAGCACATGATGGACGTTCTGGAAGGCATCGATACGCTGGAAAACGTAGAAGGAAGCAAGCGCTATTGGGATCGACCCAACCGGCCGGCCACCAAGTTTTCCAGAAGAGGACAAAAATTAGGTCACGGTGTATGGGACCTGTTGTTTCGCAAACGCTGAAACCGTCGATTGGGGAGCCTTAAAACCAAAACCGATGCTCATGTTGCTTCAGCCAGTCCACATACTTATCGTATTGCGGACATATGGACTCTACCAGTGACCAAAATCTCTTCGAATGATCCATGTGCACCAGGTGGCAAACCTCGTGTGTAATCATGTAATCAATGATGCTGTATGGCGCCAGCATGATCAGCCAGTTGTACTGGATGATGCCGGCTGAAGTACAGTGCCCCCATTTGGATTTGGTTTTCCTGAGTTTTATTTCCTTGATCTTGTGGTCGACCCCCAGGTGTCTGGCCAACCCCCGAGCCCGGGGCAGCAGATACTCACTGGCTTTGTCGATAAGATAGTCTTCTACCTGGATCCTGGCCTTGGTCGCATTAAGCTTGTGTCCCTGGATAATGAACTGATCCAAGCTGATCAATATTCGCTGTTTACGCCCCTGTTTGAATACGATCTCCAGTTCCCGGGCACGACAGAAAATTTTGCCTCCTTTCTCAATCCGCAGCAGCTCCTTATCGCGCAGGGACTCCTCCAGCAGACGCTTCTCGATCCACTGTTGGTTGGCGCTAACAAACTGTCTTAGCTCGAGTGCGGATGCACGCAGGGGACAGCGCACGACCACTTTCCTGTGGCTAATATAAATCGCCAGGGTCTTGCGTTTGCTGCGCTGTACTTCATAGCTAAATGGCTGCGCCCGGCTGCCACCACCGTGACCAAAATTTAGTGAAACTATTTTAGGCTCAGTCATGCTTTTACTTACTCTTGTTCCCGTCTGTTCATGTCATTGCCTGCTCGTGCCCCGGCAGGGTTTTCTCGCAATCAGGTTCGCAATTGCCCGCACCGGATTGGCAAGCTGACCCTCGAAATAGTGCAGTATTTCCCAATCACGAAAGTGCTCACGGAGCTCATTCTCCTGCAGCAGGAAAGCCCCTGAATTAGGCCTGCCAAACTTGCGCTGCTGCAGCGTAAAAGTTTCATAAAAAATCAGGCCACCTGGCCGAATGGCTGTGCGCAACGAATCGAATAGTGGCCGGTGCAAATAATTGAACACCAACACTGCATCGAAACTACTCCCCACCAATAGCCTGGCGTCCTCCACTTCAAGATCCAGAGGCCAGCATTCACCATCCAGACCCGCTGCAGCCAGCGCCTCAGCGATGTGAGCAAGCGCATCGTCATCTCTGTCCGCGAATGTTACTGGAATTTTGTTGCGCGCCAGGAAGAGTCCGTTTCTGCCTCTGCCGCAAGCCAGATCGAGTACCCCTGCATCCAACTCCAGGGAATTCAGAAGCGCCAGATTATCAATTAACAAGGGCGCCGCATTGACATTTAAATGTGGCATGGATTAACGGATAATACTCAAAGCCGGGGCAAGGCGTAAAATAGGTTAAAGCGCTGCTGCGCACAACCTCTATTCACAAAAATTTTCACCTGCGCAACCAGGAGTGGAATACAAGCAAGGCCAGGCTTCCCAAATACTAATTGCCAGAGCCTGGCAACTAGCGCCCCGGCATTACTTGTTCAGGCTTAGGTTCCAGATATGACTAGTTCCAATCAAACCAGGGATCGGATCTTCGCGGAGTTAATGCTGCCGGGAGATTTTGTCTTCGATGAAAAAGTCGCCAATGTCTTCGAGGACATGATTAACCGCTCCGTGCCTGGCTACAGTACGATTATCGCCATGATTGGGGTCCTTGCAGAGCGCTACTGCCAGGAAAATACCACGATCTATGATCTGGGCTGCAGCCTGGGAGGCGCCACCTTCGCAGCCGCTTATCAGGTGAGCTGCTCTGATTATTCTATTGTGGCCGTCGACAACTCCCCCGCCATGATTGACAAATTGCAACACAGGCTTGCTACGGAGCCAGGCCAGAGAGATCATATTCAATGCCGGTGTGAAGATATCTCCGCCACTGAAATCTCCAACGCCTCGGTGATTGTGCTCAACTTCAGCCTACAGTTTATTCCACTGGCGCAGCGCCATCAGCTCTTGGAAAAAATATTTGAGGGCCTGAATCCCGGCGGCATTCTAATCATCTCCGAAAAAATCCTGTTCCCAGATGACAGCTTGAATCGGCTGTTTTCAGACTTGTACCACAACTTTAAGGAAAGCAGGGGCTATAGCCAGCTGGAAATAAGTCAGAAGCGCGCCGCACTGGAAAATATACTGATCCCGGAAACCCTGAATACCCACAGAAGCCGGTTAGCTACGATTGGCTTCCGTTCTTTCGATGTCTGGTTTCAATGTTTTAATTTTGCCTCGATGGTTGCGTTTAGGTAGCGCCGACGTGGACCTGACTCCGCTGCAAAAACTGATCACAGGCACGCCACTGGAGTCGCTCGGGCCGTTCCTCGAGCCACAGTATTTAGAGCAAATACGCCATGGTGACTTTCCAAAATGGCGTAAGTTGTTAGCTGGCTTGCCCGAGTTGTCAGCCGCATCGGTCTGCCTCGGGCCGACGGTTAGTCTGGGAGACAAAACGGATCTTGAAACTTCGGCCCTGGCCGCGCTCGAGCTACAGCTCCGCGAATTTAACCCGTGGCGGAAGGGTCCCTTCAGACTTTTCGGCATCGATATTGATAGCGAGTGGCGCTGCGACATGAAGTGGTCCCGCCTGCAGCAGGCGATTGCTCCATTGTCGGGGAGAACGGTACTCGATGTCGGTGCCGGCAATGGTTATTACGGCTTTCGTATGCTCGAAGCAGGCGCCGATCTTGTCATCGGCATTGATCCTCACATCGCCTATGTAGCCCAGTTCTGGGCAATCAAGCATTTCCTGCCGGCGTTGCCGACGTTCGTGTTGCCGATGGCACTGGAAGCGTTGCCTCTCCGGCTGGCGTGTTTTGATACGGTGTTTTCGATGGGAGTAATCTATCACCGCCGTTCGCCAATCGACCACCTGCTGCTATTGAAAAATTCTCTGCGCCCTGGCGGAGAGCTTGTCATCGAAACCATTTATGTTGACGGCGCCGAAGGCTATTGTCTGACACCTGCAAGTAAGTATGCCCGCATGGCCAATGTATGGCTTCTACCAAGCATTGCAACACTACTGCAATGGCTGACTCGGTGCGGTTTCGAGGATTGCCGGGTAATAGACCAGTCTACCACCACCTTCAGCGAGCAAAGAAAAACTGCCTGGATGCCATTCGATTCGCTCAGCGATGCCCTCGACCCGGATGATCCCCACATAACGATTGAGGGGCTACCAGCGCCAAAACGGGTCGTTGTTTCGGCTCGATGTTCCTGAATGCAACAATCAGCCGTGCACAAGCTGGACTATGATGGCGCCAAAAATTCTACCAGGCTGGCTTCGACTACGCTGGAATAATGGGTTAAAACCCTTGCAATTGCAGTGACACAGGCGCACGCCTAATCCGTAGTAATTGGAGTCGAAGCAATTTCTGTTACACCCGGCCCAATTTCATTGACGTGCCTGTCTAATTGCGCTAACTATACACTCTCGGCTGGCTAATAGGGTCAGCTCTAATTCTATCTTCCTGAAATTCTATCCAACAACAAAAAGAGAATAAGAAATGGCTAGACCACTACGTATAGAGTACCCGGATGCTGTCTATCATATTTCCAATTATGGCCTCAATAATCAACGCGTCTTTCCTTCGGCCAAATATTTTGAAGTATTCCTGGAGAGTCTGGGCGCAGCCTGCTCCCGGCTAAACGTTGAAATCCATGCCTACTGCCTCCTCAGAGGCCAGTATCACCTGCTGGTAAAAACACCTGAGGCAAATTTGAGCAGATTCATGCGTCAGGTCGGTGGTCTGTATACGCAACAATATCAGCGGCTCAAGCGCAGCGATGGCTCCCTCTTCCGGGGTCGCTACAAGGCGGTACTGGTACAGGAGGACAAGTACTTGTTGCCTCTGTCCAGATTTATCCATGCAAAAGTAAAAGCATCTGAGCGCAGCATTTATCCCTGGAGCAGTTACACCTACTTCACACGCAAGGCGAAGCCCCCGCGCTGGTTCAACCGCGACGCCATCCTCAAGCAGCTAAAGACAACGGCTACGAAACGTGCTGCTGCTTACAGGAAATACTGTGCCCAGGATGTCGATGCAGATCTTGCCCATTTTTACGGCAGGAAAAACCTGTCATCGATAATGGGTGATGACAAATTCCGCAAGGCAGCCCGGAAAAAACGTTCAGCTACGCCGGCAAGGAGAGTCTCCAGAGGGGCAAATACCAAATGGCGGCCCTCTTGCAAACAAATCATTAGCGCAGTTGCCAACCAGTACCGGGTATCCGAGTCCAGTATCTATAAGGCGGCTCGCGGCCCCGGCTCCAAGAACGTGCCTCGATGGGTTGCCATGTATTTATGTCAGGAGCTTTCGGCGGTAACGCTGCAATCCATAGCCAGGCTATTCAAGCTAAAAAGATACGGCACCGTGTCGACGACGGTGGGGAAGTTGAAAGTGGAGTTTCAGCACAGTCCGAAAGTGCTGGCAACAACAGAAAAACTGGCGAGGCAACTTAGTAAGGCAAAATAATCGTGGTAAGTCCATGCGGTTTAGTGTGATTTACCCGGATGGGACCCGAGATGACATTATCAATGTACCTGACTACAATTTTGCCTGGCAACCCTCCTACCGGCTGTCACAACCTATGCTGTTCCCA
>PCCP01000024.1 GCA_002731775.1 Gammaproteobacteria bacterium
CTGCAATTAGCAGGTTAGACTGGAGAAGTCACCGGCAGAAAAGTGTCGCTTAGAAATAGGGTCAAATGGTTCCACAAGGTCTGACGATGTACACCTTTTTGAATCCTGTAACTCATGAAAACTGAGACCTGGTCGTCCCGGACAACGTTTCTGTTTGCCACCATCAGTTGCTCAGTGGGCCTTGGAAACCTGTGGCGATTCCCGTATGTGGCTGGAGAAAACGGCGGCGGCGCTTTTGTGCTGGTCTATCTATTTTTTGTCTTCAGTATAGGTGTCCCACTGGTGATGGCTGAGCTGGCTATCGCCCGCCGAGGCCATGCCAGCCCGGTAGCCACTACGGCTGCAATTTCTGCCGAGGAGAGCGGCCACAGTCGCTGGCAAATTATCGGCTGGATGAGTGTGTTGGCGCCACTATTGGCACTCGGCTTTTACTCGGTGGTAGGCGGTTGGTCGCTGGATTATTTGCTGCAGGCCGCCAGCGGTGCCTTTGTAGATGCCGACGCGGATCGAGCGGGAAAGCTGTTCGCCAACGTGCTGGCCTCTCCCCTCCGCATGATCGCCTCTCTCAGCATAATGGTGATATCAGTCGCCATCGTTGTTGGTAGCGGTCTCAGTAGGGGTATAGAACAGATAGCCAAATTCATGATGCCGGCTCTATTTGCGCTGCTGTTTTCCCTCGCCATCTATTCCAATATCGTCGGTGACAGTGACCGCGCCTGGGACTTTATGTTCAATACCGATTTTTCAAAACTCAGCGCCAACGGCATATTGATAGCCCTGGGCCAGTCACTGTTCTCCATCGCGGTGGGAACCGGCGCCCTGCTTGCCTATGGTGCCTATTTGTCCGACGATATATCTATTCCCCAGGCAGCCTGGGCAATAGGCCTGGCCGATACGTTTGCTGCCCTGTTGGCCGGGCTGGTCATATTCCCCATCGTTTTCGGCTCCGGCCTTGATGCCGGCGAAGGCCCAGGCCTGATCTTCGCCACCTTGCCTTTGGCATTCAGCGTCATGCCCGCAGGGCAATTCGTCGCTGCACTGTTTTTCCTGCTGGTATTCCTGGCCGCCTTCACCTCCGGGCTTGGAATGATGGAGCCCTTCGTGTCCTGGGCAGAAGAACGTAAAACCCTGAGCCGCCCCAAGGCCGCTCTACTAACCGGAGCACTGGTCTGGGTACTGGGCCTTGCCGCCGTCTTCTCATTCAATATCTGGAAAGACTTCACCCCGCTGGACATGATTGAGCAGCTCCGCGGGCTTACCGTGTTCTCGATTCTCGACTACGTGGTATCCAACTTCATGCTGCCCTTCAACGCATTACTGATCGCGCTAATGGCTGGCTGGGCGATCAATAGCGTGCGCATGCGTCAGGATATTGGCATCAAGTCGGATTTCGCCTGGCGCGCCTGGCAACTTTCTACCAGGTTGCTGGCACCCATAGCCGTGACCTGCGTTTTCCTGTTCAACGTATTGGGTTAACCAGAGCCGGCTAGCTCCAGACGACAGTGATAATCTACCCCGGCCGTTTAGACAGCAACTTTTCCAACAAACCTGGGCCGCGACCCGGTTTGGTCCATGGACAGACCTCGATACAAATCCCGCAGCCCACGGTATGGGCGAAATACGGTGCGCATTTGTCAAAGTCCACATACCATTTTTCCACACCGCGCACGGTCTGCTTGCGATCACCGATGGCATCTACCGGGCAATCTATGGTGCAGCGCCGACAGCCAACACAAAGATCGTCCACGGCAATATCCACCGGCTTATCCTCAGCCAGCGGCATATCCGTTAACACCGTAGCGATACGCATGCCCGAGCCATATTCCTTGCAGATCAAAGAGCCATGCTTGCCCAGCTGCCCCAGCCCCGCTTCAATTGCCAGCGGGATGTGTAGTAAGTCAGCACCTTCACAGTAGGCCCGTGCGCGCCAGCCCATGCTCCGAATACGTTGCGAGAGCGCAATAACAGTGCGCGTTATCTCCATATAGGCACGCATCGTTTCAGTGCCAGCCCTATTGGTAGTGACGTAAGCCATTTCCTCGTTGTCCATTGGCAACAACACCACGATGGCACGAGCATATTGAGGGTTTGTACCCTTATACAGTGCTTGCTCAGAAAGATGGGTTATACCTACCACTCCAGCGCCAAGCTCCAGCGCCAGCGCCTTTATCTCCTGCGACTTTTGTCGCGCATCGACCACCGGTTGCTGCACAGCCGCAATAGGTCCGTCGGCATTGCGCAACAGCCAGCGATTGAGCAGGTTGAGCCAGTAGACTTTGAAGGGATTGATAAGCGCGAAAAATATTTCCAACCGCGCCCACTCCAGCTTCCGGGCGCCCGAGCCGTGAAATATCTGGGTAGCGCGGCGTAGCGTGGTCTCTCCAAGTCCATTAATAGTATTACCTGACACGGGCTTGTGGCGATAAGCAAACGGCAGCTTCGGTGAAGGGAATTTTTTCTTCATAAGACTAGTCGGGAAACTGATCTTCAAGCAGCAACGGTTCGCCAGAGACTTGCGCCTTGCGATAAACACGACGCACCAAGACACCTTTACTCATCCACATTAACGCGCGTACCGCTAACCACCACAGCAACTTTACATCGCGCCACAGCGCCTGCAAACGGGTCGGGTCTTCCAGATAGAATTGTTCTTCGAAAGAAGCCATAGTCTCAGTCTAGCACGCTGCAGGTCGGGGCAGTCGGCTATGGTCTATGCTTGCATATAGGCACCAAGTGCGGCCAGCACTGCCTAATTCTCGATATCGAGACCAATGGCAATACGCAAAAACTGATCCGAGCCACCGGCTGGGCGCGGGATAATACCCTGCGATCGCAAATAGGTATCAGCAGCGGTGCTGTCTTCAAGTTTCTCGGTTAAGGCCTGTCATCAGGGTATGTAATCGACCTCGCACACACCGCCTGTGCGTTGCATGCTCTCATCCGTGTACTGCATGACTTCAATGAAGATGCCGTTCGGGTCATGACAGGTGAACATCCATAATCGATCGCCGCTAAACTTCTTCTCGCTAACTTCGATACCGCCCTCAATAGCCAACGCACGAGCCTGGTCGATATCATCTGTTTCAATTGCGAAGTGTTTAATGACACCTTCCGACTGCGGCTTGCGGTTCAATATGACCTCGACAAAGGACTCGTTTTCGAAGGCCAGGTAGAAGCCCACGAGCAGACCATCCTTGTTCTCGAAGTCGAATTGCCTCCTGAGACCAAGCTTGTGATAAAACGCCTCCGTCTTTTCGAGATCCTGCGTCTCAATACAAACATGCGCGAGCCTGGTCACACTGATTCTCGGCCGGTTGGCGCGTCCTGCCCATTACTCCACCACTGTGTTTCCGACACATCGCGAAGAAAGGCATCACGCCCGGCATCATCCTGTGCAAACACTTTTTTCAGCACTGTCTCGGCCACGGCATCGGCGGGCCAGCGTAACTGGCTGCCATCGGACGCTGCAATTCTGACCATGAGCCTGGCTACATCTGCTGGATCAAATGCACCTTGTAGCGACTCGTAAATACCACGCAGTTTGGTTTCAACCAGAATGCGGTACGGCGAATCTGCCGGATAATCGTCCGGTAGGACCTCATCGTCCCGGCTCGGAAAAATTTGAGTTGAGTACATGCCGGCCTGAATCAGGGACAAATGAATACCCCATCGATCGACTTCATGTCGCAACGCTTCAGTAGCGCCTTCGAGCGCGAACTTGCTGGCCGTATACGCCACGTCCCCCGGCAGTCCGGCGATTCCCGACAACGAACTGACCATAATGATATGACCGCTGCCCTGCTTCCTCATTTGCGGCAAGACAGCTCTTGTCAGCAGCATCGGCCCGAAGAAATTTGTCTCCATGACAAGCCTCAGCTTCGCCTCATCCAGGTCTTCAAGCGCGCCAGGACGCAGGATGCCGGCATTGTTGATGAGTACGTCGACAGACCCGAACTTCGCAACAACCTTGGCACCGAATTGTGCAAAGGACTCAGGATCGGTTACATCAAGGCCGAGAACGCTGATGTTCAGATCTTCCTTCCGCGCGGCCTCTCTTAATGATTCTGCTTTGTCCGTATTGCGCATCGTCGCGACAACTGTGTCACCGTTACGTGCAAATTCCAGGGCGGCCTCACGGCCGAAGCCGCTGTTTGAGCCCGTTATCACAACAACTGCCATCTATTTCTCCATTGGGTAAAGCATGCCGACCTGATCGCGAACACAATCCAGCGTCTGCATGATTGTTAATGTTTCCTCGAGGGGCATGACACTGGACTCTGTATCGCCGTTGCGAATCGCCTGCGCCGCTGCGATCGCCTGGTAATGGTATCCATTGCCCTCGAATGGCAATTCGAATTCTTGAACATTTTCGCCGTAGACTTGCAGATGAATCTTTGCCGGGGCGAACATAGGTGCGTGCACGTAGATACGACCACGACTGCCAAGGAGAGTAATGTCAGGAGATGCCGAGGCCTTCATCGATACGTACAAAATCGCCGTCGCGCCGCCATCATGCTGCAACAAAATCGCATCCTGATCATCAACATTGTGCTCACCAACAGTTCCGCACGCCTTTATTTGTGTGGGTGCACCGAGAACCATTGATGCAACGGAAACAGGATAAACGCCTGCGTCCAGCAATACCCCGCCACCCAGCTCCGGCCGCAGGAGGTAATAGTCGGGATCGCAGTCCGGCTGAAACGCACCGCCGGCAAGTATCAACTGCACATCACCGATGACGCCGTTCACAAGCATCTCCCGTAGTTTTACAAAGGACGGTAGAAAGCGCGTCCACATCGCCTCCATCAGGAAGACGTTTCGTTCACGAGCCAGGTCGATGACTTCTTTCGCTTCTTTCGCATTGATGCTGAACGGTTTCTCGCAAAGAACGCCCTTGCCCGCTTGCAGACACATAACACTGTCGTCACGGTGCCGCACATGCGGCGTCGCAAGATAAACCAGTTCAATCTCCGGGTCAGCCGCCAAGTCAGCGTATGTGGAATACTTCTTCGCGACATCGTGTTTTTGTGCGAATGCGATTGCGGCCGCCTGAGTCCGTGAGGCAACGGCGACGAGCTCAATATTTGCAGCGTGGGTAAGACCCTCCGCAAAGGCGTTCGCAATGTTCCCGGTACCGAGAATTCCCAGCTTGACGGGTGAGCTGCTCATAGCTACTAGTGCCCTCCGGCGAGTGAGCCGCCACCATCCACGATGAGGGTTTCTCCTGTGATGTACGAGGCCTGATCGCTTACCAGGAACCAAATCGCGTTCGCGATCTCCTCCGGTGCTGCCGCCCGGTTGAGCAATCCGCCAGCGGACGTCATTTCGTAAAGTTGCGCCTCGGTAATTCCCTGTTTGGCGAAGCGATCGATATGGTAGTCAGTGATCGTTGTTCCAGGGCATATCGCATTAACACGTATGCCCCTGGCTCCATACTCAATCGCCATGCTTCGCATCAGCCCGAGGACACCTGCTTTGCTCGCATCGTATGCCGCCATACCCGGCGCGCCACAGATAGCATTGTTAGACGATACGACAACTATGGCGCCCGCCTTGCGTCGCGACATGCCCGGCAGAACCGCGCGGCAACAATTGGCGACACCTTTTAGATTCACGCCCAGAACCTGGTTCCAGGTATCATCATCCGTATCAGTAACAGTGCCGGTGGTTTGAATGCCCGCATTCGCAATGAGGATGTCGATCTCGCCGAATTCGGTACCGAGACGCTCACACTCCGCGCTGTCAGACACGTCCATGATACAGGCTTTCGCCTGTCCTCCGCCCGCAATAAGTTCCTCAACGGTATTGGCTACGGCAACTTCATTAATATCGGCAACAATGACCGCCAAGCCTTCGGCAATCAGTCGTTTTGCGGTCGCCTTGCCAATTCCCGAAGCCGCACCAGTTACTGCGGCTCGTCTACTCACTTGCGCCAATATCAGCCCCTCCGATGAAACACCTGCATCAAGCAAGCGACCCACGCTCGTAACTGGTAACCCATTCGGTCTAAGGTAAAATAAGTTTATATATAAATCAATTCGGTGACCTCAGTGCCAGAAAGGATCGTATTCCCGAAAAAGGGACAGACAAGACTGGAAGCGTTCGAGCTACCGGATATGGGTGCGAACGATGTCCGGGTGCGAACGATTTACAGTGTTATGAGCATCGGCACAGAAACGACCATACTCCATCAGAAATACGATCCAGGTACGCATTTCGCCCAGTGGTTTTCTTTCCCGCAACTAAAAACGGGTGTTCAGGCAATCGCCACCGTTGAACAAACCGGTGCAGCAGTAGATGAGTTCTCGCGCGGCGATATTGTTTTCATGCGCATGGCACACGGTTCACACCAGGTATTGGCAGCGGAGAACCTGTCATTGGTGCCACCGGGTATCGACAAAAAGAATGCCTGCTGGTGCGGCCTTGCCAAAACCGCGTTTCGCGCCGCGTGGGCGGCGGAATTTCGCTATGGGACTAGCGTGCTGATTATTGGCGCGGGCCCGGTCGGTCAGATGGCGATCCGCTGGGCGTCAGCAGCCGGAGTCAAGTCTCTGACGGTTGCCGATCTCTCGGAAAAACGACTTGAACATGCGACGCGTGGCGGCGCGAGGGCGACGCTCGCAGGCGACATCAAGGATCACAAGGACACGATAGCTGCGATAGACGACGGTAGAGGTCCGTCTGTAGTGATCGATACAACGGGCAATCCGGCCGCATTTGCACATGCGCTTGGTGCTGCGGCGAAATTTGGCACGGTGATCTTGCTCGGCGATACGGGTTACCCGGATCGGCAGCATCTAACATCTGACCTGATGCTAAAGGGTCTGACGATTCAGGCAACGCACGATAGCCATGATCGAGATGGCTGGACTCAGCGACGTATCGATAAGGAATTCTTCGATCTCGTTGCCGCCAATCGCTTTGGTCTTGACGGTTTGATCACTCACGAATTCACGCCTGAAGAGTGCGAAAAAGCTTACGAAATAGCCGAGCAACAGCGCGGCGATGCAATGGGAATACTGTATGACTGGACTCAGCGAGATTACTAACAACGCAGTAGAAAATCCGATGGACAGCGGTCGCTGTTCAACGCCAGCATTGCGACCCGATCCAGGTCTTCGATACCAAGGTGGCGCAAACCAGCAGCAAACCGGCCGACTTTATCTTCGAATTCGCGCCAGGTTTGGCGACGATCCAAATATTCCGAAGCCAAGGCATCCGCATTTACCTGTGCGGCCCGGCGCACGACGCTACTGATTCTCATGGTTTTCTCCCTATTCCCAGCGCTGGCATCATTATTCTTGAGATTACTTCAATGCCTTTATACACACCCCGACTGACAACAATCGCTGCAAACGCAATAAAAACCGGATGCAAAAACAGCATGCGCAAGCGCGAAGCCAACAATGCATTAAACATGTTGCTGGAACCGTTGGCATCTGTCACAGCCCGACTAATATCCGCTGTAGCAACTATATATTCCAGCTCCCAACCCGCAACAACACTGTAATAACTCAAGCCTATTAGGGGTATAAAGACACTCAACCAACCGATCAGCATCTATAAACGAGATCGGTGTTTCGGAATGAGTCGACTAATAGTGTTTACCGGGCTGCGTTGGCCCATTCGACCTATTGTCATCTCAGCAACGACAATAGGGATCGCGACCAAAACTAAACAGGCAAGATATACAAGTACAAAAGCCCCTCCACCATTTTCTCCCGCAATGTAGGGGAAGCGCCACAAATTACCAAGCCCGACCGCAGCGCCAATAGTCGCCATAAGAAACGCAGAGCGCGAGCTCCATTGAGTATGTTGGGTATTTTCCTGAGTCGTCACTTAAGCTTCATTCCTCTTTCACCATCGTTTAATGCGCCTAGTTACTCGTTTCTGATCTATAGACAATTCCAGCACGCATCACAAAGCGGATTTGTCCGAGCCGGGTAATATCTTCCAACGGACCACCTGTGGTTGCTATAATATCAGCAGCTTTCTCAACCGCGATAGAACCAATTTCCCTTTCCAAACCAAGCATACGAGCAGCGTTTACCGTCGCGGCTTTTATAGCATCGGTTGGTGTCATTCCTCGCTTTGAGAACTCAAAAAGATCCTTCGCATTGTCTCCCCAACGATATACCCCTGCATCAGATGCATAGGCCAGGTTTTTTATTCCACGCCTGTATGTTTGCATCATGGCGAATGGTTTCAGACGTATATTCAGTAATCCCAGTAAAACAGGCTCCGGTAACCAGCCCCAGAGCCCGGAGTGCAATGTTTCCCTGGTAGCACCAACCACAGCAACCATTGCGTGTATGTGAGACTGCAAAAACACAGTATCTCCTAACTAGCCAAAATGAGAGGTGCCCGCTGATATTCCAGCGAGCAATAAGCCAGGACCAAAGGTCTTGGCAAAATTATTTTGTTTGTTTACCATGAACCAGATAGTGCTCGAATTTACCCATATTGCACAAACTGTTTTAGGGCAGATTACCTAAATGCCAGGCATTTCACTTCTAACATTCGTCTATACTTGCCTACATAGAACGGAACCACGAAATAAGAATCGACTATTGTTAGGTAAGGGAAAATTGATGAAATGGCCTGCAGATCGGCTCTCAAACACTTCGCCAAAAAGTTTTGGTATCTATGAAAAAGCCATGTCCATGGTGGAACAGGGTATTGATGTAATTCATCTGGAAGTAGGCAGACCGAGTTTTGATACTCCGCAACATATCAAAGACGCCACAAAACAAGCACTGGACGACGGGTTGGTGCATTACGGGGAATTTCCTGGCACCTTGAAATTTCGACAAGCCTTATCCGAAAAGCTTAAAGCAACCAATAATATAACAGCCGAACCGGACGAAATTTTGATTACCAGCGGCCTAACCCAGGGCGCATTTATTACCTGTATTACTGCCATCGACCCGGGTGATGAAGTAATAGTTTTAGGCCCTTACTACCCCCAACATTTTAACAAAGTTGAATTAGCAGGAGGGAAAATAATAGTAGTACCGCTCGATGCTAAAAAAGGTTACCAACTGGACGCAGAAGCGATCGAATCCAGCGTAACTGATAAGACCAGAATGATCATACTGGTTAACCCAACAAACCCAACAGGCTGCGTTTTTACCCGGCCTGAACTGGAAGAGCTGGCGGCGATTGCCATAAAACATGACCTTCTGGTTATTTGTGACGAAGTTTACGAACAAATTATTTACGACAATAGTGCACACACCAGTCTCGCCTCACTTCCGGGAATGTATGAACGCACAATCAGCCTGTTTGCCTTCACCAAGGGCTACGCTATGGACGGTTGGCGCATGGGTTACGCCGTTGCATGTGAAAAGTTTATGAAAGATTTACCGAAGGTCAGTATGAACGACATGGCTCACGTCAACGTATTTATTCAGGAAGGCGGTTTCGCGGCAATAACCGGAGATCAGAAATGTGTTCAGGACATGGTCGCACAAGATTTGCCCCGCAGGGATCTTGTGTGTTCACGTCTGGCAGCTATGTCTAATGTGTCTTGCAATCTCCCCGAAGCATCCATCTATGCGTTTCCCAACGTCAGTACCTTTGGCATACCCACCAAAGAGCTAACAGAGGAGATTCTGGAAAAGACTCACGTAGCCTGCGAAGCCGGTAGTTTTTATGGCGACTGCGGAGAGGGGCACCTGCGTATCTGTTTTGGTGCAGAACCATACGATCGTCTGGAGTTGGCAATGGACAAGCTCGCTGAATTTTTTGCTCTGAAAAGCAAGAGCCTGAACCAATAACAGCGCAATGGACAAAGCACATATAGCCAGATACAAACCCTACTATTGTGAATTGGAAGAAGGCAAGGCTTACTTCTGGTGTAGTTGCGGACGGAGCTCTAAGCAACCATTTTGCGACGGATCCCATAAGGGCTCAAACTTTCTGCCCATTAAGTACATTGCAAAAGACGCAGACGAAGAGGTGTTATTTTGTGGCTGCAAGCAAACCGGAGACCAACCGTTTTGCGACGGCACGCACAACAATCTGCTTGATACTTATGCATTGGAAGAGCTTGACAACGAATCAGCAAAACTTACCAACATGATCACGCGGAATGCAACTAACCCCATAGCAACCCTCAACAACAAGTGTTACGTAAGCAATCCAGCCGACCACGAACTAAGCACTACAGGATCTCTGGCCTGGTGCGTGCTCATCAGTGAACAAATGGGTGCACAATATCAATCACAGTATTATCTACAACAAGCAGTTGGCACGTCCCCGATAGTTTCATTCGGCGACAGCGAGATTGCTATGTTGGTAAGGGCTGGTAAAGGCGAAATTGTAATTTCAGGGCAAGCGTTTCAGCTGTCAAAGCACGCAGGAATTTACGTAAAAGCAGGCGAGGCATTTTGTCTGATAACCACCTCGGACAAACCATTGGAAATTTATGCAACGATCTGCCCCGAAGGAAATGGCCTAAGAACATTGAGTGCCATGCCTGACAATTTTGATTTAACTGCAGTAAATCGAGTAGTCAGTATAGATGAAGCTAATGCCCAGAGTATGGGAGACCGGTTTTTCCAGATTCTGGTGGGCAAGGAAGTCGGCTCAAAAGTACTAACCGAATTCATCGGGGATATCCCCCAATCCAAAGCTGCAATGCACCGTCACCTGTACGAAGAAACGCTGGTTATTCTGGAAGGTGAAGGAGTAATGTGGACAGAAGATTGGAAAACAAAGGTGGTTTCAGGGGACATAATGTTCTTACCCCGTAAACAAATTCACTCGCTGGAATGCACCTCCGAAAAGGGAATGCGCCTCGCCGGAGTGATCTATCCCGGCGACAATCCTTCCATCAATTACTAACGGCGGCATCCATTTTCTCCAGCTCGGTAAGTGCTTTCTCTGTGAAAAATGGCCGAAAAATATTCTGGATCAACACGGCACCCTCACTTATAGCTTTTTCATCAGTTGCGGAAATGTCATACATATCCAGATGCGGTAACCACTGATCCGTTACAAGCCAGGAAGACAAAAGCAAAGATTCCAGAGTGATGGGAGGTTTAGGGTGAACCATCAAACCATTATCAATAAGGCCAACGAAAAAATCTTTCACTTCCCTTAATCGCTTATTTCTACTATCCAGAAAAAGAATCTTC
>PCCP01000124.1 GCA_002731775.1 Gammaproteobacteria bacterium
TCTCACCAATTAATAATATAGCGAGCGTACTGGCACTGGCCTGGAAGGCAATGCGCATAATCCGGAATAAAATATTAAATGCGTCCTATGCCAATTTCTAACTGTGATCCTGGGGTCAGGTCTTGCATGTTGCATCGACTGTCACGAGCGCTACTCAGCAAGAATCGACCTTAGTCTTCAGCCTTGGCCGTGCCGTCGCCGTTCATCCCCATGGACTCATAGCGGCGCCAGCCAGCCAGAATACCGGGGAGGCCATGATTGCCTTCATGGCAGGCGTATTCATAGATTGGGTCTTCGATGCGGCGCATGGGCAATTTCCCCGACCAGCTGACATCCCAGGACAGGGGATCTTCAACGGTGAAATCGTAGCCCAGGGTATTTTCGTCGGCCCAGCTGATGCGCTCTTCTACCTTCAGACTGGCCGAAGTCCCTCGCCAGCCGGTGTGATAGTAAAAATTCTCGGTGTTAATCACCAGAGTGTCGCCTTCCCAGTGGGCGACGGAATCACCGGCCCACTTGAGTTGGCGAGTGCTATGCTCGCTATCCAGCCTGATGATTCGTGCGTAGTGAATCATTTCGCTGAGGATGACGATGTGATCTTTAGTCTGTACCAGCTGCATATTGTTGTTGTAGGAGCCAGATACCATGGGCGGGCCGGTGCGCCCACTCATCAGACAGCGATCCTGTAGCGTACGTCCTTCCGGTCCGATACTTAGATTCCTGGCCTCGGCCACTTCGCTACGGCGTTGACGTCCGGCGGCATTGATCAGTGGCTCCCTGCCATTGGCTGGGTCATAAATGACCGAAGTTCTGCGATCGGCCACGGTCTCGATGCCGCGCTCGTACCAAAATTCATTATAGGAGATAACACCCGGTGGATACTGGGCCCCACCCACCGAGTCGATAATGAGATCCCGGTTCTGCCGACGATTCTCATACTTCTGCCATTCTATCGCTTCCGCCTCCGTCAGAACTGCCTTGTCGGCCAGCTCCCTCGGGCGATTCAATGGCGTCAGGGTTCTGTAGGTATAGGTGCCCTGGAAATCGGGTACGCCATACTCGGTACGCGGAATATCAGATGCCTGTGCGATCAGCGCCGGCACGATCGACAAGCTCAATATGGCCAAGCTTAGTGCGGCTAGGACTCGATTATTCATTTAATCCCCCATCTTGATTTATTAAAGGCATCCAGAGCATGATGATTTAGTCAAACTACGCTGTTATGGGCATTATTCAAGGAGAAAATAGTACGGCGTCGGAATAACACCGGGCATTGCTCTGGCTGGACAGCAAATCATGGAAAGTGGAGAGCACTCCCAAGCGCTTGAGCTTAGCCTGAAGCGGAAGTAACCGGCTATCTCTCGATCCTCATTATTTCAATCGAGCGGTATAAAAATCGATATGCGATCCTCATCTCCTAGCGCGCGTGAAATATGACCCTGTCCGGTGGTGTCTTCTGCCAACAGGATGTGACCGGGGTAGAGTCGAAGCTTGGTGCCATCGCCAAACTCCACCTCGCTTTCCCCGCTCAGGGTAATGACATATTGCCGACGCGGCGCGTTGTGCCAGTCGATAAAATAATCCGGTGAAGTACGCCTAAACTGGAAACTTTCAACGCGTAGAATTTCCGCAAGCTCGGTAGACGAACCGTCTCTTTGCGGGGTCAGCGGCACCTCATATTCTTCCACATGGGTTTGACCGTCGGCCCCGGTATAAATCCGCGAGACCATGATTGGTTTACGCGCTGCTGCTGCGCTAACCGAGTCTGGCTGCGCGACCCAATAAGCCAGGAGAAAGAAGGTAGGAATCCATCCCAGCAAGAATAGCCACCGACTCGACTTGCTTACTGCGTTGCTGATTATTTCCATGCGTATTCCTCCAGCAAAGATCAATTAGAAGCCGACGGAGGCCTCCAAAGCAAGGGCCGATCCACGACTCAGATGTTAATCACTTGACTGTTTATCAGGAGAGTATTCAAGAAAAACTGTGGTTAAAGGTTCCCGTGGAAATTCTCCAGTCTGGGCGGCCAGCCAGATTTCTGCCTCCAGGCCTTCGTCTTCATCGAAAACCTTGATTTCCATGCCCGGGATCAGGGCCCTTCGAACTCGTTGATCTTCCGGGCCCAGGCCTTGTCAGTTACCACGGCGGCGCGGCTAGATTTCCGGAAACTTCCTGTTTTCATAGTCCTCACCCTGGCGACGGGACTTTTTCTCTATGTGGATTTCCGGCTCTTTGAGATGATCAAGATTGATGGCGCCCTGAGTGAGCCCTTCGAAGACCGTGGTCCACAGCGGTATATTATTCTTCCTGGTTTTTAACCAGGCAACAAGCTTCACCGTCGCCCAGACAAATATCAGCAAGCCACCAAGAAACGAATATTGCAGTAGCAGACCTTCACTCATAATGCTTTCTCCATGTCCAACAGTATGGAGATAGACTGCAGCAATTCAACATTAACCACGACTATTATTTCAAGCGGCTGTCTGAAAACTGATCTCGTAGGTGATGCCACCTTCACTACGACCGAGCGTGCCGCGTTGGGAGCTGAAGTAGAGGCGCTGATAGGAAGGATCGAAGGCCGGGCCGGTAATTTCAGAGCGTTCGTGACCTATAATCTGCAAGATCGGGATAATTTTGTTAGCAGGGGTCAAGACCACCAATTGCATATTGCCACCATCTTCGGCAACCAGCACATCGCCAGCAGGGGTGATAACCACGTTGTCGACGCCAGACAAGATCGGATTGGCGCTGGTTGCAACATCGTAGATCACCTCCAATTGCTGACTATCGATGTCGTAGGTCCAGACCCGGTTATCGTGCTTGGTAGTGAAATAGGCTTTGCCATCGTGCAGAGCGATGCCTTCAGCGCCTCGAAAACCAAAGGCATCGGGCACCTGGCTAAAAGTCGAGGTTTGCTTTGCCAGGGGATCGGGGACCGGGCGCCAGAGCACGAAAAATTGGTCCTGATTCCGCTCAACCGAAGCGATTTCCAGTGTGCCCTGCGTCAGATCGGGGAAGCCATTGGCCGACCGAAACCGGTAGAAGCCGCCATTCGGTGCGTCCTCGGTTAGATATAGGCACTGATTTTTCGTGTCCACTGCCACCGCCTCGTGCTCGAATGAGCCCAGGGCCGGTCTCACCACCGCCGCTTCGACGCCCATGGGATCGCATTCGTAGACCTGACCCCGGGAAAACTCTTCGCAGGACAGCCAGGTGCCCCAAGGGGTTGGACCACCGGCGCAATTGATCGATGTGTGTCTCAGTATCGAATAAGCATCTATCACTTCGGCATTGGCATTGAATCGCAAGGCGCCAACACCGCCGCCATTGCTGCGCATCTCGCTGTTCGATGTATACACCCAACCGCCATCATCGGTAGCAAAACAGGCGCCACCGTCCGGGGCTGAATGCCAGGTATAACCGGGCAGACCTGCTGGCGCTTCGCCGGATCGAGCCACCACCCGCGATCTGAATCCCGGCGGTAACATCACACCATTTTCATCCGCCGTCAGTAGTGCACCGATATTGTTAAGGCTATAAAATGGCGCAAGCCCACCATCGCCGGCGCTCGCTTGCTGATAGCGCGACAGTCCACCGGCCGCGAACAGGCTCATCCCAGTCAGCCCCATGCTGAGAAATTTTCTACGCTTTAGCTGCCGCAATTTCATAAGTCAAGTCTACTCCAAATCCGCTTTCACTAGTTAACGGAGCATAATATTTGGTATCCAGAAAGGCGGTCACAGCGCCGGCGTCTATTCTACTACCCAGGTATGGCCGCTATGCAACAATTCCTGCAGGGATGTGCTGGGGTTCCGCGCTAGGGCCACTTGCTGCCGCGAAACCTCATCGTAAGTCGCCCTGTCCTCTCGATAGATGACCCCGACAGCAACAGGCAGTTCCGGAGCGGACATGGTGGCTAACATCTGCGCCAACACCTTGTTGGTCTCATCATGAATGAGCACCCCATCGGCGTCACCGCTGTTCAAATCGATTACCTCCAGAGTGAGCCTTTGTCGGTTCAGGCGTACGCCTTTTTCCCGCTCTTTGCCAAATACCAGGGGCTCACCATGTTCTAACTCCACCTTGAAATCGGCAGAAATCTTCTTGTCTTTTACCTGCTCAAAAATTCCGTCGTTGTATATAGGGCAGTTCTGCAAAATTTCCACGAAGGATGCCCCCTTGTGATCGTAGGCTCGCCTGACCACTGCCGACAAGTGCTTCGCTTCGGTGTCAATCGAGCGGGCAATAAAGGTGCCACCTGACCCCAAAGCAACTTCACAGGGTGCCAGCGGAAAATCTATGGAGCCCTTCGGCGAAGACGGCGAACGAGTCCCTGCCCGAGATGTTGGCGAGTACTGTCCCTTAGTAAGACCGTAGATTTCATTATTAAATAGCAAAATCTGTAGATCTACATTGCGACGCAGCACATGCAGCATGTGATTACCACCGATACTGAAGCCATCACCGTCGCCGGTTATTACCCAGACATCCAGATCAGGATTGGCCAGCTTCACACCCGTGGCGATCGGCGGCGCACGCCCATGGATGGTATGAAAGCCATAGGTGTTCATATAGTAGGGAAAACGCGAGGCGCAACCGATGCCGGAAATAAACACGTGGTTTTCCTTCGGCCGGTCCAACTCCGGCATTAACTTCTGGATCGTCTTCAGAATGGCGTAGTCGCCGCAGCCAGGACACCACCTCACCTCTTGATTCGAAGTGTAGTCTTTGAGCGTGAGTTTGATTGCGGCCTGATTCATGGCTGCCTCCCGAGGACGGCAAATTCTTCGTGAATCGCCGCCAAAATTTCACCAATCTTGAAGGGTTGACCCGCCACCTTGTTAAGACCATCGGCGTCTATTAGATATTCGGCACGAATTAAGTTGATAAACTGGCCGGTGTTCATCTCCGGCACTATTATCTTCTCGAAATTATGCAACAGCTCACCGAGGTTCTTCGGCAGGGGTGACAAATAACGAACTTGAATATGTGAGACATCCAGGCCTTCACCGCGAGCGCGCTTCACCGCCTGGTGAATTGCACCAAAAGTCGACCCCCAGCCCACCACAGCCAGCTTACCAGATTCACTACCCAGAACGACTTCTTGAAGTGGAATGTCATCGGCAATTGCCGCAATCTTGGCCTGGCGGAGTTGCGTCATCTTCTGGTGGTTGTCTGGATCGTAGGAGATGTCCCCGGTCTCGAAACTGCGCTCGATACCACCGATACGATGTTCCAGACCCGGCGTACCCGGTTTCGCCCACACCCGCGCGTGGGTGCTGTCGTCACGCAGCGATGGTTTGAAGTCCTTGGCATCAGTGTAATGCTGCACCGGAAATGGCGTCAGCGAATCTACCTCGGGAATTTTCCATGGCTCGGCCGCGTTCGCCAAGTAACCGTCTGATAATAGCATTACCGGTGTCATATACTTGGTGGCGAGGCGAACCGCTTCGATTGCCACCTCGAAACAATCGGTAGACGTCGAGGTGGCAATTACCGGGACAGGAGTATCGGCGTGGCGACCGCACAATGCCATATTGAGATCCGATTGTTCAGTCTTCGTGGGCAGGCCGGTGGACGGCCCCCCTCGCTGGGTATTGACGACGACGAGGGGCAATTCCGTGGCGACCGCCAGGGCAATGCCTTCGGCCTTAAGCGCGATGCCGGGGCCGGCACTGGAGGTCACACCCAGTGAGCCTGCAAAGGAAGCACCGATAGCCGCACACACTGCTGCAATCTCGTCTTCCGCCTGGAAGGTATTGATATCAAATTCCTTGCGGTTAACCAGTTCGTGCAACAGATTCGATGCCGGGGTAATAGGGTAACTAGCAAACAGCATTTCGATATGTGCCAGCTTGGAACCCGCAATCAGACCCCAGGCCAGCGCCGTACTTCCGGTTACGTTTCGATAGGTGCCAGGTGCAACTTTCGCTTTGGGGACTTTATAAATGTGGATGCCGACAGGCAATTCCGCAGTTTCACCATAGGCGTGGCCGGCATTCAGAGCGGCGATGTTTGCTTCGGCAATTTCGGGTTTATTGGCAAATTTCGTTTTCAAGTTTTCGATGGTCGCCTTGCGATCCCGATCGAATAACCAGAGTACCAATCCCAGGGTCCACATATTCTTGCAACGCAGCCCCGCCTTGTGACCGATGCCAAACGCTGCCACCGCGGCAAGCACGTGCTTGGAGATATTGATGTCGAGCACTCTAAAGGCGTCCAACGCACCGTCTTCTAGGGGATTGGATTGATATTTTGCCTTGGCCAGATTCTTGGCAGTGAAGGCGCCGCTGTCGACGATAAGCAGACCGCCCTCCACCAGATTCCCCACATTGGTCACCAACGCCGCCGGATTCATGGCAACGAGCACATCGAGGGCATCACCGGCAGTAGTGACATCCTCCATGCCAAAATAAATCTGGAAGGCAGAGACACCGAAGGTGGAGCCTACGGGCGCACGAATCTCGGCGGGAAAATCGGGAAAGGTTGATAAGTCGTTACCATAAAGGGCGGTGGATTCGGTGAAATTGCCACCAGTTAACTGCATACCATCACCAGAATCACCGGCAAAGCGCACCACTACATCGACGACTTCTTTCTCGTCAAGATGGTGTTCACCCAGTTTTTCTTCGGCTAGTTCCATACATTTCTCGTTCAGTTGCTAAGCGTCTCAGGCCTGCACAGTGGCTTGAGTACCCGAAATTATCGGGCTTTGGCGGCTGCCGACACAGTGACTGATGCCATAGCGGAAGCTGGGCGACAGGCTAAAAAGAGGCGGGATTCTAACAGATTAACAGTGGCGGGTCTTACAAATCAGGGCGCTCAGACCCCCCACTGCTGCTTGATACAGGCACTACTGTTTGATGAATTTGCGCATGATCATGCCATCGCCGCCTTCACCACCGGTAACCTCACCGGTATAGACATTGCCATCGGCATCCACCACTACGCCTTCCGGTTCCGAGCCCTGGATGAAGCCCATGATCGTGCCATCCTCGGCAGAACCGAAGGTAACGCCGCGTTTACTCTGATAATCGGCAACGTAGAGGATATCATTCTGATCGATAAATAGTCCGCTGGGCCAGCCGAACTGATCCCATTCGGTAATGTAATTGCCCTCTTGATCGAAGATCTGAATTCTATGATTGGAGCGATCGCCAACCAGCACCCGGCCTCTGCGGTCGATGACGATGGTATGGGGCAGGTCGAATTCCCCCGGGCCCGTGCCCTTGTGGCCCCACTCCATGAGATATCTGCCTTGGAAATCGAACTTGACGATGCGATTATTCCAGTGGCCATCGGCCACAAAAATATCGCCATTACTGGCCACCGCCGAATCTGCTGGACCGTCGAAGGTATTGGGCCCGGTACCGGTAAAGCCACGGGCACCCAACCTGAGCAGGACCCGGCCCTCGGTATCAAACTTGGTCACTGTATTGCCAAGCTGGCGATTGTAATCGGTACCCCACAAGGTGCCGTCCGGCGCCGCACGAAATCCGTGGGGCGTTGCCACCCAGTCACTGCCGAAGGTGGCAACCAGATTGCCCTCGGGATCAAACTTCAGTACCGGCGGTTCGGCACGATGGAATGCGTAGATAAAACCCTCTCGATCGATGGTGACATTGGGAACCTGACCCCACTCAATGCCATCAGGCAAGGGCTTGGGCCAATCTGGATCCATCACGTATTCCTGGGCATAGCCGGCCGTTACGATTAGCCAGGAGGTCAATAACAACACCAGCTTTGTCACAGGATTAATGCGCGCTTGAAAGTTGTTCATTTGTTCACCCATGATTGTCAGAATCCGACATATGTACCAATATCAAGCTAGCTTACACGGTCTACAAGGTGAATCAAAGTTTGTCACCGCCCCCGCAAACCTGCAGATCGTGTCGCGCAACGACGGGTATTTTGAGCCGCTACGTAAAGCTTACTGAGAACTAATTTTGAAGGAGAATTAGCATGAACAAAATTCCATTGGTTTTAGCCTTGGGATTTATGGGTTTTGCCGCGACCTCGTTTGCTGCCGATGGGACCGAGCGTGGTCAACGCAGCCTGTCTGCACTGGACACAGATGGCGATGGCAACATCAGCTTCGAAGAATTTGCAGTACGCCAGGCGGATCTCCTGGCCCGACTCGATAGTGATGGCGACGGCGTATTGACCATCGATGAATTTCTGAATGCCAGGCCGGGTCCAGGCAGGGGCGGCATGCGAGGTCGGGGCGGCGACAACCCGCCTTCTGAGTTCGATGCAGAGCGCCGTGCCGAAATGCAGGCTATGATGACTCAGCACGCAACTGAGCGATTCCAGGAGATGGACCTGAATGACGATAAGATCGTCACACTCGATGAATTTCAGGAAGCGAATTTCCTCAACCTGGACAGCGATAACAATGGCGTCTTGACCGGCAGCGAATTACGCCGGCAACAGCGGGGTCGCCCTGGCGGCGGCCGCATGGGTCGACGGCGCCCCGACGCTGACCTGGGCGATCAACAAGGAGGATAGCCACAAGGCAACACCCCTTGATATCGGCATGGAAAAGGTGTACTTCAGAGCGTAATGACTGATGAAGAATTGATGTTGGCGGTGTGCGAGGGTGATCAATCCGCCTATCAGACCCTCGTAAAACGGCATCTGAAACCTATCAGTCACTACGCTTTTCGCCTACTCGGTAACAACAAAGACACCGAGGACATTGCCCAGGAAACGTTTTTGAGACTCTGGATCAATGCCTGCAGGTGGCAGGCCGACAAGGCGAAACTCTCCACCTGGCTGCACCGCATCACCCACAATCTGTGTGTTGACTATCTGAGAAAACACAGCAGGGTGCAAACCAGGGCGTATTTAGAAGAGGAAGAAGACAATCGGGGCCAGGCCCTCGAATCGTATGATGGCTTACAGGGGAAATCCACCGGCGGCATTAGTGAAAACCTCGATGAGGACGACAAACTGAGGAAACTGACCGCAGCAATGGTTGAACTTCCGGAGAGCCAGCGTAGTGCGCTGATGCTCTGTCACTACCAGGGTTTTTCCAACAAGGAAGCGGCTGTTATCATGAACGTCTCGGTGAAGGCCATCGAATCCACGTTAGCCAGGGCCAAACGCTCCCTGCGCAAAAAAATTGCTGAAGTTGAAAATAGTATTGATAACACACTTTGGGGTGAAGAAATCAAAACCCATCAGCAGGAATTAAAATGACACTTGAAGAGTTTGGGAAAATAATTGAAAGCTATGGCTCCTCATCGGAGCGCTGGCCGGTCGATATGCGTGAGGAATGCGAGAATTTTATAGCCGACAACAGCGAGGCGAGAGAGCTGGTTAATCGGCAACTTGAATTGGAAATGCTGATGGACCAGATTGCGGTACCGGAATTTCCTGGCCTGGAAGCCAGGGTACTCGATCAGCAATTGCCATCCCGCAAGCTTGCGCCACTGGATCAATTTTTGGAGTGGTTGCTGCCCGCAGACAAGTCCGGCAAACAATTTTGGCGACCGGCCATGGTCGCCTGCCTGCCACTGATATTCGGCATCATCATTGGTAATTTTTACAACTTCGGGGTCGGCCTGCAAGGCGAAAGTTTCGAGTACTGGGATGATGAGCTCTACATCTTGTCCCTCAATGACTATACCGAGAATCTGTTTTAGGACATCGCCTACATGGATGTGGGTGAGGGGCGGAAGCTTTGCCGGCGAAGTATGCCTTGCAACTGAACGCTTCAGAACTCGCTGAGACATTACTGTATTATTCAGAGGTGCCCTTATCATGAACAAAACTAAACTAATCCTGTTTGCTTTGCTTGTGTCCGTGGCCGTGAATCTGTTCTTCATTGGCGCCATAGGCTATCGAGCCTACCGGTTTCAAGAATTCAGCGGCCGTCCGTTTCCGCCCAATGTGGGCTGGATAGTGCGTGACCTCAGCGAGGAAAGACGAACCGAACTTGCCAGTTTTCGTGAGCGCAGTGCCGAGGAAATTGGCCCCATGCGTGGACAGATGTTCGCCGCGCAACGGCAGGTGAATCAATTAATGGCAGCACCGGAATTCGACTCTGCAGCAATCAACCGGGCCTTTGCCGAACTCAGAGATGTGAACCTGCGCTACCAGGCCCTCTCCCATGAACAATCTATCGCGCTGCTGAATGCACTCACTACACAGGAGCGGCAGATGGCATTGGAATTTCTGAATCGTCGCGGACCCCGCGATGGTAGAGACGGCTTTCGCGGCAGAGAGCGTGGATTCGGTGGGCCCAGAGGGCCTGGAGGTCCAAGAAGCGGCGGCCCATCTGGATTTGGTGCCGGTTCTCCACCGCTTGATCCGCCACTCGATCCTGCGGCACAAGATACCAACCGGTAAAATCCCCTTCCATGGGCCTGCCGGCTTCTAGCCAAGTAGGCCCTCTATCGACAAGCTCTCGGCCCCATTTTCACTACACAGTGCAAATTTTCTGTTGCCGTCGCCATAGAATGCCACCCCAGCATACTCGCCGCGCTTGTTGATCACGTAAAAACTTAAATTGAATGCAGGATTTCCATCATCCCGCAGCAGGCGTTTCTCGGTATTTCCAAGGATGCGCTTGAGTGTTTCCATGCCCGCGTCTTTCGGGTGCTTGCCGGCGCGTAAGTGCTCAACTACCAGGAACGATGCGAGGTTATACAAATTAGCCTCGCCACGACCGGTAGAACCGGCCGCGCCTATTTCGTTGTCTACGTAGAGACCGGCACCGAGAATGGGAGAATCTCCGACCCGACCGGGGATTTTCCAGGCCAGTCCACTGGTGGTGGTCACTCCGCAGATATCGCCGTTTGCATTGATGCCGTTGCAATTGATAGTACCCCAGTAATGCTCTGCGTCGATCTTGCCTTCGGCCACCATCTCCAGGCCCACTCTCATACCGATTTGGGCGCGCTGCTCCGGGTCGAGATAGTGTCCCGGATCCGTTCTCCGTTTCCATTCCAGCCAGCGACTTCTCGACAAGGGAGTGTTGAGATCATCTTCGATGGAGAAGCCCATATTACGTGCAAAACGCTGCGCGCCCGAATCCACCAATAGATGGTGGTCGGTTGAAGCCGCGACTGCCTGAGCGACCAGAGACGGTGTCCGCACCCCCTGTAAAGCTGCCACGCCCCCAGCCTGTTTCCTGGGCCCGTGCATGCAACAGGAATCGAGCACGACATTGCCGTCGCCATCGGGCAAGCCACCAAAACCGACACCCGCTTCTTCCGGATCAAGCTCAACGATATTGACCCCGGCGATCAGCGAGTCCAATACATCGTCTCCCGCCGTCATCCTTCGAAACGCCAGTTCGACGCAGGTCTCGGTGCCGCCATTACGGTAGACGTTGCCATTGCCGGAGGCGATAACCACGGGTTTGAAGCCGGATCGCCGCACTGCTGGGGCCCCCAGCACTTTAGTTGACGTCGCCGCCAGCGCGCCTGCTGTCGCCGTGGCACGCAAAAAATCTCGCCGGTTTAATTTATTTTTCATACACCTTGACTCCTGCCTTTGACTGCGAATTCCTCGATTGGTCCCTATTCTCATCTCAATGTCGTTCGGTTTCAATCCAGGTGATGCATTAGAACGCACTTTTCCTCGCGGAAACGATTGGCTAACGATCTTCAGAGCCTCTGATTAATCGAACTGATAATATTAAGCCTGTATTGTCACACCGATAGCAAATTATTCTCAACCGAGGGCATGCCCATGAAATTCAACATCTCAGCCCGTCGTGCTGCCGTCGCAGCACTGCCTGCGCTAGCGATCGCCTTTTGCGGACTTCCCGCCGCGCTGGCGCAGTCAGTTCCAGACCCGGCACAGCCCTGGAACTGGTCGGAAGAATTCGTGCGTTCCCAGGTAAATCAAGTGCGCGCGGGACGGAATTTGAACCCCGATTCCTGGCCCGGAGGGGCACGGGTTGCCGTGCTGCTATCCTTTGATGTCGACAACGAGACAGTGCAGGGATTGCGGACCGGGGAGATTAGCATCGGTCCGTTGTCCCAGGGCCAGTACGGCGCGCGGGTGGCGCTACCGCGCATCGTCAAGCTGATGGATGCAGAGAAGGTGCCCGCCACCTTCTTTTTCCCGGCCTGGAGTCTGAAACTGGCACCAGAACAGGCGGATATAATCAACAATTCCGGACTGCACGAGATCGGCGTCCACGGCTGGATCCACGAACTCAACACCTCACTCGACGCCGCCACCGAGGCACGCCTGCTACGCCAGGCGATGGATGAGATCGAGAATATTACCGGCCGACGTCCGGTGGGCTATCGCGCGCCCTCATGGAACCACAGCCCCAATACCCTGCGGATAGTCCGCGATATGGGCTTCCTCTACGAGAGCTCATTAATGCACGATGACCGCCCCTACGAACTGCTGCAGGACGGCGAAGCGACTGGTGTGGTCGAGTTGCCAGTGGAGTGGATCCTGGATGATGCGCCCCTGTTCAATCCGCTGGGAAACCGCTACATGAACCCCCGTGACGTCATGCAGGTGTGGACCGATGAGTTCGACAAAGCCTGGGAAGAGGGAACCATGTTCCTGCTCACCATGCACCCGCATGTGAGCGGACACCGTTCCCGCATCATCGCCCTCGAGGGCCTCATCGATCACATCCAGGCCAAGGGCGATGTCTGGTTCGGGACCCACGAGGCGGCGGCTCGCTACGTTCGCGAACAGGCGGGGATGGATTAAGCGGATCTTTTTTAGCCGCTCGCCCGCATCCATAGCTGCGCACAGTAAACTCCAATGGCACTTTTCAAGTAATTCGGTGTGGGAGTATACTCCCACACCCTTGCCATGGTTCCAGCCATCCGGTCTTACTATGAAAATTTATCAACTCGCCATCCTGCTTTTCAGCTCGACCCTCGTGCTTTCCTGCTCCGAGAAGGAGGCGGCAAGGCACGTCGAAACAGCCCCGGCACCGGCTGAAACCGCTGATTCTTCACCGACAGCCGAAATAGAAGCGATTCTGCATGAGCATATCGCCATCCTCGCCTCCGATCAGTTCGAAGGCAGAGCACCTGCCACCCCTGGTGAGGAGAAGACCATTGCCTATTTGCAGCAGCAATTCGAAGCCCTGGGTATCGGCCCCGGCAACGGAGATTCCTATTTTCAGGCGGTAGCCGTTACCGAGGTGACCACCGCCAGCGATGCAATCCTTCAAATCCGGGGTAGCGACTACGAGGCCAGTTTTAGTTATGGCGATCAGATGATGGTGGGGACGCAACAACAGATTCCCTACGTCACGGTGCAAGGCAGCGATGTGGTTTTCGTCGGCTACGGTATCGTCGCCCCAGAGCGTAATTGGAACGACTATGCCAATATAGATGTTAACGACAAGACTGTGATCATACTGGTCAACGATCCCGGTTATGCCACCCAGGACCCCGAGATCTTCAATGGCAATGCCATGACCTACTATGGTCGCTGGACCTATAAATATGAAGAAGCGGCCAGACAGGGTGCGGTGGCGGCCCTGATCGTGCACGAAACCAGCCCCGCGGGTTATCCCTGGGAAGTGGTCAGCAGTAGCTGGTCGGGCCCACAGATCGGACTGCAGGCGGCCGATCTCAACGGTGACAGGAATGAGATCGAAGGCTGGCTCACTCTGGATTCGGCAGAAGCTTTATTTGACGGTGCCGGACTGAATTACCAGGAGTTGAAAGCTGCCGCCGCACAACCTGGATTCGCTGCAGTTCCCCTGGCCGACTTCAATGCCAGCGTCAGCATCGAAAACTCGGTTCGCAGCTCGGAATCGCAAAATGTGATTGCCGTTATTCCCGGCACGGAGCGACCGCAGGAAACGATCATTTACACCGGACACTGGGATCACCTGGGTGTGAATTCAGAACTCGAAGGCGACAACATCTACAACGGCGCCGTGGACAATGCTACCGGTACCGCAGCCTTATTGGCCCTGGCTAAATTGCACTCACAGCAAGCACCGCCCCGGCGCAGCATCGTGTTTCTGGCGGTCACCGCCGAAGAGTCCGGTCTGCTCGGTTCGCGCTGGTATTCGGAACACCCAATTTATCCATTAGCCACGACGGTAGCCAATATTAATATCGATGCCATGAACGTGAATGGAATCATGCGCGACGTGGTGGTGGTAGGCTACGACAGCAACGAACTACAAAACTATTTGGAAAACGCCGCCACCAAACAGGATCGTTATCTACGGGCGGAACCCAACCCCGAGCGCGGCTACTACTACCGCTCCGATCATTTTAATTTCGCCAAGGCGGGTGTGCCGGCACTCTATGCGGAGTCAGGGGAGGACAGCGTCGAATTTGGCGTCGAATGGGGAGCCGAGCGAGCGCAGGATTACACCGACAATCGCTATCATGCACCCGCCGACGAATACGACCCGGACTGGGACCTGAGCGGGGCAGCTGCCGACATTTTGATGTTTTTCGATATCGTCACCACCCTGAGCGGAGAATCCAGCTTTCCTAATTGGTTCGAAGGCAATGAGTTCAAGGCCATCCGCGATGCCTCTAGAACGGGCTTGTAGTTGGAGGCATAACAATACTCTCAAGTTGTTAAGTTGTGACTGTCCCGTTCATAATTTCTGTCATTCCTAAATCCTCAAGTAGGTAACGGAACAGGAAATGCGCACCGGTAGCGATCAGAGACTGCATGAAATAAAACAGTCCGAAAGTAATACCGCCAGCCATGGTCATGGAGAATGCCCATCTGATTGGTATCATCGCCTATACCTCCGCTGAAATTGAACTATCTCTTATGTTGGCTTCCTTAAACGCCAGTCACCAAGCTTCACCTGCAAGATCCACGATGAACTCAAGACCCCTTAGCGCGACGGCACCACTCATGTGATATTTGAACCGACGAACTTTATGCACAGGAGGGTATAATATGCCGCGGGCGCATCCATGCGCTCACGACATTCGTGTATCACAGCACAACAGAAAGCGCAGGGCAGCTTGTGGCCCGAAATCCTAAACAATGTAAAAATGACTGATAAAAGTGAATGGGCCTTTGGATTGATCAAGATTGCGTAGCCTTAGGCAACCACCGAGGGTTTCAGAAGCTGCAAGGATGATATTTTCTGTAGCAGAAGACGTGGACATCAATTGAGATGCGCTTTATTCTTTCTACACACGCTTTTAAAAGTAGGTAGTTAACTATTTATGATGTTCTTTTACAACGCTAACGATGTCATCAGATAACTGGGTTGCAAACCTGAACATCAATTTGCAACATATTGATGGACATAGCCGTCTTGTCAATCCTTCGCATACCGGACCACTGAGAATTCAGCGACCTTTCTACCCAGAAGGGAAATCCCTGCCGCACGTATACATACTCCATCCCCCGGGAGGCATCGTGGGTGGAGATCAGCTGTTTATTGATCTTCATATCAGTCAAGATGCACAAGGTTTAGTCACTACTCCTGGTGCCACAAAGATTTATCGATCTGACGCAAAACAAGCCAAAGTGCAACAGACTATCCATCTGGAGGATCGAGCCACCCTAGAATGGCTGCCTCAGGAAACAATTATTTTTGATGGTGCATACATTGACAGCGCAACAAGAATTAACCTGGCAGTGGACGCGAAGTTTATTGGCTGGGAGATTGTTTGCTTCGGCCGCCCAGGGGCGAACGAGACATTCGAACATGGTGAAGTGAAAACAAGGCTGGAAATTTGGCGTAATGGCTTGCCGGTTTGGTTAGACAAGGGCATATTTACTACCGGTCTGGAATCCAATTCAATATTTCACTCAGCGTGGGGCTTAAACTCTTCGCCGGTCATGGCAACATTGATCGCATCACCCTGTAGTGAACAGCTTATTGAGTCATTGCCAGACCAACAATTGCTAAAAGGCAACTGTACAATTAGTTTGGTTGAAGATATTTTAGTATGTCGTTATATTGGCGCCTGTACGCAAGAGGCCAAATCTTGTTTCAGTACAATTTGGTCACTGTTACGACCTGGTCTATTAGACAGGGCTGTGTGTCCACCTCGAGTTTGGAATACCTGATAACCATTAACTAATTCATGGCTATCAAGAGGAATTTAGATGAATTTATCACCCAGAGAAAAAGATAAACTACTTGTTTTTACAGCCGGATTATTGGCAGAGCGCCGATTGGCTAAAGGTATTAAGCTAAATTATCCCGAGGCGATAGCATTCATTAGTTCGGCGGTAATGGAAGGTGCAAGAGAAGGCAGAACCGTGGCAGATATGATGGCGCATGGAACAACACTTTTAAATCGAGATCAGGTGCAAGACGGCATTCCCGAAATGATTCAGGAAGTTCAGATCGAGGCGACGTTTCCTGATGGCACTAAACTAGTAACCGTGCATAACCCCATTTCCTAAGGAGCTCCTCATGATTGTGGGAGAGATTGAAGCTGTAGAGGGTAGCGTAAAGCTAAACGAAGGCCGTGTCACACAGAGCATCACGGTGACCAATAGCGGTGACCGCCCAGTTCAGGTGGGATCTCATTATCATTTTTTTGAATCCAATTCCGCATTAAAGTTTGAGCGTGACAGCTGTCGTGGTTTTCGACTCAATATTGCGGCTGGTACTGCTATTCGATTCGAGCCTGGGCAAGATCGGACGGTCGAATTAGTTGCTATTGGCGGAAACAGGAGAATCTACGGTTTTAATGGAAAGGTAATGGGCCCTCTGGGAGAAGTGGGTACAACATGACACAGATAGACCGCAGCGCTTATGCACAAATGTATGGCCCCACAACAGGCGACAGGGTTCGACTTGGCGATACCGAAATCTGGATCAAGGTCGAAAAAGACTACACCACCTACGGCGAAGAAGTGAAATTCGGTGGGGGCAAGGTAATTCGCGATGGTATGGGGCAAAGTCAGGTTGGTGATGCCGAGTCAATGGACACAGTTATTACCAATGCGCTTATTCTCGATCACTGGGGCATTGTTAAAGCGGATGTCGGATTAAAAAATGGCAGGATTCATTCTATCGGAAAAGCCGGAAACCCAGATATTCAACCCGATGTCTCCATCATAATAGGTCCAGGCACTGAAATTATCGCCGGGGAAGGTCAGATACTGACCGCCGGGGCAATAGATGCCCATATTCACTTTATTTGCCCTCAACAAGTGGAGGAGGCGCTGATGTCAGGCGTGACCACGATGTTGGGTGGTGGCACCGGACCTGCGACCGGAACCAATGCCACAACCTGCACTCCCGGCATCTGGCATATTGAAAAAATGTACCAGGCAGTGGATGCCATGCCAATGAACTTTGGATTCATGGGGAAAGGCAATGCCAGCTTGCCACTCGCACTGGAGGAACAGATAAAAGCCGGTGCTATGGGGCTTAAACTGCATGAAGACTGGGGCACGACTCCAGCTGCTATCGACAACTGTCTTTCTGTTGCAGAGAAATACGACGTCCAGGTTGCCATACATACTGATACGCTTAATGAATCTGGCTTTGTAGAGGACACGCTCGCCGCACTAAAAGGGCGCACGATTCACACCTATCACACCGAAGGTGCCGGTGGTGGACACGCACCGGATATTATCAAGGCCTGTGGTGCCGCCAATGTATTGCCTTCCAGCACCAATCCAACACGACCCTACACCATCAATACCATCGATGAACATTTGGACATGCTGATGGTATGTCACCACTTGGACCCTTCTATCCCCGAGGATGTGGCTTTTGCTGAATCACGAATAAGGCGAGAAACAATTGCTGCTGAAGACATCCTTCATGATTTGGGTGCCTTTTCGATGATTGCCTCAGATTCACAGGCAATGGGAAGAGTCGGCGAGGTAATATGTCGTACCTGGCAGACAGCGCATAAAATGAAAGTTCAACGTGGCGCTTTAACTGGTGATGATAGCAAATCCGATAATACGAGAGCAAAACGCTATATTGCTAAATACACTATTAATCCTGCAATAAGCCATGGCATTGCCGACTCAGTAGGCTCTATCGAAGCAGGGAAGATTGCCGACCTGGTGTTATGGCAACCGGCATTTTTTGGTGTAAAACCAGCTCTTATCCTTAAAAGTGGAATGATTGCAGCGGCGCCCATGGGCGATCCCAATGCCTCAATTCCAACACCGCAACCTGTTCACTACCGGTACATGTTCGGTGGCTATGGTCTGGCCGCGGCAAAGACCTCTGTTGCCTTCCTGTCTCAGGCGGGAATAGATGCAGGTGTCCCGGAAACGATTGGCTTGCAATCCAACGCCATCAGCGTGAAAAACTGCAGGACTATCAATAAATCAAACATGATAAACAATGACTACCAACCAACCATTGAAGTGGACCCACAAACTTACGAAGTGAGGGCTGATGGAGAATTATTGACCTGCGAGCCAGCCGCTGAAGTACCATTAGCACAGCGATATTTCCTGTTTTAGCCTATGTCCTGTTTTAGAGAGTACTAAGAATCAATGTGGGAACTAACTGAAAAATACTCTGGCAGCCGCCAAGCGGATGCCAGTCTATTTTTACCTTTTGAGATGCGTCAGCGATCCAGATTGAAGGTAAAACTAGACAATGGCGAACCGGCCTCTATCATTCTCTCTCGCGGCGGAATTTTAAGAGATGGCGACTTGCTGTTGTCCAAATGCGGCAAAATAGTAATCGTTAAGGCGGCTAAGGAGAGTGTCACAACCATTAGCGAAGACGATCCTCATTTATTAACAAGAGCTGCCTATCATTTGGGGAATCGTCACGTGGCGCTGCAGATAGAAGACGGTTTTTTACGCTACCGGCATGATCATGTGCTGGATCAGATGGTAACAGATCTTGGTCTGATCCCCCTGGTGGAAAACCAAGCTTTCGAGCCCGAACCCGGAGCCTATGCAGGGCATAGCCATACACACTCACATAATGATTAACACTTCTCTCTCGCTGGTACGCCTCTTACAGATAGTCAGCCCTTCTTCGCCAATTGGCGCCTACGCTTATTCCCAAGGTCTGGAACAGGCAGTTGACTGGGGTTGGGTGAAAACTGAAGCACAGCTGCAAAACTGGATTAGCGGTATATTACTCAATTCTGTACTGACTCAGGATGCACCAATATTGATTCGTCTCTACAGGGCCTGGGGAGTGAAGGACTATGATCGGCTGCTCTACTGGAATCAGTATTTGCTGGCTTGTCGTGACACTAAGGAATTACGTAGTGAAGAAAAAATATTGGGCCAGGGACTGACAAGGATTTTGACTACGCTTGGTCTTGTCGATTTAAAAACCTTTCAAGAGACCAGCAATAAAAACGACCGTAGCAATAATAATGTCTCTATTTGCTATTGCACCGCTTTTTCATGTGCCGGTGTTAATTGGAATATTGACCTGCATTCGCTGCTATTGGGTTATTGCTGGGCCTGGGCCGAAAACCAGGTAATGGCAGCCTTAAAACTATTGCCCATCGGTCAAAGTGCGGGCCAGCGTATTTTATCCGCAGTAGGTGAAGAGATGGCAGCTGGGATTGAAGCTTGTTTTTCAAAGGGTGATGATGCCATTGCGGGTGCTCTTCCCGGGCTTGCACTTGCCAGTGCCGCCCATGAATCACAATACTCGAGACTGTTCAGGTCTTAGTTCAAAAGAGGTAATTAGCCAATGGAAACAGCGACAGTACTCAGAGTGGGAATCGGTGGACCGGTGGGCTCCGGGAAAACGGCATTGGTTAACGAACTCTGTCAGGCCATGCGTAACGATTTCTCAATTGCTGTAGTGACAAATGACATCTACACCAAGGAAGACGCCCAGTTTCTGGTTCATCACCAAGCGCTGGATCAAGAACGTATAGTGGGTGTTGAAACTGGCGGCTGCCCTCACACGGCAATACGAGAAGATGCTTCGATCAATCTGATTGCAGTTGATGAATTATGTAAAAAGTTTGAACCGCTTGATATGGTGTTCATAGAGAGTGGAGGAGACAATTTAAGTGCTACGTTTAGTCCTGAATTAGCAGATTTAATGATTTATGTAATCGACGTCTCGGCCGGAGACAAGATCCCCCGCAAGGGAGGGCCGGGGATTACCCGATCTGATCTTCTTGTTATTAATAAAATTGATCTAGCGCCTTATGTCGGTGCTTCTCTTGAGGTGATGGAGAAAGATGCTTTGAAAATGCGTGGTGAACGCCCGTTTGTTTTCGCTAACATGAAAACCCAGGAGGGAGTTGCCGACATTATTGACTTCATTAAAGCTGAAGGGCTTTTTATAAGCCCATAATCTACTACAAATTCAAACTTTAAATCACTTGCGCCCTAAAAAGAGGCAGTTAGGATTAGCTCGCACTGTAATGGAGCATTTTTACCAACAGTGAAACTAAGTCGTTCGCAAAACCACCCTCCCCAATTTTTTATTACTTCTCTCTAGCCCCATACTATGGGCATTCCTGTCGGTATTTATCTAGCAGCTTAAGCTACGAGCCACTCTGGTATGTTACTTGCAAGCTTTGGATCGTTCCCACTGTGTACTGGAAAAAAACCACAGTAATAGCAGTGGAATTGAATCTTTATAACCAGGAGCAAGCAAATGATAAGAGAGAGTAAAAAGCCATTGTGGTCACTCATAGGGGGATGTGCGCTGACATTGGTTCTCATCATGCCTTCCGTATGGGCAGCTGGCACAATTGAGTTTGGAGAGAATAAATCCATTTCCCTGGGAGCAGGGCTACGAACCGCCTATACATCTTTTGAAGATTCTGCTGGGAGTGGTGATGACTCCAGTGATTTTGACTTGCAAAGCCTTCGTTTGTACGTAAGTGGTCAGATTCATAAGAATGTCAAATTTACCTTCAATACAGAATGCAAGGGATGTGTATTCGGTCAGGATGAAGGTGATATAGGTAATGGTGGTGAAGTTGACGTGCTGGATGCCATTGTACAATTTGAATTCAGTCCCGAGTTCAATATCTGGGCTGGTCGCATGCTAACACCTGCAGATCGCATAGAAATGAATGGTCCCTATTATGGTCTTAACTGGAATCAGTTTACAGTTCCACTGCTGCCATCAGACCAGACAGGTCAGGCCGGTCTGTTGGGCAGAGACGATGGTGTGACGATTTGGGGAACCCTGAATAAATTTCAATATGCTGTCGGTGCGTTTGATGGCGTTGAAGGAGGTCCAAACCAGGACGACAATATCCTGCTATCGGCCCGCTTTGCCTACAACTTTTTAAATATGGAAAGCAACCCAGGCTACTACACCAGTAGCACCTACTATGGTGGGCTAGGAGATATATTTACACTGGCTCTTTCCTTTCAATCCCAATCCGATGGTACGGGTACCGCAACTGAAGCTGGAGATTTCGATGCGGTAATTTTGGATGCGCTTTTCGAAAAAGTGCTGCCAAATAATGACGTCCTTACTCTTGAAGCCGAATTGAAATCAATAGATGCAGACCTATCTGCTGCTGCACTGGCCGATCCTAGCTGTTTTTGTCTGTTTGATGGTGATTCGTCATTTTTCACGGCCGCTTACTTATTCAATAACAGTGAAAGCTTTGGTCGATTTCAACCATATGTGAGATACACAAGCAACGAGCCAAATGCTGGAACTGACAGTGATCTTACAGAAGTGGGATTGAACTACATAATCGACAGCCACAATCTTCGACTCAATATCAACTGGTCCTCGGGCGATGCTAATTTAACCGGTGCCAGGGGTCCTGACGTTGATGGACTCTCAATTGGCTTCCAAATTCAAATTTAATTTATTTAAAACAAAACAGTGAGGGAATAAAATGAATATCCGAAATAAAGCAAAAGGTCTGGCAATAACAGCTGCAGCAGCAGTTTTTATGCAGTGGTCGGCAGTTACTCTGGCTCAGGAGACCATTAAGGTTGGGGTTCTGCATTCATTATCAGGCACTATGGCGATCAGTGAAACAACACTGAAAGACACCGTACTGATGATGATAGAAGAGCAAAATAAAGCCGGTGGGCTTTTGGGAAGGCAACTCGAAGCAGTCGTTGTCGATCCGGCATCTGATTGGCCTCTCTTCGCAGAGAAGACACGTGAACTCATCACTCAGGAAGGCGTCGATGTGATCTTTGGTTGCTGGACTTCAGTTTCGAGAAAGTCAGTTTTACCGGTAATCGAAGAACTCAATGGGCTCTTGTTCTATCCAGTTCAATATGAAGGTGAAGAATCATCCAAGAATGTATTCTATACCGGTGCTGCTCCAAACCAACAAGCTATTCCTGCCGTTGACTATTTAATGAACGAAATTGGCGCAGAACGTTGGGTATTGGCGGGTACTGACTATGTTTATCCAAGAACTACTAATCGTATTCTTGAGGCCTATCTGAAAGCGAAGGGAGTTGCTGATGAAGATATCATGATTAACTACACACCATTTAGTCATTCTGATTGGCAAAATATAGTAGCTGATATTCAGACCTTCGGTTCTACTGGTAAAAAAACGGCGGTTGTTTCAACCATTAATGGAGATGCCAACGTCCCCTTTTACATAGAACTGGGTAATCAAGGGGTCTCCGCCGAAGATATTCCTGTTATAGCATTCTCTGTTGGTGAAGAAGAACTGTCCGGAATCGACACGGCTCCGCTGGTTGGCCACCTCGCTGCCTGGAACTACTTCCAAAGTGTATACAGTGATGCCAACGAAGAGTTCATCGATACCTGGCAGTCGTTCATCGATGACCCTGCCCGAGTAACCAATGATCCCATGGAAGCCACGTATATAGGTTTCAAAATGTGGGCAGAGGCGGTAGAAGCTGCAGGTACTACCGATGTTGATGCTGTCGAGCAAGCAATGATAGGCGTTGAAGTGCCTAATCTCACGGGTGGTACCGCAGTGATGAACAAAAACCATCACCTGTCCAAGCCTGTCCTTATCGGCGAAATCCAGGATGATGGCCAATTTGATGTCGTTTGGGAAACCGATGGGCTTGTTGCCGGAGACGCCTGGTCTGATTATCTCGAAGGCAGCAAGGATCTGATTTCTGATTGGACTGCTCCCACTTCCTGTGGAAACTACAATACCGCTACAAATCGATGTCTTGGTTCCAGCTCACAGTAGTGGACATCTATATGTAACCATGGAAATATATGTAGCCATGGAAAAATGACCTTTAAAAGCGGGGCGTCCGAATTGAAACTGGCGCCCCGCTACTTTTTTGACTTCCGAGCTGGAGAACAATTATGCAAAGGATAGCTCTTATCCTTGCAACTGCATTCTATTTATTTGGACTAAGTGGCATGCTATCCAAAGTGGAGGCACAGACACTCGAAGATGCCGAAGCATTGTCCTCCTTTGAAGAAATCGTACCGATTTTCGCCACAGCCAGCCGTAACGAAATTCCAGCATTGGTCGAAAGCATTGCCAATCTGGAGGATCCTCGTAAAAAACCCTTTCTCGAAAATATGCTGGAAGGCCGAATTTATTTTACGCGCGAAGAAGAGCGTGTAGTCAAAGCGATACGTGTTGACGACCAATTTCAGATCAGTGATGCCTTAAGTGGAGAGGACCTGGGATTGGTAGCTACCCGAGCCGTGGCTCGTGTCAGTGTGAATAACAGTTTGCGCAGAGGCATTCGGCTGCTGCTTGCTGGCATCGACCTTGAACATGAAGATCCAGAAATTCGACTCTCTGCCGTAGAATACATGGTCGATCAAGCGGCAGCGGAGTCCCATGAACAACTTATACAACTACAAATTCGGGAAGACGATCAGTCAGTCATTCAAGCAATTGAAGAAGGACTGGCCCTGGTTGACCTGTCGTCGGAAGATGCTTCACGACGAAGTCGGGCACTGGATAAGCTGACAGGAAACTTAAACAATGCGATTAGAAATACAATCGCCCGGATGGCTGAGAACGATCCTGACCCTGAAATACAGGCCCAGGCACAACAAGCTCTTTTTTCTATTCAGAGCAAGGTCGAGCTGTATGGTTATGTACAGACACTGTTTTTTGGTTTGAGTCTCGGCTCAGTGTTGCTATTGGCAGCAATTGGTCTGGCAATCACTTTCGGCGTCATGGGTGTAATCAACATGGCCCATGGTGAACTGATCATGTTAGGGGCATACACAACCTATGTTGTTCAACAAACATTTCCCAACTCTATAGAAGCATCCTTGTTTATAGCAATCCCTGCTGCTTTTGTCGTGTCCGGCTCATTTGGAATCGCCATCGAGCGCGGCATAATTCGTTTCCTATATGGCCGACCTCTGGAAACCCTATTGGCTACTTTCGGTATCAGCTTGATTCTGCAGCAACTGGTACGCACCGTATTCAGCCCACAGAATCGCCAAGTGAGCAACCCCCAGTGGATGAGTGGCCAATGGCAATTCAATGAGGTACTGGCGCTGACCTACAACCGACTCTATATCCTAATTTTCTGTCTAATCTTATTTGCGCTTTTATTGCTGATTTTGAAGAAAACTCGATTGGGAATTGAAGTAAGGGCGGTATCACAAAATCGATCAATGGCCAAAGCTATCGGTGTACGAAGTGGTTGGGTTGATGCATTAACCTTTGGTCTGGGTTCCGGTATTGCTGGGATCGCTGGTGTCGCCTTGAGCCAACTAACTAATGTGGGACCAAATCTAGGACAAGCCTATATAGTCGATTCATTCATGGTCGTCGTATTCGGAGGAGTGGGTAATCTCTGGGGTACTTTCTATGGTGCCTTTATATTGGGGATAAGTAATAAGATCATGGAACCCTGGGCCGGAGCTGTAGTGGCAAAAATTCTAATCCTGGTCTTCATTATTCTCTTCATTCAACGACAACCTCGGGGTTTATTTCCTCAAAAAGGCAGGGGATTGGAAGACTAGCAGTGCGAACCAAGTCAATTATCTATGAAACACTCCAGGGAGATACTGGAGGTCGAATCTTGATTGCCATCATCCTCGCGAGTTGCGTGATAGTTCCTGCCTTCAATTTACTGGTACCCGAGACTTCCGCATTTTATATTTCATCCTATCTCGTCACCTTGTTTGGGAAGTACTTGTGTTTTGCCTTGCTGGCACTCGCGCTGGATCTCGCCTGGGGATTCTGCGGCATATTGAGCTTGGGGCATGGGGCATTTTTTGCTCTCGGTGGTTACGGCATGGGCATGTATTTAATGAGACAGATAGGTGACAGGGGTGTCTATGGAGATCCCCTGTTACCTGACTTCATGGTCTTCCTGGACTGGACCGAATTGCCCTGGTACTGGCATGGTTTTAACTATTTTTGGTTCGCCATGTTTATGGCGGCTTTTATCCCCGGATTATTGGCCTACGTGTTTGGCTGGCTGGCCTTTCGTTCACGAGTCACGGGTGTCTACCTTTCAATTATTTTACAGGCATTAACCTATGCACTCATGCTGGCATTTTTCAGAAATGAAATGGGCTTCGGTGGGAACAACGGACTCACAGACTTCAAGGAAATCGTTGGCTTTAATCTGCAATCTGATATGACGAGAGCAATTCTCTTTGTTGCCGCCGGTCTGCTGCTTATTATTATCTATATCATCTGTCGATATATTGTGAAATCCAAGTTTGGCCGGGTCGTAGTATCCATTCGAGATGCTGAAACCCGAATGCGCTTCATTGGCTATAAGGTTGAAAATTACAAGACATCAGTTTTCGTCTTGTCTGCTCTGATCGCTGGCATCGCCGGCGCGCTCTATGTGCCTTTTGTGGGAATCATCAACCCGGGGGAATTTGCACCACTTAATTCTATTGAAATTGTTATATGGGTCGCTATCGGCGGACGCTCAACCCTGTATGGTGCTGTACTCGGAGCTGTTCTGGTTAGTTATGCCAAGACCCGATTTACCGCTATCCTGCCCGAAGCCTGGTTGTTTGCCTTAGGAGGACTCTTCGTTTTCGTCACCTTGTTCCTGCCCAAAGGGCTGGTCGGCCTGTTCTCCAGTATAAAAAATAGCGTGGTGAAACGGAAATGAGTCGATTCGATAAAATGATCGAAGGCTGGCGTGGTGATAAACCATGGAATGTTTTCAGTCCAGGAATTAAATCAAGGAAATTCATTGATTTAAGCCATGGCACCTTGCTCTACATGGAAAACATTACGGTCAGCTTTGATGGATTTAAAGCACTGGATGATTTGACCTTGTATATCAATAAAGGCGAATTACGCTGCATTATTGGCGCGAACGGCGCCGGAAAGACCACAATGATGGACGTCCTCACTGGGAAATTAAGACCGGATAGCGGAACTGCATTTTTTGGTCAAACCATCAATTTGTTAGAAATGAGTGAAGCTGAAATATCTGAAGTGGGCATAGGCCGGAAGTTTCAAAAACCAACAGTCCTGGAAAACTTTTCTGTGTTTGACAATCTTGAGTTGTCTTTGCGTACAGACCGTCGCGTCAGAGCAACACTGTTTGCTCGACTCGATGGTGAACAGCGGGATCGAATAGATGAAGTACTTTCCATCATTGGCCTTAACGGCGAAAGAGATCGAATTGCAGGTAACTTATCCCACGGGCAGAAACAATGGCTTGAAATAGGTATTTTGCTTATCCAGGAACCGTACCTGCTGCTGGTAGACGAACCGGTTGCTGGCATGACAGCACAAGAAACGGAACGAACCGCCGAGTTGCTCACGGGCCTGGCGGGCGAGCGTTCGGTAGTTGTGGTAGAGCACGACATGGAATTCGTCCGCTCTATTGCCAAAACTGTTACCGTTTTGCACCAGGGAAGTGTGCTCGCTGAAGGCACAATGGATCAAATTCAGAATGACGCTAAGGTACGGGAAGTCTATCTTGGAAGCGCCTGAACAAGCCCAAGAGCCGAATATGTTAACAATTACACAACTAAATCAATCCTATGGTCAGAGTCGAACACTCTGGGATCTGGATTTTACGGCTCGGGAAGGAACTATAACTTGTGTGATGGGAAGAAATGGCGTCGGTAAAACAACGCTGGTTAAATGTATTCTGGGGCTAGAGTCCATCGGCTCTGGTGAAATCAGACTGAATGGGAAAGCCATTCACGGGCTCCAAACCGAGAATAGAGTTCGACTGGGCATTGGTTATGTTCCCCAGGGTCGGGAGATTTTTTCAAGCCTGTCGGTTGAAGAAAATTTGACTATCGCCCTCGGCGCCAGACGAGATAAATTGAAGAAAATCCCAAGTCGAATTTATGAGCTTTTCCCGGTATTAAGGGAGATGCGAAACCGACGTGGTGGTGATTTGTCGGGAGGCCAACAGCAGCAGCTGGCCATCGGCCGCGCGCTTGTAATTGAACCAGACCTACTTATTCTCGATGAGCCTAATGAAGGCATCCAACCCAATATAGTTCAACAAATTGGTAATGTACTGTTACAACTCAATAAAGATGAAAAGCTAACCATTATACTGGTCGAACAAAAGCTGGCTTTCGCCCGGCGTTTAGGCCAATTGTATTACCTAATGGACAAAGGTCGCTGTGTGGCAGAGGGCGAAATGAATTCGCTGCCCGATGACCTAATCAAGAAATATCTGGCAGTCTAACTCTCCTAGAATAGGCAATGGGAATACCCAGATCAATCAACCGACTTTGTAGAGATCGCGCAGCGATTCCCCCACCGCATTTACCGATCTATCAAACTGTTCACCTTAGACTATAAAAGGCAGTAAAGCTGCCCATTGGGATGTAGAGCTAACTCAGAATGTCTAACAGGAATTAAAAGTAGTCTGTTAGACTCGATGGCGATGACCTTAAATATTTTATCTCTCAGATCCGGCCAGTGATGCAAGCTATTCTCGCATGTGCCGTTGTTGCCGTGTTGGCCGTATCACTGGCGCTAGTTTGGCGCTGCGGCAATCTCATTCTCTCGGGTCAGATGCCGGCGCGCTTTTTTGCTTTCTTCGCTATTCTGTTTACTTCGGGTCTGGATGTTGGGTTGATCATGTTCCCACTGACAGAATTTCCGGTTTATGAAACTGAGCAGGCTTATAGTTTTGCCAATCCTCTAGCTATCGAGTTTGGTTTTTGGGGATTTCTGATTTGGATTTTCTATTTCCTGACGACATTCTATTTCTGCATTGTTGAGCCTCGCTTGAAGATTTTTGATATTCCCTGGGTGAAATTGGTGAATAACTCTATTGTTATTGCTACCTGTGCATTCACCGGGTTCTTGTTTTTGCAATATTTGCCTGACTATATTGAGGGTATCACACCATTCTACCGATTCTCACTTGTAGCGCTTGTGTTGTTAGCTGCTGTGTTCTCCAGCACAGATATTCGTTATGTCAAAATCCTCAGTTTGTCATCCACCTGGCTGTTCTTTGCGCTAGTAGTCGTAATGTGGGCCTTTGGAGGATTGGGCTTAACCGGGCTGGCCAGCAATCTGTTCCAACTCGGAGAATACTTCACTAATATTCATCGATTCATTCTGCCTTTCTCCGATTACCATGCGTTTTATCTATTTTGGTGGTTCGCCTGGAGCATCATGATTGGACAATTCGTTTCGCGCTTTGTGGGTGAATTGCGAACATGGCAACTTTTTCTCGCCCTTTTAATCATACCTTCCATACCAATCTCCATATGGTTTTCAGTATTGTATGGAGTCTATGAGCAAGGGCAGGATATTTCCGGTTTCTTGACTTGGTTCATGGTGCTGGTGGGAGTCATATTCGTTACCAATTCTTTAGACTCGCTGACTAGGTTGTATACCGATAACCTTCAATTAACGGTTGATCGCCTCGGCCGACTGAAATACATCGGCATACATTGGCTCTTGCTTTACAGCCTTATACTTTTTTACCAGTTTACGCCCCTGCAGATTGAGTGGATCGGTCTGGTAGTGATCGGACTCTATGCTGTCGTCGCGTTGTTGGTCATTCTTCGCAGGAAATTGCTGGTTGATCCAGTAAGTTCATAACAGGCAATCCAATTGGACGAATTTGACTTCATAATAGTGGGTGCGGGTTCTGCAGGTTGTGTATTGGCTAACAGAATATCAGCTAATCCTGGCCATCGCGTACTGTTGGTGGAAGCCGGCGGCAGTGATAAAAACATCCTTGTGCAGATGCCCACGGCTTTGTCCTACCCCATGGCGATGGACCGATTTAATTGGGGCTATCATTCGGAGCCAGAGCCCGGTCTGGATGGCAGGCGGATTTCTTGCCCACGGGGCAAAGGCCTTGGGGGCACGTCATCAATTAACGGAATGGTTTATGTACGTGGCAACGCCCATGACTTCGAGGAATGGGAAGTACTGGGTGCACAGGGCTGGAGCTACCGGGAATGTTTGCCTTACTTCAAGCGCGCCGAATCCTGGATTGGGGGAGGCGATACCTATCGTGGAGAAGATGGCCCTCTTGGCGTATGTGCTGGCAATAACATGCGATTGAACCCCCTGTATCGTGCTTTTATCGATGCCGGCGTAGAGGCCGGATACCCCGAAACCAACGATTGCAATGGCGAACACCAAGAAGGTTTCGGCCCGATGCACATGACGGTACGAAACGGGGTGCGCGAATCTACATCGCGTGCCTATTTAAAACCGGTTATGCACAGACCTAATCTCAAAGTGATCACCAATATGCTGGTTCAGCGCATTAAGTTTGAAGGAAATCGCGCAATTGGTATATGCGTGGGGAAAGGAGGCAATACCAGAACCGTTCACGCCCGGCGAGAGGTAATTCTTACGGCCGGTGCTATCGCTTCACCCATGTTGCTGCAGGGTTCTGGTGTTGGCAGCGACGAGAGTCTAGATGCGGCCGGTGTAAAGCAAGTCCATATGCTTCCTGGAGTTGGGGAAAACTTACAGGACCATCTGGAAGTGTATTTCCAGTTTCATTGCAAACAGCCTGTAAGTTTAAATACAAAGCTAGGTCTTTTTAGTAAGGCTCTAATAGGCGCTAGGTGGCTCCTATTCAGAAATGGTCTCGGCGCTACCAATCATTTTGAATCCTGTGCATTTATTCGGTCAAGGAGCGGTTTGAAATCTCCTGACATTCAGTATCACTTCTTGCCCGCCGCAATGCGTTATGATGGCACGCCATCCATTGCAGGGCATGGATTCCAGGTGCACGTAGGTCCAAACAAGCCCAAGAGTCGTGGGCGCGTGAGAATAACGACAGCAGATGCGACAGCGGCACCGAGTATTCTATTTAACTACTATCAACATGAAGAAGACATTAAAGCTTGGCGACAATGTATTCGCCTGACTCGGGAAATAATGCAGCAGCCAGCTATGGACAGCTATCGCGGCGAGGAGATTCAACCGGGACTCAAGGTGAGCAGTGACGCAGAGATAGACGCGTGGGTCAAACAGAATGCCGAAAGCGCGTATCACACAGCCGGCACTTGCAAAATGGGTGATGCTGATGATCCGCTTGCTGTTGTCGACACGGACTGCTGCGTACATGGACTGAATAATTTGAGAGTGGTGGATGCCTCGGTTTTTCCGACGCTGCCCAATGGCAATATCAATGCACCTGTAATCATGGTGGCAGAAAAAATTGCAGATATAATTCTGGGTGCTTCTCCTCTGTCTGCTGCTGAAGTCGCCATCAGCGTGCCCAAGGATTGGCAAAGCCGGCAGCGAGAAGGAATCCCCGTAAGGAACTACGAGTAAGCGTCAACCGGATGGGAGTACTTTGATCCCCTTCGACAAGCTCTGTAATCTCCACATTTATAAGTGGAGCTACAGGTATAACTCGGCTGGTTATCGACAAGTTAACTGCTGCTGGCAGTATTATTGCTGTGCATGAGGCATGAGGCAAGCGGCTACAATCCCAACCAGTTTCGCCAAATCAAGGAGAAGTAAACATCTCCTGTGTCCTTAGCTCAGTGGCGCTGACGCACACGCTCCAGGAATTCATCCAGTTTGCCTTCCAGTTGCAACCCGCGGTAAAAGGGATAGGAATCGCAGTCATATTCCATGATTGTCCTTTCCGGGGTTTTTCGCCACTGTCTGAATCTTACGATGGGCCTTTTGTAATTTTCCGGGTCATGAAGAGTTAACAGACTGCGAAGGTTTTGACCGTCTTCACTAAGGACTATACGTTCTACAATCTTGGCGTTACCCGACACGGGTTGTCCCGCCTGGTCGACAAAATTCGGTTTCAGCAGAGAAGTCTCGACCACGAGGTTACTGCCTTCCCAGTGGCCAGTGGAATACCCCATGGCAGAAGTAGGAAAATTCTCGGGAATATCTCGACCATCCATGTAAATTCGCCGAACCTCACGAAAACTTTCATAGAGAATAGTCACCTGTCGGTCGTTCTGTATGATTTCCATGGGATAAGGCCAGCCTGAAATCCGTACCAGGCCAGGGGAATTACAACGCAGACCAGGGTCATCTAGATAAGTATAGTCGTCGACTGCAGCCTGTGCAGAGTCTGTGTAGTCTAGAAACACTTTTTCCATGCCAGCAGAAATTCGCGACCAAATTCCA
>PCCP01000125.1 GCA_002731775.1 Gammaproteobacteria bacterium
CCAGTGCTTGAGTCTGAAATCCGATCAAAGCAAGCGCTGCTATGCTCAAACAGCCTTTTGCAATCTTCATACTGCTCTCCTAAATACTGTATTTGTTTAAGATTATTTATTCAACTGTATAAAATAACGTTTATGTATGATGAATTCAAGAGTTTTGTACCGTGCATTCGCTGCGAAGATGATGTCAGTAAGCCGATTCAGCGCCAGCGGACTCGATGGCATGCTTCATTAAAATCAATAGAACGGCTGCCGCTTGCACAACAGCCGTTTTTAATTATTTGCTAGCGAACCGTTATGCGTTGAAACACGTTACTCCAGCAACACTGATCGCCAAGCGAGCTTTCAGGTGCCGCGAAGTTATCCACCTTGGTGCTGATGATGTATTCGCCAGGCTCGGAGAATATCGCATAAACTGTTGCAACACCTGACCCGCCCCTGATCATGACTTCATTTTCAGCAGGCTCACGGAAAGCCCGAGAGCGGCGATCTGATTCTTCGTACGGGTTTTCTTCTACAACAGTAGACTCGTGGCGAGAAAACTCAATACGGCCTGGTCCTTGCCATTGATGAAACGCAACACCCAATTCCAAAGGCTCAGCGAAACGCGGATCGCTTGTATCCCGCGGCGAAGGATCGCTAACGTTTACAGAGACTGCTACCGGAGTTCCAGCTTGCACAGCCCCGCCCGGATAGTCAGCTCTATGGGCTGATATACCTGCGACTAGGTTTCCGTCTGCACCGATTCCCACCTGTGGCTGCATTGAACCTTGGGGACGGGGCACAATGAAATCCAGCTCGAGGGCGGCTCCGCCCCAGCGGCCTGGCACCTTTAAGGCTTCGCCATCACTGCCTACCAGATTCCACCACACGTCAATTTCTTTCTCATCGCCCGGCACAGTAATTGAGAAGGCCCCTGTTGCACGACCTGCTGGGAAATGAGTAGGTTGGAGACCGTTCCATTTAGCAGGCTCAATGTAGTTATTTGCACCCAGTGGGATATCGACGGCTTCCTCGTTTCGATTAAAAAAACCGAAAGAGAAGCTTACCGTACCGTCGGCGTTCGCGATCCAACCTTCAAGGACTGGAATTATCGGCAATCCGCCCTCGGGTGTAAGTGATAAAAACCGTGGTTGATCGCTTGGCTGCGCTTGCACCGAAAGACTAAATACCACCAACAATCCGACAATAAATGAAACTAGCGATTTAGGTAGTTGTTGCATTGATCTATTCTCCAAATTAGCCACTTTTCCTTTAGCAGTTCCAAAGACTTCATTACCCTCTTTTTTACTACTCTTAACGTGGACTGTGATCGAAACCTCAGCTTAATCGGCCGAATTACATTTTCGATTCAGAATATACGCTTTTTACATCGCCTTATTCCAGTTTGCGAACTGGCTAAAACAAAAAGCGGGAACAATCATTGACTGTCCCCGCTTCGAATTTCCATTTTGATGCGAATCAGAGCACGGAAACTACTAGAAACTCATTGATGCGCGAGCGTAGAAATACCTACCCTGCCAGTCCAAGTTGTTTTGGTAACCATATAAGTTACCGCAGCAAACGAAGCTGGTCTCGGTTTTTCCTACGTCGGGGTATTCATCAAACAAGTTCCTGGCGCCACCTGACAGCCTGACAGTATCGTTGAGTTGATATTGCAGTTCGAGGTCGGTGTACAAGACGCCACCGAACTCCTGATGCAATACGCCTCCAGTGGTGGCTTTTTCGTAGTCGCCGTAATAGCTTAGCCGCCCGATCACCGCCAGACGATCCAGCTCGTGGCGAGCAGTGAACACGCCGCGAATTTCTGGGCGTAGTTTCCCAAAATCTGCCTGCTCCTCGGCCGTTAAGAAAGTGCTGACCTGACTGACTGGGCTGTCAAACTCGTTCTTGGTGTAGTTCAGAGCAAGGCTCAGATTAGTCACGCCATTGCTACCCCAATCAATAGGCGATGTTGCTACAATATCCACCCCTTCGGTGGTGGTATCAAAGGCATTACCAAAATAGTTCACCTGACCGAACTGTTCCGCATTGGCTACCCCAGCCGCCACAAGGGCTAGATATCTGTCATACGCCGCACCCGCGCCTGAATCTGTAGACACGGAATTTGCGTCTTCGTTGATAAACACGCGGTCTGCAATATCTATGCGGTAGAAGTCAACCGTCAAGTTGACGTTGGCGATATCCGCGGTAAAACCGAGTGTGATGTTGTCTGCCTTTTCGGGTTTGAGCGGCTGGGCACCCATAGCTCTTGCAACTGTGGAATCAGCCGGGAACAGTCCACGGAGTTGTGGAACACCATTTGGCAGTCGCACAGAGATATTAGTCGTACCCTGCTGACCTGGGCTCGGAGCACGTAACGAGGTGCCGAGCGAGCCGCGAATGGCAAAATTATCAGTCACATCCAAGATAGCTGCCAGTTTCCAGGTTACTTCCGAGCCAAAATCGTCATAGTCCTCGGCACGTACTGCGCCCTGTACGAACAGGGTGTCAGTCACATCTTGGCTGAGATCTGCATAAAGCGATGTCGCTTCTCGTCCATAGCTTTTCGAAAACTCGGGTGGAAACCCAGGGAAGCCGTTTGCGCCTACTTGCCCTACGTAATAAACCGGATCGGAGCTATTGGCGCAATTCAGAGTAGAGCCGTTGGCAATCACGGCCGTACCCGCGGCAGTGGCAGTATCGCCATTACAGAAACCATGAGGATCTGCGACTCCGTATGTACCTGGCTGGTGAGAATTTGGCTCGCCTCCCAAGATTTTATACTCTTCATCCAAAAAGCTGGCGCCGAAAGCGAGCACAGCGCCGGACTCAAGTTCATAGGTGAAGTCTGCCTGATACTGGGTTTCTTCGTTAACCAGATTACCCAAATGGAATTGAGTCGGAGATTCAACTCCCATGGAGGCGTTCAGCGTATTGAACAAATTGTATTCGATTTCGCTTTCTCCGCTGCGGAAACTGAAATCATAAGTTAGACCGTTGTCCCATTCTCCCCGCCAGCCAGCGAGCAGTGATTTATCTTCCACATCGCCGAACAGTTGCGGGGTGAAACCGGCAGGAAAAAGCTGCCTCGGGCTATATGTAGATCCATCAGCCAAACGGGATTCCTTGAAGAGGCCGATGACAGGACGACGGTGAAAAAAGTTAGCGTTGGACTCGCTATCAGACCAATTACCAAAAGCATACAGCTCGCTGGTGTCGCTTAGCTCATAGCCCGCATTGAAGAACAAGCGTAGGGATTCAGAGGCTGGCTGACCCCAGGGCTGGGAATAGCGACCAGTATCGCCGAAGGTAGGATCGCCACTCTCATAAGCCGTTCTGAATACCGCAGTCTCTTCGTATGCGGACGATGAATTATTTCTTGCATTAAAAGCTGCGTATTTTGGATCGTTTCGATTCGCGCACCACCAAGACTCACAATACTCTTTCGCCCGTATAGTCCGCTCCACATCTGTATATTCACCTGAAATGCTTAGGAATCCGTTATCACCAAGCGGCAGCCCTATATTTCCCTGTACATTGACTGACTGGCCATCTCCCTCACCATACTCGCCCATGTCAACAGTAATAGAACCGCCTTCTCTGTTTTCCTTGAGTATGAAGTTGATTACACCGGCAATGGCATCGGAACCGTACTGGGCCGCCGCGCCATCCCGTAAAACTTCTATGCTGCCGAGAGCAATTGATGGGATTGTCGCCATGTCCGCGGCTTGAGCACCCGCGCCGTCCAAGTCCACGAGAGCGGAGCGATGACGCCGCTTCGAGTTGACCAACACGAGGGTCTTGTCGCTCTGCAGGCCTCGCAACGTCGCCGGACGAATGTACGCTCCTCCAGAAAAGTTAGTTTTGGAAACGTTAAAGGAAGGCACTAATGTCTGGAGGATGTCATTAGTGTCCGTTAATGAAATCTGGCTAATATCTTCAGCGGTGAATACATCAATGGGCACTGGCGAATCAGCTACAGTGCGTGGCCGGCCACGAGAACCGGTAACGACGACTTGTTCGATAACGTCTGCATTATCCTGTGCCAGGGCCACTGGGGCAAATCCTGCAGGAGCCAATAAAGCCAGCACTATCGCAGGCGATAGAACCCTGCTTATCTTATTTTGTCTGAACATCTGCTTTCCCTTTAAGGTTGTTTGCTTGACCGCTCCGATAACTAGCGATGACTTAATTTTGCACGGGATGAACATTGCCTTATCAAATACACGGCATAAAAACTGTATTCATCTTGCGTCACCGACAATTTATACAATTGAATATAGATATGCAAGCTTTTATACAAATGAATACATATTTTCGAAAGTTTTTTTGGGGGAGTGCCCGAGTCAAATTCAATCTTTGATTGCTCGTTCAATAGCTATCTCCCTCATCTTCATTAAAGACAGCCTCGTATTAGCAAATACACGATATAAAATACTTGTGTTCATCACGTATAAACGTTATTTTATACAATTGTATATATACATGCGCGACTGTTATTGCCCCTATACTCAAATGCGCATTTCAATAGAGAGCCTCTGTCATACAAAGCACCGCCAGCCAAACCACAGACGAGAGCCGCCAGAGCACCAACAGTCTGCTGATCTTCGTGGTCCTCGTTGTGAGCGCCCTATCGGAAGCGCTGCTCAACGCCATTGAATAATTAAACTGTTTGCAGTCCGCGAGAATTGGGCTGAGTTAATAACAAGAAAAAGAGGTTAGCTGTGTCTAATACCAGTGCCAACTCCTACTGGAAAGCCAATATAAAATTAGTTCTTACGCTGCTCTGCGTCTGGTTTTTGATTTCCTTTGCTTGTGGAATCCTGTTCGTAGATGTCTTGGACAATATCCGCTTCGGCGGTTTTAAACTCGGTTTCTGGATCGCCCAGCAGGGCTCTATCCTGACCTTCATCGCTCTCATCCTTATTTACATCCGCGCAATGGACAAGCTTGATAGTCAATACAAGCAGGCCTCCAGCAACGATGCCCAGGATACCGAGGGAGAAGCACAATGAGCGTTCAGATGTGGACTTATGTGTTTGTATTCCTGTCCTTTAGCCTCTACATAGGCATTGCAATCTGGTCGCGCGCCGAATCCACCAAAGAATTTTACGTGGCAGGAGGTGGAGTTCACCCTGTTGCGAACGGCATGGCCACCGCTGCCGACTGGATGTCAGCCGCTTCTTTCATCAGCATGACTGGACTCATCTCTTTCCTCGGCCGGGATGGAACATTTTACTTAATGGGTTGGACCGGGGGCTATGTACTGCTTGCGCTACTGCTCGCACCTTATTTACGCAAATTTGGCAAGTTCACCGTCCCCGACTTCATTGGTGATCGTTACTACTCCCAGACAGCAAGGCTGGTGGCTGTATTCAGCGCCATCGTCATTTCGTTTATTTATGTGTGTGGGCAGATGCAGGGCGCGGGCATCGTGTTCTCTCGATTTCTTGAGGTAGACGTTACCACCGGCGTGATCATCGGCATGGCAATTGTTTTCTTCTATGCCGTGCTCGGTGGCATGAAGGGAATCACTTACACCCAGGTCGCTCAATACTGCGTACTCATCTTTGCTTTCATGGTCCCTGCCATCTTTATCTCCATCATGATGACCGGACAGGCAATACCGCAAATTGGCTTCGGCTCGGAATTATTAGACGGCAGTGGTTATTTACTCGATCGGCTCGACGGGCTCAGCCAGGAATTGGGCTTTGCCACTTACACCGAAGGACAGCGCAGCACACAGGACGTCTTTTTTATAACCGCCGCCCTAATGTTCGGAACGGCTGGACTTCCCCACGTCATCATTCGCTTTTTTACCGTACCGAATGTACGCGATGCACGCAGATCGGCCGGATATGCCATTATTTTTATCGCAATACTGTACAGCACAGCGCCGACTGTAGCGGCGTTTGCGCGAGCCAACCTGATCAATTCCGTTAGCAATGCAGAATATAGCGCCATGCCAGATTGGTTTGGCAAATGGGAAACCACCAATCTGATTAGCTTCGATGACAAAAACAATGACGGTAAAATTCAATACGTAGGCGATGCCGAGCGTAACGAGCTAACGGTAAGTGCAGATATTATGGTGATGGCCAACCCGGAAATTGCAGGCCTGCCAAACTGGGTAATCGCGTTGGTTACCGCCGGAGCCCTTGCTGCCGCCCTGTCCACAGCGGCCGGATTATTGTTGGTGATCTCGACTTCGGTGGCACACGACATGCTCAAACGCACCTTCATGCCCTCGATTAGTGAGAAGCAGGAATTGCTGTATGCGCGACTATCTATCTTTGTCGCGGTATTGATTGCAGGCTATGTCGGCATGAATCCACCTGCCTATGTGGCGCAAGTTGTTGCCTTCGCCTTTGGTCTCGCAGCTGCGTCCTTCTTCCCGGCCATTGTATTAGGCATATTCCAAAAGAAGATGAATAAACAAGGGGCAATTTCTGGAATGGCGGCCGGGTTTATTTTTACCGCCTCTTATATCATTTACTTCAAGCTAATTAACCCGGCGGCGAGCACCGCCGACAATTGGTTATTTGGTATTTCGCCGGAAGGTATAGGTACACTTGGCACCCTCATAAATCTGGGCTTCGCCTACACGATAGCCAGGTTTACTCCTGATCCGCCAGATGATGTACAGGAATTGGTTGAGAATATTAGATTACCTGGCGAATCCTAAGCTACGCAAAAATTCAAAGATGGAAGATACAGAATTTGCGGCAATCGCTTCGACAACTGTGATCATCGGCTTCTTTGTAGTGTCCCGGGTCTTGCAAACTCAGTCGGTGCTAGAATTACTCAGCTTGGCCAATGTTAAATAGTGAATAGATAAGTACGTATATCGGTAGCAACCCATTGCAATAAACTACCACTGAATCTCACTCAAGCTTGAGATAAAAAAAGGCTGACAATTGTCAGCCTTTTTTGTGTTTTCAAATAATCTAAATTCCTCTGTCTATTTCATCGGAGAATAATCTGTCGCCACCATATATTTGCGTTCTACGCCAGCGAGAATTCTCCCATTTGCATTAGATGCTTCTGAAACTCGCGCCCATTCTGGATCTTGACCAAATGCTTCCCAGGATGCATTGGCTGCTTCTTGGCTAGCATGTTCTAACATATAAACCAAAGTATCCTCTCTTTCTTCTTCGCTAGTAGGTGACCAAAAGCCGACTACTTTCATGTCGTGATTGCCGAAGATTCGGATCGTGTGATCACGAAATCTCGAATGAAGATTGCCCAAATTGCCAGGTGTAGATTTGTAGGTTCGCAGTTCAAATACTTTGCCGTCATCTTGAGCAGAACTGCTCATGAAAATTCCTGCACCTAAACCAATGGTTAGAGAAATTAGAGAAATACCTGCTGTCCTTATTAACTTATTCACATCGCTCTCCTGAGAGTCAGTTATCGTTCTTTTCGCCTGTTCGAATATTTCAAGTTCCCCAAAAATAGCGACTTCGAGCCTCTCAGTCAAATTCTGGGAACTGCCGAGGCATCACTGTTGATCCTCGTTGATTAGATTCTCTCAGCCTCATTTAGTATGTTAATTTTCTCTTGCTGCGCATATTCTGCGTACTACAAAAATCCGGCCGTAGCGGCGGACGGACAAGCGCCACCCACTGCCTGCGTGTCGGTATCCCGTTCTGCAACAACGCCTCTTGGCGAGCTGGACTGCGGCCATCATGGCACCAGCGGCTCGACATGCGTGATACGCCCGTTGAGCTGACCTACCACCCAGAAGCTCGAGAGATTGTTTGGATTGTCTGACATTTGCACATCCACATGGCGAATGTTGGTTTCAAACGGCAGCAGATACTCCGTGAACTCCCCGGTCTCGACATTCAGCCGAACAGCGAGGTCGTTGTTCATACCGCCAGTCCAGACATAGGTCTCTTCATCAAACTCTGCGTCGTAGGGACTCGTCCATAGCGTAGGCATCTGCCACTCCGTAATTTCTTCCGTCACCGGATCGAACATTCCGATCCCATTGCCCCGATACTGAGCCCACCACAGGCGATCTTTAGCGTCGACATTTCCACGTCGTCCACCCGCGCCTGGCGTCGGTATCTTGTAGAAAGTGGTCTCCAAAGTCTTGGAATCCGTCTTCCAAACGTGTTCTTTGTCCATATTGATGCCGTACATGTTGTTCTGCGAGTCGGCAATGACATCGTAGGCATTATGGGGCGGACTTCCGGGCGGAAGGGTAACCGGTGTCCACTGGTTGGTCTCGAGATCCACCTGATATGCCACCCCCATTTCTCCGCCTTTGTATCCATTGACCCAGATGAGGCCGTTGACCGAATTACCCCTCGGATCAAGCACTGTCAGGCGGGCATCATTGGTAGCACCATCAACGTCCCAATACGGGAAAAGGAACGTTTCCATTTCCTCTGTATTTGGATCAAACCTCACCACAATAGCCTGATGCATCCCGGCTGCGTAGATCATTCCGTCGTCGTCAAAGTCGAGGGCGTGACTGCCAACCGCATACCCAGGCTTTTGAATCGGAATATCGAACTCAGTTGCTTCGCCTGTCTTGGGGTCCATTTTCCCTATATAAGGAGAGACGAAATCGTTGTACCAGATATACCCATCCGGACCGAGCACAGCATCATGGGGCGCAGCGTCCGGACGCGGTAATTCATACGTGGTCATGATTACCTGGGTTGCTTTGCCCGTGGGACGGGGCAATGTCTGTAGTGGGAACTGCCAAGTGTCAGCCGAACTCAGATTGATGCTGCTGATGTACCTGCCCTTGTCGATCTGCTCCGGCGAGGGCGGCTGGCTGATCATCTCAGGCATAGCAGTCTTAAAGTGAGGATGCATGACCGTGGAGTTAAGCGTATGGGCGCTCATGCGTTGTACTACTTTCGTCATATCGTCTGCTTCGTATCTAGATGTCAGCGGTAGCTGCAGTGTGTGGCACATGGTGCAATCGTCTAAGTATTGCTTCTCCTCGAAGCTTCCTGGCACACTAATCATCCATTCGGTATTCGTGAGCTGTGCGGACAGCCTGCGGGTCTTAGTTAGCTGTAGGTCCAAGTGGGCTGGCTCCGCCATCAGTTCCACCGGCCCCGGGTTTGTCAGATCGTATCCAACCGCCCGCATGCTGACCGCATAAGTGCCGGGTTCCAGTCTGTCCTTGGGGAAGCTGTACTGCCCCTGAGCATCGCTGACCACTGAGACCGTCATCATCGAGCCCTGCCGCTTCGCGCTGACGATCACGCCCTCCATCGCGCCTTCCTCTTGCGAGGTGACCATACCCATCAGCGCAGAAGACTCTGCTGATATCACAGGGCTGCATGCCACCAGACCCAAGAGAAACATTCCCATTAAACCCAGTAGAGCCAATTTGGTATTTCTTCTCGTGCTCATCATTCGTCTCCTGACCGCAATGGCCGCAATAGTCTCGTGTCCATGTCTTCTCCCACCCTGTCGGTTCGGGCACATTGATTTCCCGAGTGGAGTCTGTAAAAGATACTGCCGAAAAGCCCGCTTATGGCGGGCTTTTCGGGTCTTGCGTTCTAGCTAAACCTGGTTACCGGGCTCAGTGCCGTCTGCATCGTCACAAGGTGCACCAGTATCGGATGAACCCAGGAATTATCTGGGGCCATTAGGGACTTGCTGTCCCCAATTTTAGTCAAGCAAGGTGCCGGCCGGCCAAGCGGGGCCAGATCTCAGTTGTTCAAGCGGTCGCAAGCCTCGATAGGCGAATTTCTGCACGCGTTTACCCTCATAGGTTTCGGTTGTGTAAAAGTTTCCCTGCGTATCGGTGACAATGCTATGAGTGCCGTAGAAC
>PCCP01000025.1 GCA_002731775.1 Gammaproteobacteria bacterium
ACAAAGATAAATTCATTCAAACGAGGCAAAAGGCCAGCTTGCAGAAACTCATCGGCGCTACCCGGGAAGAGCTGGATAATTCCTGGGTTGCGCTGGAGCAAATACTGGCATCCGAAGACAATATCGACAGATACGAGAATCGGGCCCAGTACGCCTTTACATTAGGGGTAGTCCCGGAAGAAATTCAGAGCCTGGCCTCGAATCTGGCCAAGCACTTCGTTAGCATTGCCAAAGGTTTCCAGCACATCAATGACGATCTGAAACAGCAGATGGAACCGGGTAACGATACCGCCACACGGCAAATGGCTGAGCAGTGGTTTCCTCTAATCGGTAGCCACGCGAATCGAGCTGAATCTAACCAGGAGCTCTGGTCGAGTTTTGCGGCTACAGACCCGCAAGGCAGGGCACCCTGTGCCCGTTGGCTGAGTTTCGACGAGCGTGACAATTTCCGTGAGATCAGTCTGTCCTCCAGTCCGGTGCTGGCGGCAGAAAATCTGCAGCAACGACTGTGGCTGCGGTGTGTCGGCGCAGTGCTTACCTCCGCCACCTTATCGTCCCTGGGTAATTTCGATATGCTGAAGATGCGAGCGGGTCTGCCAGAGCACACACACTATTTGAGTATTCCAAGCCCATTCGATTTCGCGACTGCCGCACGTCTGGTGGTGCCGCGACTGAATTGCGACCCATCGGATGCGCAGCAGCACACGGAAATTATCATCAAGGCGATTCCGCAGATACTCAGCAATAAACCGGCTGCCCTGATGTTATTCTCCAGTCGCCGACAGATGCTAGATGTCATGCAGGGATTACCGAGAGAATGGCTGGATCTGGTGTTATGCCAGGACGACTATCAGAAGTCTCAGTTATTGAAATACCATCGGCAACGCATAGACAAGGGTGAGGGCAGCCTGATATTTGGCCTCTCCAGCTTCGCCGAAGGCGTGGACCTACCGGGTAAATATTGTACTCATGTGTTGATTGCAAAGATTCCCTTCGCGGTACCGAACGATCCCATCGAAATGACGCTATCGGAGTGGATCGAGCAACAGGGTATGAACGCATTCATGACTCTGGCGGTTCCAGACGCTGCATTCAGATTGGTGCAGGCCAGCGGTCGTTTGCTGCGCAGCGAGGAAGACACGGGCCAAATCACACTCTTTGATGAGCGTATCGTCAAGCGGCGATACGGCAAGACTATACTCGAGTCCATGCCGCCTTACCGGCGAGAAATATTCCAGCTCGATTTTGCTTCCGGGCCCGTGGACTGATTTTCAGGCCAGTGCTGTGACCGCAGCATGCAATGGGCTCAGTGTCTGTCGGTTCTTTTTTGATGGCTGAAGAAGTAAGCGGTGCCAGCTCCCGCTACAATGCCCAGGATTGTTGTGATTAACAGGCTGTTGAGAATCGCACCCAGGCCAATGCCAAGAATCAGACCCGCAGTCATGTACAGGGCATAAGTGCCTCGCTCGGCAGCTTTTTTCTTGTCCTTCTTTGACATTAGCGTTCTCCCGTATTTAAATCCTCACCATCAGTGAATCCTCCTGACAGAGTATAGCAGTGTACTCAGGCGAGAAAATTGCAAGGGGTCGATGGGGACCGCGCCGATCGTGTCGGCTACTTCCATTCCTTCGACTACTTTCCCTATCACTGTGTGTTTGCCGGTAAGCCAGTCTGCATCGGCCAGACTGATAAAAAACTCAGCTGCATTCGTGTCCGGACCTGTATTGGCCAATGCTACAACACCCCTGGTGACGCCGCGACCCGGGTTGCTGTTGCTATAACTATAGCCCTGATTTTCGTAAGCACGCTTCACGGTCATCTCTTGCAATTGCTTTAACACCGCCTCTTGCCTGGCTAGCAGTTCGGCCTTGCCGTCGATGTTCATACGCCGGTACAGGGGTTTCAAAATTACCTCATCGAACTTGGACTTGCTGCTTATATTCAGCATGCGATTAAATGTTCCGTCTGGATTCAGCACTGGTAATCGATCCAGACCAAGATAGTCAGCATTGATTTCATCCGGTAACTCGTCTGCGTGGGCGCCCCGGGGGTGATAGGCCCCGCTGCCGGTCTGAATAATAAAATCGGTAATAACGCGATGAAACCTCATGCCATTGAAGTAAAGAGGCTTGAATTCGGCACCGGTGTCAGCATCGATAAATTCCACTTCTCCCTCGGCCAGCGCCATGAAGTTGGCGACATTGCGAGGCGCCTCATTGGGAAATAATTCGATATATATGTTTCCCTGGGAGGTGCTGATTAACAGCAGTGGATTGAGTCGGTCTTCCATAGCCAGTTCGGCACTGGCGGTATCGGCGTGGGCAGGGTTCTGCCCAAGTACCAATAATATGGTGAGCAGCAGCTGATATATAAACTGGCGCGAACGGGAATAAATTCTGACGAAGATCATGATGGGCTACGTAACAGTTGATGATCCGGGGGCAAGGTCTTGGAAATCCAGATTGCCAGCTTGTGTCGCATGTTCTGAACACTTTCGTCAACACTGGCTAGTGGTTGTATCACTTTATCCTTAACCAGTAACAGATAGATCGCACGAACCCTGATATCGGCATGGTCGGTGGCTTCAAACTTACCGGCACCGCGGGCCTCGAAATAACGCGAACCGACTCTCAGGGCTTCCTTCAGGAGTCCAGTCTCATTTCTGATCTTTTTCATGGGATCTTCTGTTTCGTCACGGCAATAAGAAGGAACCGGGGTGTGAAGATTGTATGGCTAAAGTCATCGATCTTGCAATAAGGGCATTGTGATCGAAACAGACTGATGCCCACCTAGGCAGGGGATTGAAATCGGTCTAAATCCTCGGCTGTGTCGATATCGTTGAGAACTGCCTGATCATCGACCGGGAAATAGATTACGGATTGCGGGTTGGCCTTGACCAGGCTGCGTCCGCCAGAGTCACCGTCTAGTTCTGCCAGTTGTGGAAACCAGTGCCTGCCGAAGCCCACCGGATTGCCCTGATGGGACTGGAAACTGGGAATGACGATGCTGTCATCCGCGATCTGTGCAGCCAGCACCTGATAGGTGCTGGCTGTTATGAAGGGCATGTCTGCGAGGCAGACCAGGCAGCCTGACCAGGTCTGGGCAAAATCTATGGCGTAGGCCAGGGTTGCACCCATACCCCGTTCGGCGTGATCGAATACACGTAATTCGATATCGTAAGCAGACAACATCGGCGCCAGCTCCGGTCGCGTAACAACCACCGAGTTTGCCAGTGCAGCGTTAATTCTTAGCGTGGTTTGCGCAATGACAGTATTGCCATTGGCCAGCTTCGCGAGTAGTTTGTTGTTGCCGAAGCGTTTGCTGAATCCTGCTGCAAGCACAATGGCACCGACGGCGTCATTCATCAGCAAAAAAAAGCTGCCGCAGGCTGCGACAGCTTGTCAACAATAGTTAACAACAAGGTATTGGGACCTCTAGTGGAGCGTTTTCGTGCTCTTGCGATCCGGAGCATTCTGTGGCTGCCTGAGTTCAACAATAAAGCTCTGCCGCTGTTGTGCCGCGCTCTGGGAATTGGCGTTACCCACGGCGCAAACGGTACCCGTTTCTGCAACCACTGCAGGCGGTTCAGCCGCTTGCTGAGTTTTTATTTGCGCCTTAATCTGTTCCCCTAAATGCAGGCGCAGACGATTGACCACGCTGGTCATGACTTCGATGGTCTGGCTTAGTTGGTCGAGCGTAAGTAAGGTGCGTTCCGGGTCGTTTTCAGCTTGCTTGTCATCACTCATCAGCAGACTCCTCGGTTGCCATCATTCGACGTTTTCTGATCTCGTTCATGGTCTTGGATTAATCCCACCAAACTAACCCCAGGACACTTAATCCCAGGACAATGCTCCGCCAGTCTGATATTCGATAACCCGGGTCTCAAAAAAGTTTTTCTCCTTGCGCAGATCCATGATCTCGGACATCCAGGGGAACGGATTCTTGGCGTCGCTGAACTGTTCCGGCAGTCCAATCTGAACCAGGCGACGGTTGGCGATGAATTGCAGATACTCTTCCATCATCACCGCGTTCATACCGAGCACGCCCCTGGGCATGGTGTCCCGGGCATATTCGATTTCAAGTTGAGTGGCTTGCAGAATCATCTGGGTCGCCTGCTCCTTCATGGTGTCGTTCCAGAGCTTTGGATTTTCGAGTTTGATCTGGTTGATCATATCGATACCAAAATTCAGATGCATGGATTCATCCCGCAAGATGTACTGGAATTGTTCCGATGTGCCAGTCATCTTGTTACGGCGACCCATCGATAATATTTGGGTGAAACCGCAGTAGAAAAAGATGCCTTCGAGGCAGCAGTAGAAGGCAATCAAATTCTTTAGTAAATCCCGATCGGTTTCCATGGTGCCGGTAGTGAAGTTAGGATCGCTTAGCTCCTGTGTATACCGGAGTCCCCAGGATGCTTTCTTCGCGACTGACGGCACCTCGTGGTACATATTGAAAATTTCGCCCTCGTCCATGGCCAGTGACTCGATACAGTATTGGTAGGCATGGGTGTGGATCGCTTCCTCAAAAGCTTGGCGCAGGATGTACTGTCGACATTCCGGGTTGGTGATCAGGCGGTAGACTGCCATCACCAGGTTATTGGCTACCAGGGAATCTGCAGTAGAGAAAAACCCTAGATTACGTTTAACGATGAGTCGTTCATCGTCTGTGAGTCCTTTCGGATTTTTCCACAAGGCAATATCCGCATTCATGTTAATTTCTTGCGGCATCCAGTGATTGGCACAACCATCCAGATATTTTTGCCAAGCCCAGTCATATTTGAACGGCACCAACTGGTTTAGATCGGCGCGACAATTGATCATACGCTTCTCATCCACCGTCACCCGCATTGCCGCACCTTCCAGTTCTCCGAGGCCGGATTCGACATTCAGTGTCGCCAGATCACTAATCGCTTGTTGCATCGCGGCGGGTTTTTCCCCACTCGGCGCAGCTTTCACCGAAATGGGCGGTGTCGTCACCGGATCAGGCTGAGTTACCGCCGTAATCTCGGACAGGGCTTCCTGCGTCGGAGCCTGCGAGTTAACGGCTGCAGTTATTTCTTCCTCGTCAAATTCATCCCATGACAACATGTTCATACCTCAATTTCCTAAAATCCTACCGTTACTCTTGTTTTTCTTTCTGTTTCATTGCCTGCTGCTCCGCTCAATCACTACCCATCTTTACTGGCAAGCTTCACAATCCGAATTATCGATCGAACAAGCCGCAGGGACCTCTGCCGGTCCATTTGCAACCTTGTTTAGACTGGTATCGGTAATGGTCGATTTTTCGGTTGTAGTAGCGGCCAGTGCCCGCAAGTAATAGGTCGTCTTCAACCCGCGTATCCAGGCCATTCGATAAGTCACATCCAGCTTCTTGCCGCATGCTCCCGCCACGTACAGATTCAGGGATTGAGCCTGATCGATCCATTTCTGGCGTCGACTGGCGGCATCGACGAGCCAGCGTGGCTCCACTTCGAAGGCGGTTGCATAGATCTGCTTGATTTCTTGCGGAATCCGGTCGATTTTTTGCACACTGCCTTCGTAGTATTTGAGGTCATTGGCCATCACGCTATCCCATAAATCCAGTTTCTTCAGATCCTTGATGAGATAAGGATTCACCACCGTGAATTCTCCGGACAGGTTGGATTTAACAAACAGGTTCTGGTAAGTGGGCTCGATGGACTGGGATACTCCGGTGATGTTGGCGATAGTCGCAGTCGGTGCAATCGCCAGCACGTTAGAATTTCGCATGCCGGATTGCTTGATACGGGCGCGCAGGCCATCCCAATCCAGACGCTGGTCCGTATTGACGTCGAGATAATCGGCGCCACGTTCCTGCAGCAACAATTGCAGTGAGTCGATCGGCAGTATGCCGCGATCCCACAGGGAGCCGTCATAGGAATCATAACGACCGCGTTCGTCAGCCAGTTCGACAGAGGCGCCGATGGCGTAATAGCTGATCATTTCCATGGACAGATCGGCGAACTCAACGGCCGCATCGGAGCCGTAAGGGATGCGTTGTGTATACAGACTATCCTGAAAACCCATGATACCCATGCCAATTGGTCGGTGTTGTAGATTGGATTTTTTGGCCTGGGGCACGGAGTAATAATTGATGTCGATTACGTTATCCAGCATGCGTACGGCAGTGGTGATGGTTCTCTTCAATTTTTCCTGATCGAGGCCATCGACAGTAATGTGGTTAAGCATATTTACGGAGCCGAGGTTACAGACTGCGATCTCATCCTGGCTCGTGTTCAGGGTTATCTCCGTACACAGGTTGGAAGAGTGGATGGTGCCCACGTGTTGCTGGGGAGAACGCACATTGCAGCTGTCTTTAAAAGTAATCCAGGGGTGCCCGGTTTCGAACAGCATGGAGATCATCTTGCGCCACAGGTCGCCGGCCTTGACGGTCTTGTATACTTCAATTTCTCCTGCCATGGCCTTGCGTTCGTACTCCAGGTAGGCGACTTCAAATTCCTTGCCGTAGATTTCATGCAGGTCAGGAGTGTTGTTAGGTGAAAACAGAGTCCAGTCCTGGTCGTTGAAGACGCGCTTCATGAACAGGTCGGGAATCCAGTTTGCGGTATTCATATCGTGGGCGCGACGGCGTTCGTCGCCAGTGTTCTTGCGCAGCTCCAGAAACTCTTCTATATCCAGGTGCCAGGTTTCCAGATAAGAACACACGGCACCCTTACGCTTGCCCCCTTGATTCACGGCGACAGCAGTGTCGTTAACTACCTTAAGGAAAGGCACGATACCCTGAGATTTACCATTGGTACCTTTGATATGAGCGCCGAGTGCGCGCACCGGCGTCCAGTCATTGCCAAGACCGCCTGCCCATTTTGACAGCATCGCATTGTCTCGAATCGCCGAGTAGATGCCGTGCAAGTCGTCCGGGACTGTGGTGAGGAAACAAGATGACAGTTGTGGCCGCAGCGTGCCCGAGTTGAACAGCTGGGGTGTCGATACCATGTAATCGAAACTGGATATCAGGTTATAGAATTCGATGGCTCGCTGTTCCCGGTTCTCCTCATTCGATGCCAAGCCCATGGCCACGCGCATGTAAAACACCTGCGGCAGCTCGAAGCGAATGCCCTCACTGTGAATGAAGTAGCGGTCATATAGCGTCTGCAGTCCAAGATAAGTGAACTGCTGATCGCGGTCCGCTTTCAGCGCTTCGCCCAACACGCCGAGATCAAAGTCAAGCAGATGGGGGGACAGCAGTTCCAGTTCGACGCCCTTTTTTATATAAGATTTCAGGGTTGCCGCATAACGGTAATGCATCTCGGTTTGCGTTGCTGCATTGGTAATGCCAAGAAACCCCAGTGCTTCTGAACGCAGGGTATCCATCAATAAGCGGGCGGTGACGAAGGAATAATTGGGATCCTTTTCCACCATGGTGCGCGCGGTCATCACCAGGGATGTGCGCACGTCCTCCATCTTGACGCCGGTGTACAGGTTCTTCAGGGTTTCCTTGTATATCGTTTCGGCGGACACGTCTTCGAGGCCTTCACAGGCTTCCTTGATGATGGTCTGCAGGCGCGCCGTGTCCAGTGGGCCCTGGCTACCATCTTCGAAGGTAACGGTAATCTCTGTTTGCGTGGCCTGCTGCTTTTCCTGCTTCTGCTCTCGAATGCGGTTGTGTTCCGCGCGGTAGATAACATAACTTCTGGCGATTTTATGCTCACCGGTTCGCATCAGCGCCAGCTCTACCTGGTCCTGAATGTCTTCGATATGAATAGTGCCGCCAGAAGGCATGCGGCGACGGAATATGTCTGTTATTTGCCGGCCTAATTGTGCCACAGATTCGTGAATACGAGAGGATGCGGCGGCGTTGCCTCCTTCTACAGCCAGGTAGGCTTTGGTAATAGCGACGGAAATCTTTGACTCATCATAGGCGACGACCGCGCCATTGCGTTTGATCACCCGTAACTGTCCGGGCGCAGTAGAGACGACAGAAACGTCGTTGTCGTTACCGGTTTTGACTGCCATGAGAGAGTCTTCCGTGGTTTGTACATCAGTCTGCATTTTGTGCTCCGAATTATTGATTACTGCATTCGTGTTCTTGTTTTGGCCTTTTTTGGCTGCGGTACCGAATAATCTGTCAAAACGACGAGCCGGCTCTGGGGCTGATTCTACTGACCCGAGACCATATCGGCCCGGGGTCCTGAAAAGTCTCTGACGCATAGCTGCGCATGCAGAAAGAGGCAATTTTTACAGTGATGTAGTCAGGTCTGGCCAGGTCCGTTGGTGTGTTCTGTACCGCTCAGAGTTTGCACCAGGCATCCAGGCAGCGTAAAAGCCCTATACTATATATTGTGTTTTTGCGGCTGGACTTTAATTGTTTTTTTCGTGGCACCGAGAACACGCGGAGTCTGTAAAAGCAATCTCTAGAATTGAGCTTAAAAAACCCTATTCTTATCAAGCACTTTTCTTATTATCGGGCCACAATAGCCCCCCTGGTTACTGCAATAATTAATTGTGCCAAAGCGGGTGGCTGGTAGTAAAGAAGCCCAGAAATTACACCCGACTACTACAACATATAGACAAGCAATAAACTAATAGCACAACATAATGCGCTCATGAGTCAAATGCAAGTGATTTCGCTGTGAGTATTTTGTGGGTAAATTGTGTATAGGCTGTTGTTGTTGCATGGAAAACCCGGGGTTGAGAAAATTCGCAAATTGAACCCGAATCGGAGCCTTAAAACGCGCCTGATTCCTGCCCATTATTTGGCCGCGAAGGGGCCGCAATGGGCAGAAATGCCCGCCACAACATGTTGTGGTGGGCCCGATAGCGGGTTTTCATATTTAATTCGTGAGATTTGTCGATAGCCGGCTATGTAAATTAGTTGCCCCTGGGTGTTCTGCGTGGGCAGGGAGACAGCATTGAGCTACTGCTTGAGAAGGTATTCCAGCAACGCCTTCTGTGAATGCATACGATTCTCTGCTTCATCCCAGACCACGCTATCCTCGCCGTCGAGTAACTCCCCGCTCACCTCTTCGCCGCGGTGGGCCGGCAGGCAGTGCATGAACAGCGCCTTGGCATTCGCCAGAGACATCAGTTCGGCGTTGACCTGGAACCCTGCGAAAACCGATTCACGCGCGCTTTGCTCTGCCTCTTGCCCCATTGACGCCCACACATCGGTCACCACCAGATCGACATTCTTCACCGCTGCTGCAGGATCCACCGTCAAGCTAACCCGACTCCGGTGTTTTTTCACCAGTTCGGCACTGGGTTCAAAGCCGGTCGGTGTGGCGATCGTCAATTCAAAGTCGAAGGCCGCGGCCGCATTAATATAGGATTGGCACATATTATTGCCATCGCCAACCCAGGCGACTCTCTTGCCACCGATATCACCTCGGTGCTCGATGAAGGTCTGCACATCGGCTAGCAGCTGGCAGGGATGGAAATCATCACTGAGGGCATTGATGACCGGGATTCGGGAATTCTCGGCAAAGCATTGCAGCTTGCTGTGTGCATAGGTGCGGATAGCCACACAATCTACCATCCGCGACAGCACCCGGGCGCTGTCTTCGATCGGTTCTCCGCGCCCCAGCTGAGAGTCGGCAGGGGACAAAAACAGGGACGACCCCCCCATCTGTGTCATCGCTACTTCGAAGGCGACTCGAGTCCGGGTGGAGGATTTTTCGAAAATCAGGCCCAGGGTCTTGCGCGTCTGGGGTTGTGCTAATTCCGGCTGCAGTTTCAGCTCCAGGGCCCGGCGTACTATCGCCAATAGCCCGGCTCGAGGTAAATCATCTAGGGTCAGGAAATGCTGTATAAACATGATCTGTGGCTTCACCCTTCAATCTGGAAATAAAAAGGGTAGCTCGCGCTACCCATAAAAGATTACTATTTTATCTACTTATGCAAATAGGAGCAATTGTCATCTCACCGATTTGGTAACCGATCGGGGTCTGACGCCGGAAAGCAGATATGAATCCAGTAGAGTTAAAGCTCTTTTCCAGTCGGGTCGGGGCCATCTGCGATGAAATGGGCCTGGTACTGCGGCGCTCGGCGTTTTCACCCAATATCAAGGACCGGCTGGATTTCTCCTGTGCCCTCTTTGGCAGCGATGGTGAGCTGGTCGCTCAGGCGGCGCACATACCAGTCCATCTTGGTAGCATGGCTTTCGTTATGGGAGACCTGGTGCGCCAGCGGGACTGGCAGCCAGGAGACATGCTGGTGCTGAATGACCCCTTTCTTGGTGGTACCCACTTACCCGATGTCACCCTGATCGCACCGGTATTCGAAGCCGGGGGTAGTGAGCACGGGGTGGATGCACTGATCGGTTTCGTAGCGAACCGCGCCCATCATGCCAATATCGGCTGTGACACCCCTGGCTCGATGCCGGTGTCATCAACCCTGGCAGAAGAGGGGGTCATTATTGCGCCTACCTTGCTGCTGCGAGGCGAGCAATTGCAACACACTGAGATCCCCTTGGCGGATTTACAGGGCGAACAATTGAGTGGCGATTTTGCCGCCCAGGCCGGGGCTAACCGGGTTGGTGTGAAGCGCCTGCAAGCCCTGGTTGCAAACATGGGAGTTGCAAATTATCAAAGCGGAATCCTGGAGCTAAATGCCTATGCAGATCGGATTACATTAGCTGTAATAGCGCAATTGCAGCCGGGAGAGTATCACTTTGAAGACTACCTGGATGATGATGGCTGTGGGTCTGAAGGCATAAAACTGGCACTGTGCCTGAGGCTTCAAGCCGATTCGGTGGAATTGGATCTGAGGGCATGTGCCTCACAGGTGCAGGGCAATGTAAACTGCCCCGAGTCCGTAGCGGCCGCAGCCGCATATTATTGCTTTCGATGCCTGATGCCGGAGGAAGCGCCTGCCTGCTCCGGTTTGTTTCGGCGGATAAAGCTGAAGACGCGTCCCGGTTCCATTGTTAACGCGCGCCGGCCAGCCGCTGTCGCCGGCGGCAATGTTGAGACCTCGACTCGACTGGTAGATCTTGTATTCGGGGCATTGGCCCGGGCCGCGCCGATGCAAATACCCGCCGCCAGCCAGGGCACGATGAATAATATCGCGATGGGCTGTATCGATGCCGGCAGCGGCGAACGCTGGGATTACTACGAGACCCTGGCGGGAGGCATGGGTGCTGGCCCTCGTAAAAACGGCCTGTCCGCTGTGCACAGTCACATGACCAACACGCTGAATACACCGGTCGAGAGCCTGGAGATGCATTACCCACTGCGGGTGAGAAGTTATGCCATTCGGCAGCATAGCGGGGGCGACGGTGAACATCGGGGCGGGGACGGGCTCAGCAGAGAGTACGAGTTTTTAGGCCCGACACGTCTGAGCCTGATAAGTGAACGTCGTCGCTACGCGCCCTGGGGGCTTGGCGGTGGCAAGCCGGGTGAGAAGGGAATGAATCTGTTGAATGGCAACGTCCTGCCGGGGAAATGCACAGTCGATGTCGAGGCAGGCGACCGGCTCACTATTAGTACTCCCGGTGGCGGTGGTTGGGGCAGGAACTAAGGCGCGCTCTGAAGCGCACAGCTGCTGGGTTGCACTTCTTGCCAGGGGCGGGGGTGTGAGCTGGGAGCGGAAGCTTTAGCGGCGAAGTGCGTCTTGCACCTGTACGCTTCAGACTTCGCAGAGGCCGTATGCCATTATTTGTAGGCGCCCTAGAGGAAAAGTTCCGTACCGACACCGGGCTTTAAATCGGTTAAGTCCCAGCCACGGAGGTAGTTCTCCCTACACTATAGCTGACAAAGCCCAGAGCACCGGTGTAAACTTGCACACAGAGTCGCTTAGAACAAGTTATCAACCCTGCTTTTACAGAACCCAGAGGCCATATTTCATGAGTACCGAAGAAACGATTCAAGAGCAAATAGATTCCAACAACATACTGCTTTATATGAAGGGCAACCCGGAGCAACCTCAATGTGGATTTTCAGCCCAGGTTACCCAGGTGCTCATGCAGTGCGGCAAACGCTTCGCCTACGTCGATATTCTCAGCAATCCTGAAATCAGGGCAACGCTACCCAAGGTTTCTAACTGGCCTACTTTTCCCCAGTTGTATATTGATGGCGAGTTGGTCGGTGGTTGCGATATCGTCACCGAGATGTTCGAGAAAGGTGAACTGCAACCCCTGGTCGAAAGTGCGGGTGCCGAGCAGAGCGAGGAATAAGTGCATCTTCCAATTTGATCATCTCTACCGCTGAAACCTGGAAAGCGTCAGCTATCACAGATAAGAAAGCCCTGAAAATTCAGCATTGGAAACTCGGTTCTGGATTTATCGGGTGATTTCTAGCGCAAAGGCCAGCCGCCGAGATCCTTCCATTTATTCACAATATTGCAGAATAGTTCAGCCGTCTTCTCGGCATCATAACGGGCCGAGTGGGCCTGACTGTCGTCGAATTCTATGCTTGCGGCATCACAGGCTCGCGCCAATACCGTCTGTCCGAATGCTAGTCCGCCCAGGCTTGCGGTATCGAAGCTGGAGAATGGATGAAATGGATTACGTTTGAGCTTGTGTCTCTCACTTGCAGCGTTTACAAAGCCGTGGTCGAAGTGCGCGTTGTGGCCTACTAGGATTGCCCGCCGGCACTGATTTGCTTTCATGGCATCTCGCACGATTTTGAACAGGGTCTGGAACACCTCCTTTTCTGAACGGGCGATTCGCAGTGGATGATAGGGGTCGATGCCGGTGAACTTCAGCGCCGCTGCTTCGATATTGGCCCCATCGAAGGGGATAATACGCTGAAAGTAAGTCTGCTCTATGCCGAGAATACCTCCCTCATCCATGCTCAAAATTACAGCTGCAATTTCGAGGATGGCATCAGTTTGTGAATTGAAGCCGCCGGTTTCGACATCGATAACAACAGGCATGTAGGTGCGGAAGCGATCTGCAAGCAGGTTCAAGCCCGGTTCGGTGGCGTCGTCATCGTGCATCACGATTCATCCTCTACTAACCAGTGCAGATTTTCGCCGGCGCAGATGGGTACTATCACTTCGGATCCAAACTTGTATTCCTCGGCCATTGTCCAGTCTGTCTTGCTCAATGTAATGCGGCTCTGATTGCGCGGCAGCCCGTAAAAATCCGCACCGAAGAAACTGGCGAACCCTTCCAGTTTGTCCAGCGCGCGATTCTGTTCAAATACCTGTGCATACAACTCCAGGGCAGCCGGAGCAGAGTATATACCGGCACAGGCACAGGCATTTTCTTTCGCCTGTCGACTGTGGGGGGCCGAATCGGTTCCGAGGAAAAATTTTGGATTGCCACTGATGGCGGCCTCTATCAGCGCCCGCTGATGCGTATCGCGCTTCAGGATTGGCAGGCAGTAAAAATGTGGCCTGACCCCGCCTGCCAGTAAATGATTGCGATTATAGAGCAGATGATGAACAGTAATGGTAGCGGCGACTGATTCCATCTGTTGTTTGACGAACTCAACGGCCTCACTGGTGGTGATGTGTTCGAGAACCAGTTTCAGCCTTGGATAGCGAATTAATAAGGGTTGCAATATAGTGTCGATGAACACTTGCTCACGATCGAATATATCAACAGCAGTGGCTGTCGACTCACCGTGCACTAGCAGCGGCATCCCGATTTCTTCCATACGCTCCAGCACCGGATAAACCTTGTCGATGGCGGTAACGCCGTTAGCTGCGTTCGTGGTCGCGCCTGCGGGGTAGTATTTAACTGCTACCACGGTCGGCTCCAAGCTGGCCGCGTTAATCTCATCAAGGGTCAGGGTGTCGGTCAGGTATAAGGTCATCAGTGGCTGGAAGTTGCTGCCCGCCGGAATCGCCCGCAAAATGCGGTCTCTGTAAGCCAGGGCCTCCTCGACCGTGGTCACCGGCATTTGAAGGTTGGGCATGATGATGCCACGCCCGAATGTCTTGGCGCTATGGGGAACAGTCGTCAGCAATAATTCTTCATCTCGCAGGTGAAGATGCCAGTCATCTGGTCGCGTCAAACTTATTTTATTTGAATTCATCGGCGCTACGTTGTTGCGGAAAGAGGCCCTATTGTAACGGAATAAGGATTTCAGCTGAATTACGTATTTAGCTTATTCCCCAACCGTGATGATGCTAAAATGCTGCTCTTTTTTTTCGGCAGTACGCCGTTTGGCGCAGCCAGGCCTCGATAGAGAGTGAGGTCGACGCGGTTAAACGAGTCATCATTGAATTCATAGGAGTGGAAAGATGGCAGGGATACGCAAGGTAGTCTTGGCCTACTCTGGAGGTCTGGATACGTCTGTTATTGCGAAATGGTTACAACAATCCTACGACTGTGAGGTGGTGACTTTCACCGCCGATATTGGGCAAGGAGAAGAAGTTGAACCGGCGCGGGCAAAAGCGGAGGCGATGGGTATCAAGGAAATCCACATCGAAGACTTGCGTGAAGAATTTGTTCGCGATTTCGTCAATCCCATGTTCCGGGCCAATGCCTTGTATGAGGGAGAGTATCTGTTAGGAACCGCGATCGCCCGGCCCCTGATCGCCAAACGCCTGGTAGAGATAGCGAGGGAAACAGGTGCCGATGCGATCTCTCATGGTGCCACTGGCAAAGGCAATGACCAGGTCAGATTCGAGTTGGGCGCTTATGCCTTAAGCCCTTCGGTCAAGGTAATTGCACCGTGGCGGGAGTGGGATCTAAGCTCACGAGATCGCTTGTTGGCATACTGTGATGAACATGGAATTCCCGTAGAGAAGAAAATAGGCAGCAAGTCCCCCTATTCCATGGATGCTAATTTGCTCCATATTTCCTATGAAGGCGATATTCTTGAAGACCCGGCGCGGGAACCGGAGGCGTCGATGTGGTTGTGGACAGTCGCACCGGAAGCCGCACCCGATACCCCGGCCTATATTGAATTGACATACGCTGGGGGCGACATTACGGCCATCGACGGCGAGGCGATGTCGCCAGCGACTGTGTTGGCCGCTCTCAACAAGATCGGTGGCGCCAATGGCATCGGCCGTACCGACATTGTGGAGAATCGCTATGTCGGCATGAAAGCCCGCGGCTGTTATGAGACGCCCGGTGGAACCATCATGTTGAAAGCCCATCGTGCCGTCGAGTCCCTGACCCTGGATCGGGAATTGGCGCATCTGAAAGACGAGCTGATGCCGCGTTATGCCTCGCTTGTCTACAACGGTTATTGGTGGTCGCCAGAGCGGGTTGCATTGCAGGCGCTTATCGATGCTTCCCAGAAACAGGTCAATGGCAAGGTGCGCCTGAAACTGTACAAGGGCAATGTTATCGTCGTCGGTAGAGAGTCTGACGACTCATTATACGATGAAAATACCGTAACCTTCGAGGATGACGCCGGCGCCTATGATCAGGCTGACGCCGGCGGATTTATCAAACTGAATGCCCTCAGACTGAGAATCGCCGCACTGAAGCGCAGGAGCTAGGCACCCTGGATAATTGGCATTGTTATCCTCGTCAAGTGTAGTTGCCAGCCCGACATCGAGAACTCGGACTGCTTGCGACACTGGCGGCTACCGTGATGTCTTCTTCGTGAATTCACACAGATCCTCAATGACACAGGCGCTACATCTTGGCGTGCGCGCCACGCAGAAGTAGCGGCCATGTAAAATAAGCCAGTGATGGGCGCCTAGTAAAAACTCTGCTGGCACCAGCTTCAGCAGGCGTTCCTCCACCTCGAGCACGTTTTTTCCCGGGGCGATGCCGGTGCGATTCGAGACTCGGAAGATATGCGTGTCGACCGCCATGGTGAGCTGCCCGAAAGCCGTGTTGAGCACCACGTTAGCGGTTTTTCTACCCACTCCCGGTAAGGCTTCGAGGGCCTCCCGCGTATTCGGTACTATGCCGTGGTGCAGCTCAACGAGAATGGCGCAGGTCTTGATAATGTTCTCTGCCTTAGTATTAAACAAACCAATGGTCCTTATATAGGGCTTGAGTCCGGTTACCCCCAAGTCATAAATTGCCGCAGGGGTTCTGGCTATCTTGTAGAGTTTTTCAGTCGCTTTATTGACGCTGATATCGGTAGCCTGCGCCGACAATATGACTGAGATCAATAATTCAAAAGTGCTGTGATATTTGAGTTCTGTCGTCGGCGCTGGATTCTCATCGCGCAGCCGGCTAAAGATTGTAATTCTTTTTTTTCTGTTCATAGCCCGCCTGTCACTCGCGCGCGTTTAATCGGCTCAATCTCCCTGGCAGTCACTGGGGCATTTTCGTTGAGCTTGCAATCGATCAGGTTTTTCCCGGCAATTAATAATCCCAGCAGGATAAATGCAGCAGGCAGGAGCAAGGCAAAATCGAAATATTCGGTGGTGTTAGAACCTTTAGAGATCACAGCTGTGGCTTGGGAGACGGGTAGCAATAGCTGCCAATCAGCGAGCAAGGTGCCGCGGCCAATCAACTCCCGGAGGCTCGACAGCGCGACAATTGCCACAATAAATCCCGAGCCCGTTAGGGCTGCATCCTTTAACGCGCTGCGCCAGTGATGATTAATCGCGTGTACTTCCAATCGAATCAGCACTGCGAAGTTACAGCAGATAAGCGGAATGTAGATACCCAGTTCCCTGTGCAGGGGAGAGTAGAACCATTGCAGCAGACTATCGAGGATCGTGGTATAGCTTGCGGTGATTAGGAGGTACCAGGTGAAGCGCCATCTCTGATTAATCTTGGTTCTCAGCGTCGATACCGTAACACTGGATAGCAACATGACTAGTGCCGTGCTAATGCCGAGTCCCAGGCCATTCACCAGCGTTGTCGATATGGCCAGGACCGGACTCAGACCCAGCAGTTGAACCAGCACAGGATTGTTAGTCCACGGAGAAGAAGCCTGGCTCGAATTCAACTGCAACTCGCTCACGGCTCCACCTCCGTAGTCGGGACCGACCTGGATTTTTTCCCATGGCCATAGATGCGCGGCCGGCATAAGTAATCCAGTGCCGGGGCACAAAAATTTCCCAACAGCACGGCGAAGGCAATGGAGTCCAGATAACTGCCCCAGACGCGAATACCGTAGATGGCAAGGCCGATGATGATGCCGTAATAAATTTTACCTCTCACAGTTGTGGCAGCACTTACTGGATCGGTGGCAATAAAGAATGCGCCTATCATGGTGGCGCTGCCAAAAAGATGGAGGTAGGGAGTGCCGTATACGGCGGAACTGTCGGGCGCGTAGAACAGCATCGACATCATCGTGACCGTGGCGATGATCGCGCAGGGAATATGCCAGCTAATGATGCGTTTATAGATCAGGAACAGGCCGCCGCAGAGATATCCCATGTTGACCAGTTCCCAGGCTGCTCCCGAATCCCGGCTGAACAGGGAGACACCGGCATCCCATGCCGCCAACAGGGCGCCGGTGCCGGCCATTTTGAACTCAATCAGTGGAGTCGCCATGGCGAGGCCATCTATGCTGTCCGGGCTGGACATCTGGGCGCTGCCAAAAACCGGCATGCTGAGCAGAAGGCTCTGCCTCAAGCCCGCAAGACTGAATGCCGAAAAACTGCTGCCGTCGACGAGGGCGTCATTGGGAATATGCCAGCTGGTCATTTCCACAGGGAATGACAGCAGCAGTAGCACATAGCCACACATGGCAGGATTAAACAGGTTCTGACCCAGACCGCCATAGATGTGTTTGGCGATAACGATCGCGAAAAATATACCCATAGCCACCAGCCACCAGGAAGCGCCCGGGGGGATCGCTATGCCAAACAGTACAGCAGTGACCAGGGCGCTGTTATCGGACAGATGCTGGCGCATATCCCTGCCCCGGAGCTTCAGGGCGCAGGCTTCGAGAATTATCGCCATGCTCGCCGCCAGCATGATGTTGATCAGCACGCCGAATCCGAAATACCAGGTTGCGGTCGCCACACCTGGAATGCAGGCGGCAATAACCAGTAACATCAGCCTGCCGGTACTGCGCTGGCTGTGCTGCATTGGTGAACTGATGCCGATGGCCGAGGGCTGGGTTTGCATTTAGCCATCACTCTCGGCGTCGGTCCTGGGGCTGGCAATATGGCCTGCCTTGCGCGCGCGCACTCGCGCTACCGCCTCGGCGATTTCGCGTTTCGCCCGCTCCCTGGAAAACACCGCCGCTTCGGTTTTGTCCCCGTCCTCACGGCTTCGATTTTTCTTGGCGGGTTCATCGTCCTTCACGGGGCCGACGGCGTCACCGGAGATTTGATGGGGGGCTTCATCCTGCTGTTTTTTAATGCGGTATTGATGTTGCTGGAACTGCCGCTGCCAGTGTTGGCTCTGCAGCTGCCTTCTCTGCTGTGCCCGAATCTCCGCCTTACTGCTGCGATAATATTGCACCAGAGGAATGTGACTGGGGCAGACATAGGCACAGGCGCCACATTCGATACAGTCGAACAGGCCATGTGCTAGGTTCTGTTCGTGGTCATGGGCGCGAGAGAAGGCATAGAGTTGTTGCGGCAGCAGTCGCGCAGGGCATGCCTCCGCACAGAATCCACAACGAATGCAGGCTAACTCGGGTTCATCGGGCGGAAATTCCGCAGCAGACATCGCGATCAGGCAATTACTGGTTTTCATGACCGGCACGTCGAGAGTCAGCAGTTGGATGCCCATCAGAGAGCCGCCTACGATGGTGCCGGTGTGCCTCGTGGTATCGATACCGCAGAGATCGAACAGAAAGGAGACGGATGTGCCGATCAAGGTTTCGAAGTTTTTCGGGGTCTGTAATGGCGCGCCGGTCAAGGTGGTGATGCGACTGACACAGGGCTCGCCGTCGGCTATGGCTTTGTAGACCGCGTAGGCGGTTCCCGCGTTAAACACCAGCACGCCGATACTGGCTGGGTAAGCATGGCTCGGCACTTCCATGCCGGTGACCGCTTGAATGATCTGCTTCTCCCCGCCGACCGGATAACCGGCAGCCAGGGTCATTAATTCGATGCTGCTGTTCTCCAGTGCCTTCTTCAGGGCTTCGATGGCATCGGCTCTATCCTCTTGCAGGACGATAATGCAATTCGAGGCGAGGCATGCCGATTTTAAGATTTCTGCACCGACCACAACACTCGCTCCACGCTCCCGGATCAGGGCCTCGTCGGCGCTGATGAAAGGTTCACATTCGACGGCGTTTATAATCAGTAGATCGATTCCCGATTTCATGCCCAGGCTCAATTTTTGAGCGCTGGGAAAACCGGCCCCGCCGAGGCCGCAGATACCAGCCCGCTCGATTCGTTCGAGTAATTGCAGATGATCCAGGGCGCGATAGTCAGCCTCAGGGACAATCTCGATAGCCCGGTCTTCACCGTCGCTCTGCAGGTGAATACACAGTCGCTGCGATCCGAACTCGTCCGCCACCGTGGCGTTTGATATCGAGGAGACCAGGCCGGAAGTGGGGGCGTGGAGCGCTACACTACCGGGTTCGTCAGCTTCTGCCAGCAGTTGAAATTTCTGTACCAGATCTCCCGCCTCGACGATTGCAACGGCATCGACGCCCAGGTTTTGGCTCAGGGGCAGCACCAGCTGTTTCGGAATTGGCACCGGCATCAGCCGCGACCGCAAAGATCGGGTCTTGTAAGCGTCTGCGGCGATACCGCCAAAAATGGCGTAGGGCGCACGATCGCTGCGTCGTCCCAGCAGTCTGTTGACGAGTCTCATGACATGGAGTCCAGCGGGTTGTAGACAGACCTGATTTCACCAGGCGCTTGCCACGGGAGATGGGAATCCCTGCTTATTGGCACCATGTCGATACAGTCGACCGGGCAGGGCTCAACACACAAATCACAGCCGCTACATTCCTGCTCGAAGACGGTGTGCATCAGTTTTGCAGCACCGAGGATGGCGTCCAGCGGACAGGCTTGAATGCAGAGGGTACAGCCGATGCACTCAGCTTCCCTAATGACCGCCACCGTTGGCAGTTGATAGTTGCCGGCGCCAGGGTCCAGCGCCTGGCGCCGTTCGTTCATGAGATTAGCGAGGTGGATTATGGTGTCGGTTCCCCCCGGCGGACAACGGTTGATCGACTCCCCCTCGACGATTGCCCGGGCATAGGGCCGGCAGCCTTCGAAGCCGCAGCGTCCACACTGGGTCTGGGGAAGTAATCGATTTACCTGGTCCACCAACGATCCCTGTGTCGCCAAATTTATGGAAACATAACGTCTGAATATCAACAGCGTCCAGCAAGCAACGGCAATGATAACGACTGCTGCGAGTATCTGGCTGTAACTACTGTCGATGAGTGGAAGCGGCACGATTTAGACCAGCCCGGCAAAACCCAGGAAACACATAGCCGCAATGCCGGCACTGATCAGTTGAATAGCGGCGCCACGGAATGGAGCCGGCACGTCGGCGCCGTCGAGACGTTGGCGCAGGGCCGTAAATGCCAGCAGTACCAGCGCGAATCCCATCGCCGCGCCGAAGCTGTATGCGAGGCAGTCCACGACGCTTCGCGCACTGGCGGTGTTTAGCAGCGATAGTCCGATGATACTGCTGTTGCCAGCGATCAGATAGAACGCGAGTCTTTGTCTGCGCATTGAAAGGGGAAAATATTTTTCCAGGCTATGCAGTACCAACAAGGTAAGTATGGAACTGACGCCGACGAAGCACAGCAGCGCCAGGTACTGTAGCCCGAGTGGGGCCAACAGGCCCCGGTAAAGAATCAGATTGATGGCTGAGGCCAGGAAAATTACCAGGAAACTTACCAGGGCAAGCTCGATCGCGTTTCGCAGTCGATTACTGTAGGCGAACAGGGAGGAAACACCCAGGGACTGGATCAGCACCATGTTATTGACCAGGGCAGCAGCGACGATAATGCTAAATATTTGGGTCACGGCGCGAACGATCCCTGGGGTTTCTGGGGTGAAAGAAAACTGGCGTCGATTCTAACACGGCTCAGAAACCACATACCAAGGCGGTGCCGAATGTGATACCGGGTAAAATCTTATTCTGTAAACAAACCGACAGAGTGGGCGGCAGGAATTCTGTACTGGGAGAGTATATCGGTTTCAGAAGAAATCGCGGCAGCATGGTTGATGACCATCTGATAACCGTTGGTATTTTCCAGCACCACATTTTCTTCGAGATTGGTTCGTAGCAGATGCGAAAACTGTGCGAAATCCCGCACCGGTTCACCGTTGATGAAGTCCACTATCCAGTTGCGCCAGTCGTGGTAGCCCAGATTCACATCGCTGGCCAGCACCTGTAATGCGACTACCAGTTCCCGCCGTTGCGGTGAGCTCCATTGATTGCGGGCCTGCAATAAGGTAACCGGTGCACTGCGGCCCCAATCATTACCCCAGCGCTTAATGAGGTTCATGTTTAAAGGCACGAACAGTACGCCGCCGTAAATGTAGTATTCGGGCATCTTGTCGAATTTTTCACCGGCAACCAGGCTGTAACTGTCGAGGGCACGCTCGGCCAGTATCGCAGCGTTACCAATTTCGCCATTTCTGGCGTAAGTGATCAGCACTGACTCGTCGATGTGATGGAGATCGATGGCGTGTTTGTAATCCGTGAGTATATCTTTGCTTAGTTTTATGCTGCCATCATCGGCGATGTCGTAATCGTCGACTTTCAGAATGACATCATTTTCCTGCAATATTCCCTGGGAGGGAGAACCATCGAATACCTTGATTACCAGCACACCACTTTGGTCTTTTGTTAAGCCGTAGGCCAGTTTTGCAGACGGACTATCCAGAGTTTGAGTACGAAAACCAAGATCGGGGAAGCCGTCATGGCTGCCATCGATGCGGTCATCGAGGACATGCCGGATAATACTCGGCGGCACAAAATAGCCGAGATTTTCCGAGCGACCGCCACTATTTGACTGCATCACCACCCCAACAATTTGTTGATCGACAATCACCGGACCGCCGCTGTTGCCGGGATTTATGGCGGCATCGATTTGACCGGCGAGCAGATAGGTGCCGGCATGGGCGTATATCTGCTGCTCGACTCGGGACAGAATTCCCTTGGTGATGCTGAGGGACTTGCCGCCAATTGGATAACCATAGACAGAGACCTCCTGTAATGGCTCGGGCAGCTTGCCGATGGGCAGGGCCTTGAGGTCACTGAAAAACCCCGGTTCGTCGACGGTGATGAGGGCCAAATCCGCCTCGTGAGAAATAAATGCCACATGGGCTTGATAGCGACGAGGATCGTTATGTTTTTGTGCCTGGACGTAGCTGGCATTGGCAACGACATGGGCATTGGTCAATATCAGATTGCCAGTTACTACCGAGCCTGAACCGCTACTCTGTCTCGGGGTTAACAGGCGCCAGGGCGTGAAGTAATCCGGTGCGGCCTGGGTCGTGTAGATTTTGATTATCGAGTCTTCGATTTCCCGAAGGTCATTATTTTGCGAGTGGGCGGAGAATGAATTCGCCAGCAAGAGGACGCCCAGAATGGCCGGAATCTGCCAGTCGTGTAATTTCTGTGTGCTACTCAAGCGCTTATGTAATTTCATAGTTACCTACTGGTCAAATACTCTTAACAGGAGCAAACAGGGGAAGCCGCAATTGGCCCAAGCTTATTACGTAAAAGTGATGAGTGCCAGGCCATTGCAATTCCTCCCTGGCTCTTAGCAGACCGCCAAACCGGCCTGAATCGTACAGGCTCTGCCAGTGGTGTGCCTTCAGGTGATACGCATGCCGGCTTCTGCGCCGCTGTGGGGCTCGAGTAGCCAGATATCCTTGCCACCTGGCCCAGCCGCTAGAATCATGCCTTCGGAGAGGCCAAATTTCATCTTTCGTGGCTTCAGGTTGGCTACCACCACCGTATACATACCCACCAGCGTTGCAGGCTCATAGGCTGACTTGATACCGGAAAAGACCGTGCGAGTCAGTGGCTCACCCTGGGGATCCAGCCCAAGATCGAGGCTCAACTTCAGTAATTTATCGGCGCCTTCTACCACTTCGGCGTCGATGATCCTGGCTATGCGCAAATCGATTTTGGCGAAATCATCAAACTCGATCTCTGGCTCCAGACCACTGCTATTAGCAACGGGTTTCGTCACCTTGTTGCCTTGCTGCGTTTCGTATTCCTGCCGGGTCGCATCGACCATCGCTTGCACCTTGTCGATTTCAACACGGGTTATAAGCGGTTTGAATTTGTTGATCTTGTGATTGAGTAATGGCTTATCAATATCGTCCCATTGCAGTGGATCGATGGCCAGGAAATGTTCCGCCTTTTTTACCATGGCCGGTACCACCGGTTTCAAATAGGAAATCAACAGCCGAAATGCATTCAGGCCAGTGCTGCAAATCTCCTGCAACTCCAACGACTGCTTGTCTTCCTTGGCGATGATCCATGGCTGTTTATCGTTGATATATTGATTGGCTTTATCCGCCTGCGCCATAATGAGTCTGATAGCCTTGCTGTACTCACGGCGTTCGAAGTGTTCGGTAATTTCGATCTTACTTGCCAACATCTCTGCAATCAACTGCTCATCATCGAGCTTGTTGGATAACATGCCATCAAAACCCTTGCCGATAAAGCCGGCGCAGCGGCTAGCGATGTTAACCACCTTGCCTACCAGATCCGAATTCACTCTCTGCACAAAATCATCGAGATTAAGATCTAGATCATCTATTCCAGAAGATAGTTTTGCCGCCAGATAATAGCGCAGGTATTCGGGATTCAGATGCTCCAGGTAGGTTCTAGCGTTAATAAAAGTCCCCCGGGATTTTGACATCTTGGTGCCATCGACGGTGAGGAAGCCATGTGCAAAAACCGCAGTTGGCATGCGGTAACCGGCGCTGGTCAACATGGCTGGCCAGAACAGCGTATGAAAATTAATGATGTCCTTGCCGATGAAATGGTAGAGCTCGGTATCGTGGCCGGGACGCCAGTAATCATCGAAGTTATAGCCGCCGCGCTCGCAGAAAACTTTGAAACTGGCCATGTAGCCGATGGGGGCATCCACCCAGACATAGAAGTATTTGCCGGGCTCACCTGGAATTTCAAAACCAAAATAGGGCGCATCACGGGAGATGTCCCACTCCTGTAATTCGTCGTCCAGCCATTCACTGAGTTTATTGGCGACAGCATCCTGCAGGGTCCCACTGCGCGTCCAAATTTTTAACATGTCCTTAAACGCGGGCAGGGCAAAGAAGAAATGCTCGGATTCTTTTTCGACAGGAGTCGACCCTGAAATCAGGGACCGGGAATCTATTAATTCCGCGGGACTGTAGGTTGATCCACAGGCTTCACAATTGTCGCCATACTGATTCTCGGTTTTGCATTTAGGGCAGGTCCCAACGATGTATCTGTCTGCCAGGAATAGATTTTTCTCCGGGTCGTAGAGTTGTTTGATAAAGCGCCGATGGATGTGCCCGTTGGTATTCAGCTTCTCGTAGATGGATTCTGACAACTCACGATTTTCTTCGGAATGGGTGGAGTAGTAGTGGTCGAATTGGATTAGAAAATCGGCGTAGTCCAGTTGGTGTTCTATGCTGGCGGCGTCGATCAATTGTTCTGAAGTGATGCCCAATTGTTCCGCGCTGAGCATAATCGCAGTTCCATGGGCATCGTCGGCACACACGTACACACAGTCGTGGCCTCGGAGTTTTTGCAAGCGCACCCAGATATCTGTTTGTATCGCCTCGAGCATGTGGCCCAGGTGGATGTCACCATTGGCGTACGGCAAGGCGCTGGTTACCAGAATTTTTCTTCGTTTCACACTCAGTCCTTGGTTGACCGGCAGTACCGCGGTTTCTCACCGGTGCCGGGATTCGTGCACAGCTTCAGCAAGCCTGTGCCTTAGTGAGTATTTCAAAATTTGGTGATAGCTGCTTTATATTTCGACCATTTCGAAGTCTTCTTTGCCGACTCCGCAATCCGGGCACATCCAGTCATCCGGAATCTCGTCCCAACCGGTACCGGGGGCGATGCCATCCTCGGGTAGGCCCAGTTCTTCTTCATATATAAAACTGCAAATCAAACACTGCCACTTTCTCACCCGATCGTCCTCCGAAGGTGCGTTGTGTAAAACCAGATGGATGCCGATTAACCTAATTATAGCCTCTAAACAGGCGCCGCTGCCTGGGGGTTTGCCCCTGGCCACATGACTGGTCCGGTACTTCGCTGTTCATAGATACGCATCCCGGCGGCGGCGAATCATACTTCAAGTCAGCATTGAATTCAGCTCTAATTTGTCCTGGCTTGTGCTGTCTCCTCCTCGATCTGGGCCTGTAAAATAAGTTGATGAGAAAGCTGATGAATGGTTTATCATCCACATCTTGTGTGTAGCAATGCGTTATCAGGGTTGAAGTATGAGTATAAAGTCGGATCGCTGGATCAGGGAAATGGCACAGACCCAGGGTATGATTGAGCCATTTGAGCCGGAGCAAGTCCGCTATATCGATGGCGCCAAGGTCATCTCCTTCGGCACCTCGAGTTATGGCTATGATGTTCGTTGTGCCAGCGAATTCAAGATATTCACCAATGTCCACACTACCAGCGTGGTGGATCCAAAAAATTTCGACAAGAGTAGTTTTATATCTATCGAAGAACCCTTCTGCATAATTCCCCCGAATTCATTCGCCCTGGCCAGGACCATCGAATACTTTCGTATTCCCAAAGATGTACTCACGATTTGTCTCGGCAAGTCGACTTATGCCCGTTGCGGCATCATCGTCAATGTCACCCCATTGGAGCCGGAGTGGGAGGGGCATGTAACCCTGGAGTTTTCTAATACCACGCCACTACCGGCGAAAATCTATGCCAATGAGGGTGTCGCCCAGATGCTGTTTTACCAATCCGATGAACAGTGCGAGACCACTTATAAGCAGCGCGGCGGCAAATACATGGGTCAGACTGGCGTCACCCCCCCCAAAGCCTGAGTAGAAAAAAGTAGTCCTTGCCGCGCCCGCGCGATCCAGACCCGGTATCGATGCTGCCCTCGCGGCTTAGTCCTATATCCTTGATTCCTACCCCCTTTATCGCATGAATATCGGCAGCAAGCGTCGAAATCTCGACGCCAACAGCGACAATCAGTCAAATAATTGGCACTTACGGCCCCAGGGTAAATTACAGCATGAATGCTCCGATCCGCCAAAGCTCCCTATTCACGCGCTCCGGGGATCGTAATCCGGTGTTTTTCCCCAATCTGGAACAATTATTGCTTCGTTAAGCACAGCAATCCGCTCGTCTTGTTATTACAGGATTGTAATACCGCGACCAGTTGAGAGCGAAATGTGTAGCAGTCAGGGAAAAGGCTTAATCGAGTCGTTGAATTTAGTATGCAATCCAGCTTAGGAGCTAAGTCGTCAGCACCGACATTAAGTTTAGCAAGATCGAAAAGATAAATGGAATTTCGGCAGGTCGATAAAAAAATAAGGAGCATGCCATAGCGTGGCAGTCAAAAAGCGTTACCTAGCAGACATGCATAAAGCCCTGGGATTCTTCTGCAGCCATATGGTCGGAGAAGGTCTGTGGTTGTCAGCGAGCCTGACACCGCGTTGTTTTACCCCTGAAGTAAATGTTGCCCCTGGAAACTGCCTTAGCCCTGAATTCACGCCAGGCAGACTTTCGAGTTTCCCATCAAATCCTCCTTTGCTTGCAAGAAACTGGTCTCAATACTCCACCAGTGCTGCCTCTAACAGGCGATACGATGGCCAGCTTGAACTTTTGCAAGGCTGAGCAATGAAACAAAAACGGGATGACTAAAAATGGCTTCGGCAATAAAAATTTCGACACATAAACCTCTGCCGACGGGAGTCGACGGCATCGAGACCAATCTCACGGAAGTGGTGGATCTCTACGCCCCGTTGGTGAAGCGCATCGCCCATCACCTGCTACTACGGATGCCGGCGAGCGTTCAGATTGATGACCTGATTCAGTCCGGCATGATCGGCTTGCTGGAAGCGGCAAAGAAATATGATGTCTCCAAGGGTGCCAGTTTCGAAACCTATGCCGGTATCCGTATCCGCGGTTCGATGCTGGATGAAGTCCGCAAGGGAGATTGGGCACCGCGGTCGGTGCACCGCAAGTCCCGGAAGGTTGCAGAAGCGATCAAGACCATCGAGGCGCGCACCGGCAAGGACGCGAAGGATAACCAGATCGCGAAAGAGCTGGATATCGATCTGAAGGCCTATTACGCCATTTTGCAGGATGCCTCCGGCAGTCGGCTCTTTAGTTTCGACGATATAATGGAAGGCGATGATTCTGCGATCGAATCTGCAGCCGGTGAACTGCCCGGTCCCTGTGATGGTCTGCAGAGGGATACTTTCAAGGCGCATCTGTCAAACGCGATCGATGGCCTGCCGGATCGGGAAAAACTGGTGCTGGCACTGTACTATGATGAGGAACTCAATCTGAAAGAAATTGGGGAAGTCATTGGAGTCAGTGAGTCCCGTGTCAGCCAGATTCACAGCCAGGCAGCGGTGCGCCTGCGGGCTAGGCTCACAGACTGGAATTAGGGAGCACAGGCCGTAAGACCAACATCCTGAAGCCGACATCACCAGCATTTCTTTTTAAAACAACGGTTCCTCCCTTTTTGGTTTTTTACGGCATTGAACCCAGATTTACCGGCAGTTTCTTAGCTGCTTGTACGCTACTTGCAACGCAGCATGAGGACTACGATTGTGCCGGCCGTGTTCCGGCTAAGGTATTTGGCTGCTTTCTCCGTTATAATTCCGCCGTCTTCACCCACTTGTTTCAGAGCCAATATTCCCGGTATTCATGCCAGCAGCGTCCAACAATATTTCTTCCCCGGTCCCGCACAAGGCCGCCATGCTGACAGCCAATGCGCTATGTTGTGAGCGCGATGATCGTATTCTGTTTCGACACTTAAGCTTCGAGTTGGGCGAAGGCGAGGTGTTACAGGTGCAGGGGAGTAACGGCAGTGGTAAAACCACACTGCTTCGAATTCTCTGTGGCCTCAATGAGGGTTACCAGGGAGCAATCCGCTGGTATGGGGAAGCCATTGCGGACCAGGTCGAAAATTTTTTCGCATCGCTTCTCTATATTGGCCACCGGGTTGGTGTCAACAAGGTACTCACACCCCTGGAAAACCTGCGCTGGAGTTGCAGTCTGCAGCAGCAGGTGAGCGACGGCGCAATTTTGGCGGCCCTCGCCGAATTTGGGCTACGCGGCTTCGAGGAGTCACAGTGCTTCACCCTCTCCGCTGGGCAGCAACAACGTGTTGCTCTGGCGAGGTTGCTAATCAACCCGGCCAGACTATGGATTCTGGATGAACCGTTTACCACCCTCGATAGCGATGGTGTCGCACAACTCGAAAATTTGCTGCGTCAACACGCACAGTCCGGTGGCTCAGTGCTGGTAACCACCCACCACAAACTCTCTCTATCTCCGCTAGAAATTCTGAGCCTTGACTGAGGTCGGATAATGACTGAGCGCAGAATCACCACAGCAGCTGCCTTCCGCGCGACCCTGGCAAGAGATTTGCTGATTGCCTACAAGAGAAAGAATGACATCATAAATCCATTCATGTTCTTTCTAATCGTGGCCACTTTATTCCCCATCGGGATTAGTCCGGATCCCCAGCGACTCGGGGAAATAGCGGCTGGTGTCTTATGGATTTCAGCCCTGTTGGCGGCGATGCTATCCATGGATAACCTATACCGCGCCGACTATGAAGACGGCTCCCTGGAGCAACTGCTGTTGAGCCCGCATCCACTGTATTTCATGGTGTTGGCGAAGAACATCAGTCACTGGCTCGTGAGTGGGCTACCGGTGGTGCTAGCATCGCCGCTTATTGCCTACATGCTCAATCTGCCAACGGATGTGTATTTTGCCTTGTTCATGACCCTGTTGTTGGGAACTCCGGTGCTCAGCCTGTTAGGCTCCATCGGCGTAGCCCTGACCGTGGGATTGGGCAGTCGGGGACTTATTCTGGCGGTGATAACGCTGCCCATGAGCGTTCCCGTGCTGATCGCCGGTACCATGGCGGTGCAGCAAACCCTTAATGGCGCGCCACTGACGGCCTACCTGGCGATACTGGGAGCCATGCTCCTGGCCTCAATTACCCTGGCACCGCTGGCTTCGGCGGCGGCCCTGAGAATCAGTATCAATTAGTTCGATTAGACTATAGGCGCATAATTACAATGGGTTACAATACGTAACATCGTAGTCCATTGAGGGCGTGGTATATTTGCAGCCTTGCAACTCAACAATTTCTTGAGGCGGTGGGAACACAGTAGTGTGGCAGTGGTTTTTCAAATTAGGCTCTCCTAAGTGGTTCTACGAGTTATCCGGCAAATGGTTGCCATGGCTGGTGGCGGCCATGTCCCTGCTGCTGGTAATTGGCATTACTTGGGCGCTGTTATTTGTGCCGCCGGATTATCAACAGGGAAATACCATTCGCATCATGTACATTCACGTGCCATTCGCCAGCATATCCCTGGCGTTTTTCCCTCTGATGGCGGTGGCCGGCACCATAACCCTAGTATGGCGAATGAAACTGGCCGATATGGTGGCGAAGACGGCGGCGCCGCTGGGTGCGTGGTTCACCGCCTTGGCATTGATTTCCGGCTCGATCTGGGGCAGCGATATCTGGGGTACCTGGTGGATATGGGATGGGCGTCTCACCTCGATGCTGCTGCAATTCTTTCTGCTGGTTGGGGTAATATCACTTCGCTCAGCGCTGGAAGATACTGACGCCGCAGCCAAGGCCTGCGCGGTACTGTCGATCGTCGGCTGTATCAATGTTTTCGTGATCAAGTACTCGGTGGATTGGTGGAATACCCTACACCAGCCCTCCAGCCCAATTGGAATGGCCGGAGATTCTGCCAATGGACCGGAAATATGGGTACCGCTGGTGATAATGATTGTGGCGGTGTATTTATTTTTCGCCGTCAGTTTGATTCTGTCTACGCGCAATGAAATTTTGCAACGCGAACGACGTTCAAAATGGGTACAGGAACTTCTCGCGAGTGCCTGACCCCATGCATGAATTAAGAGGTTCAGCATGTTAGCAGCCCTGCAATTTTCGAGTATTGGTGAATTTTTCCAGATGGGGGGTTACGCCTTTAACGTCTGGACGGTATATGTGCTCTTCCTCTTGTTCTTCTTCGTGAATTTGTATTTTCCCCTGATTCGGGAAAAGCAAATTATACGTGAATTGAAACGGCGCCTGATCGTTCGTAATGAAGTACCTGCAAACAAGCATGATTGAAGATAAGACAGACAAGTGGTCAGTCCCGATTGGAGAAACTCGTGAAGCTTCATAGACGCAAGCGTCTTGGTATTATCCTTTTTATCGCCCTTGGCTTGGGCGCGGCCATCGGCTTGACCTTGTACGCATTGAGTCAGAATATTGATTTATTCTTCACGCCAACCCAGATTGCTGCCGGTGAGGTGCAGGCCGGTCAACGTATTCGTGTGGGCGGCATGGTCAAGGAGGGCTCTTTTGCCAGTGCCGAAGACAGCCTTAAAGTCAGCTTTGCCGCCACCGACTATGCCACCGATGTCACCATATATTACGAAGGGATTTTGCCGGATCTGTTTCGAGAGGGGCAGGGCATCGTGGTGGAAGGGGCCATCGATGCGGCCGGCTTATTTCAGGCTTCCCGGGTCCTGGCCAAGCATGATGAAAATTATATGTCTGTAGAAGTCAAAGCAGCCCTGGATGCCGCCGGCGCTACTGCTGAAAATCATTCCTCATTGGCTGAAAATTAAATGATTCCTGAGCTTGGTCAGTTCTCTCTGATCCTGGCGTTCTGCCTTAGTGTACTACTTGGCACCCTGCCTCTTATCGGTGCGAGTCGTAACCATCTGCTGTGGATGAATCTTTGCCGACCTCTGACCGCCGGTGTCTTCGTGTTTCTGGGGATCAGCATTTCAATTCTGGCTTACGCCTTTGCCACCGATGATTTCTCGGTGCAGTTCGTGGCCCAGCACTCAAACACGCTGTTGCCAATCCAGTATAAATTAACTGCAGTGTGGGGCGGGCATGAGGGCTCCTTTCTGTTGTGGACCTTTATGCTGGGAGGTTGGATGTTGGCAGTGAGCGTGTTCAGTAAGAGTATGCCCATAGATTTCGTGGCGCGGGTGCTCGGTGTATTGGGGATACTCTGTGCCGCCTATATCCTGTTTATGCTTGCAACCTCCAATCCCTTCGATCGTATTGTGCCGCTGCCACCTGCCGATGGTGCAGATTTAAATTCGGCATTGCAGGATTTTGGTTTCATCATTCATCCGCCCACTCTGTATATGGGCTATGTTGGCTTCTCGGTGGTGTTTGCCTTCGCCATAGCGGCTTTGTTAAGCGGTCGTCTCGATGCAGCCTGGGCGCGGTGGTCGCGGCCCTGGGCCAATGTGGCCTGGGCCATCTTAACCATCGGCATTGCCCTGGGCAGTTGGTGGGCATACTACGAACTCGGTTGGGGTGGCTGGTGGGCCTGGGATCCGGTGGAGAATCCACCTCTGATTACCTGGCTGTTTGGTACCGCATTGATTCATTCTCTGGCGGTGACCGAGAAAAGAGGCATATTCAAGAGCTGGACTGTATTGCTGGCTATCCTGGCTTTTTCGGGCAGCCTGCTGGGGACGTTTATTACCCGTTCCGGTTTGCTGACCTCGGTGCATGCCTTTGCCAGTGATCCCAGCCGTGGCTTCTTCATCCTCGTCATTCTCGGTGTTGCCGTCGGTGGTTCCCTGTTGCTGTTTGCGCTGCGGGCGCCAATGATGAAATCCGAGGCTCGCTTCGATCTGGTTTCCCGGGAAGTTTTAATCCTGGGCAACAATGTATTGCTGGTGGTGGCGGCAGCTTCTGTCTTTCTTGGTACGTTATTCCCCATGGTTTATCAGGCCATTACCGATGATCTGATTTCCATCGGCCCGCCATATTTCAATGCCATCTTCGTGCCCCTGATGATTTTACTGGTGCTGTTGTTGGCAGTGGGCCCCCTGTGCCGCTGGAAGCGAACATCGATCGCCTACCTGTTTCGACAGCTCGGCAAGGTAGTGCTGGCATCCCTGGCGCTGGGTGTGCTTATCCCGCTGGTGGTGTTGCTGGAGTTCTCTCTGGCCGCGACCGTCTCGGTTGCGCTGGCGGCATGGATCAGCTTGAGCCTGCTCGGGGACCTGGCGAACAAGACTGCGAATAAATCTTCCCGGGCCAAAGCTCTGAAAGCCCTGCCATTGAGCTACTACGGTATGCAATTTGCCCACCTCGGTGCGGCCGTAATGCTGATCGGCATTGGATTGACCAGCGCCTTCAGTTATGAAAAGAGCGTCCTGCTGTCTCCGGGCCAGAGTATCGATCTGGGAAACTATGTGTTTATGTTCAATGGCAGCACTGCCGTCACCGGACCAAATTATTTGGGTAATGAGGCGGACATAAGCGTCAGCAAGAACGATCGGCCCATAGGAAACCTCAAGCCCCAGCGCAGGCTGTATCTCGCCAGTGGAACACCGTCCACGGAAATGGCGATCGATGCCGGATTTTTCCGCGATCTATTTGTGACCCTCGGTGAGGAGAAGGAAAGCGGCGCCTGGTCGATGACAATTTATGTGAAACCGTTTATACGCTGGATCTGGCTAGGGGCTATCTTCATGGCTTTTGGTGGTGTTATCGCCGCTGGCGACAAGCGTTATCGACGTCTGCGAAAGCGTGAGCTGGAAAGAGCGTCTGGTCAACTATCTGGCAAGCTGCAAACAGCAAGCTGACTGGGAAAATGAGCAAACTCAAATTCTATATCCCTGTAATTTCCTTCGTTGCCCTGGCCTTGCTGCTGTGGCGGGGCTTGTATCTGGATCCGAAAGAATTGCCCTCCATGCTGATCGACAAACCGATGCCGCCGTTTGCGCTGAAAACGGTAACAGGAGCAGAGGTTGCCAACGAGGATTTACCAGATCAGGTATTTATATTGAATGTGTGGGGGAGTTACTGTCTGCCCTGCCTGATCGAACATCCCACGCTCATGCGTCTGAGCGAAGAAGGCGATATTCCGGTGGTGGGGGTGAATTATCGAGATCGTCAGGACTTGGCGGTGGACTGGTTGGAGGTCAATGGCAATCCGTTTGCCTTCAGTATCCTCGATGAAGATGGCCGATTTGGTATCGACCTCGGTGTCTATGGTGCGCCGGAGACCTACCTGGTGGATGAAAATGGTGTGATTCGATTTCGGCATGTCAGTGTGCTCGATGAGAGCGTCTGGGAGGAAGAATTTGTGCCGGCTATCGCAGAATTGAGAGGAGAGTCTTTCGGCAATGAATAGCAATAACCGCCGCTTGCGCTCGGCCTCGATTCTCCAGGCCCTGACACCGATTTTTGTTCTATTGCTGACTATGGCTAATGCACCTGGCGCCATCGCCCAGGTGGATACGTTCGAGTTTGAGTCTCCCCAGCAACAGCAGCGATTTCGTAAGCTGTCCAACGACTTTCGCTGCCCCATGTGTCAGAACACGAATCTTACCGGATCTACCGGCGGCGTCGCCGAAGATCTGCGCCGCGAGATTCACCGAATGATCACAGAAGGTATGAGCGATACCGAGATTGAGCAGTTCATGTTCGAACGCTATGGTGACTTTATCTTTTACCGACCAAGACTGCGTACAGAAACTATTTTGCTCTGGTTCGGACCGCCGGTATTTTTGCTCATCGGCGGCTTCGTTGCGTTTGGCATTTCACGCCGCGCCAGGAAACTGGGCGAAGAAAATACTGAGCTCGATGATAATCAGCAGGCACGTCTAAAAGAATTGCTTGGCAGCAAGCTCTAAACTCTCATTTGTTGATTGGTCTCAGAGGGTCCCTAAATGTTTTGGTCGTTAACTATTTGCCTGTTAGTTGTTGCCGCGTCTTTTGTCGCGGTGCCACTGTGGTCGGCAAACCGCAGTGCGACTAAAGAGTCGAAACAACTTCGACAAGAGGCGAATATCGCCCTGTTCCACGAACGCAATGATGAGCTCGAGGCTGAAATCGCAGAGGGTAATCTGGAGCAGAGCCAGTTCGACGCCTTGGTGCTGGAGTTACAGCGAGGCCTGTTGTCAGATGTCGATTTGGTGGAGCAAGCTGCTGTCCGTGAGCCTACCAGGACAAAGATCAAATCGGAGCAGTCCCAGCCAAGCAGATCTGGCGTTATCCGCAACGCCATTCCCCTGGTGCTGGTGTTGTTAATGTCTGGGTTTGCCTACAGTCTGTATAACCAATGGGGATATATAGACGATGTTGAATTGATGGGCCTATTTCGACGCACTGTAAATAATACGGCCGATATCGAAGAAACCCAAAGTCTGATCATGCGTCTCGGCGAGGTAGTGCAAGCCGACGCCGACAAGGAGTGGGCCTGGTATTTTCTCGCTGAAAATTTTGCCAACCTTA
>PCCP01000126.1 GCA_002731775.1 Gammaproteobacteria bacterium
GATACGGGTTTTTAGCGTAGAGGAACGTAGGCAGTGGATGCGTTGAACGGGGCTTGGGGAGGGATGTTGTTTTATCGTGACTAGCGTCCAGGGATGGGAACGCGGGAGGGCCAGGGATGGCCCACTGGAACGATAAAACAACATCCCTCCCCAAGCCCCGTTCAACGCATCCACTGCCTACGTTCCTCTACGCTAAAAACCCGTATCCAATTTCTCAGAAACTTTCTCTTAGTTTGGGGGTCGGCTGTAGTTATTCGCTCCTTCCGGTGGGCAATCCCTGGACGTTTTGCACATGGATGTACGGTATGCAGGTTTTGCAGGAGCAAAAACCCGCCCCACGCTCAGTTCCTGGGCGCCACTCAGTCGCGAACAACTACACCCGACCTGCCCCCCGAACAATGGCGATATCCTTCTAGTTATACACTTTGTTCTGAGTGGATCTCTTCGAAGGGTTTCGGGGGGCTAATTTCAGCTAAAATTTTTAATGTTTGCGCCCATGGTATAGACTTAGCGAAACGATAAATTGATTTTAGTGGAGAAAAAACGTGGCAAGTCGAGGTGTGAATAAAGTAATTCTTGTAGGGAATGCGGGTAATGATCCGGAGTTCAGGGTGATGCCAAATGGCAATGGGGTTGCCAATGTTTCCCTCGCCACGAGTGATTCCTGGAAGGACAAAACCAGCGGTGAACAGAAAGAGAAAACCGAGTGGCATCGAGTGGTGTTTTTCAATCGCTTGGCCGAGATCGTTGAGCAATATGTGAAGAAGGGGTCCAAGCTGTATATCGAAGGTCGATTGCAGACGCGTTCATGGGAACAGGATGGGGTGAAACGCTATACCACCGAGATCGTTGCCAGCGAGATGCAGATGCTGGATTCCCGCGGTAGCGCCGGCGCCAGCCCCGGTGATAATCCATTTGGGCAGGATCAGGCCAGTGCCAAACCGGCGCCAGCCCCTCAGGCACAGGCTGCACCAGCCAATTTCGACAATTTCGATGATGACATCCCTTTTTAGCGGGTTTTGAGCTGCTGCACTAAGCTCTTACTTGTTTCAGCCTTTATTGTTCAAATCGGCTACGGCCCAGCTTCTGCTTGACTTCGTGCCGGGATTGTTTGAAATTCAGGGCATATTCGACAGATTTCCGGGTTAACGCCATTCTTGAAACTATTCTTGGTAGGAGCCAATAGCCCCACAGCTAAGGGTTTTATTGAAATTTTGCGGCAACGCAAGATTCGATTTCAGGCGCCAGCAGACAAACATTTCCTGCCGGAAAACGCGGTCGAAATTGCCAAGATGGTGACAGACTATTCCCCGAGCCAATTGATTAATATGGCCGATTTCATTTCCGGTAATCACAGCGCCCTGAAACGGGCGGAATCTTCCGAGCTACGTTGTCAGCAAATTAACGCCAGGCTGCCGGCGACACTCGCCGAAATTTGCAACCACCTCAATATTCCCATGGTGCATTTGTCCAACAGCTATGTGTTCGATGGCGAGAAGAAGCTGGGTTACAACGAGAATGATGGGACTAATCCGCAGGGGATTTATGGTCGTCATTCACTGGCAGGCGAGAAGGCGGTTGAGGAACATAACGCCCACATCGTTATTCGTTATGGCTGGCTGTTCGGAAAGCATAAGAAAGGCCTGATTAAATCCTGGATCAGCAGTGCAAAAAAGAATGGGGGACGGCTGGAGGTTGCCCGTAGGCGCTTTAGCCCGACCTACACCGGCGATCTCGCCGCCGCTATTCTCGCTGTTTGTCAGCAGGTGGATTGCGAGGCGAATGTCTGGGGTACTTATCACTACAGCGGTCTCGAAACCAAGAAAGAAGCAGAGTTTGCGGAGCAGACAATCAAGTATGCAGCGAAACACGACGAGGATATATACCAGTTGCTGGATAGTTTGGTGATTACCGACAGGGAAGTGAGATCGCCAGAAATTCCAAACTCCACGCTGTCCAGTAAGAAAATATTTGACACTTTCGGTATTAAACCAAAATCCTGGCATGGCAATTTGCGGGCTACGATCAAGTCGCTCTACGGCAGTCGAAGAAGTTCTTTAGCAGCAAAAGCCGACACCGCTGCACCGGCAGCGACTAATGGTTCTGCAACGAAGTCGAGCGCCGCTTGACCACGGATCTCTCTATGAAACAGTTGCCTAAAAATGGACTCACGCCAATCGATCAGGCTCTGGATGGATTGTTGGCGAACTTGAGACCTATCGAAGCGCGAGAGACAGTTCCGATACTGGGGGCACGGGGTCGAATTCTGGCTGCTGAGATCGAGGCTGAGATGGATGTACCTTCCTACGACAATAGTGCGATGGATGGCTATGCAGTGAGAGCGCTCGATACCGCTGGCGCAGAAGTCACGCTACCCATAAGCCAGCGCATTGCGGCGGGCCAGATAGGCAATCCTCTGCGCGCAGGAGAGGCGGCGCGCATCTTCACCGGGGCACCCATGCCTGCGGGTGCAGACGCCGTGGTTATGCAAGAGAATTGCAGTGTCAGTGGCGATCGGGTCGCCATTTTACAGGCAGTTGAAGCCGGAGAAAATCTTCGCCGAGCCGGTGAAGATATAAAGTCAGGAGCGACCCTGTTTGAGCCGGGGCACAGACTTCGGCCCCAGGATATCGGCTTGATTGCTTCGCTGGGAATCGCAGAGGTCACGCTCACCCGCAGATTGCGAATCGCATTAATGACCACTGGCGATGAATTAGTGCAGCCTGGCACCGGGCTAAAACCTGGGCAAATTTATAATTCCAATTTCTACAGCCTGTCATCCCTGCTGCAGGCCTTCGATGCTGAGGTAATCGATCTTGGCACGATTGGCGATGATTTTGAAAGTACACGAGAAGCACTGGCCGCTGCGGCCGAATCGGCAGATTGCATTATCAGTACTGGGGGCGTCTCTGTGGGTGAGGAAGATCATGTCAAGGCGGCGGTAGAAGCCGAAGGGTCACTGGAGCTGTGGAAGCTCGCCATCAAGCCGGGCAAACCGCTGGCCGCTGGCAAGGTAGGGGGTACCCAGTTCTTTGGTTTGCCGGGCAATCCGGTGTCTGCGGTTATCACTTTTCTGCTGGTGGTCAGGCCTTGCCTGCTGCGTATGTCGGGATGCGACAGCCTGGTTCCAACCAGTTTTTCCCTGGCGGCGGCTTTTGCCCGACCCGAATCTGGCCAGAGGCAGGAGTATCTTCGCGTTACAGTTCAAGTCGGTAAAGATGGCAAGCAATCCTTGCTGCCGTTTAAGAACCAAAGCTCCGGTGTGGGTTCTTCCCTCAGTGGCGCCGATGGCCTTGCCATCATCCCTGCCTATACTTCTGTCGCTGTGGGGGATAGTCTGCAATACATTCCATTTTCCGAGCTATTGAACTGATTCATATTTTCGATGCTGCGATCTCTAATCACAGTTACTGTCTTCAGCTTACTGCTACAGGCTTGCGAGAGCGTGGACCAGCCGCCCCAGCCTGCTGATGTCGAAGCAGACCGCGACCGGGCCTTGACTGTTCGGGTCCTCACACCGGCGCGGGTCGAACCCGGGGCGGTGGTCGAGGAACAACGGCGCTTGATCGCGGACCTTCTTTTTGAAGGCTTGCAAGCTCTGGACGCCGACCGCTTGTTAACGCCGGTGGATGACAATGCCCACGCGCGCTTCATGCGAGTATTGGCCTACGACCCGGACAATGAACTGGCTCTGGAAGGATTACAGAATATTGTGCTGCGTTATCTGGCGCTGTCGGAAGAATCCAGCTATCGCGGTCAATTCGATGAGGCCAGGAGATTGTTGGACCGGGCTCGCTTTGTAGATGTGGATCACCCGGATATCGGCAAAACCTGGCGTATGCTACAGGCGGAAATGAATTCAGGAGACCTGTTCTTCGAGTTGGATAACCAGGAATTTTTCCAACACACTGCGGCTGCCCAGAGTCAGCTCGCGGATATAGCCAATCAGGCGAAGCAACACCGGGCCTTGTTTCTGATTACTGCGCCAACTGATGATCTGGCGCGCTGGATGTTTTCGATCATGCGCGATGCCGTGGCGGGATATCGGCTCCGTGGCAACATCGAACTCGCCAGCCGCACCAGCATCAGGCTGCGCCTGCCATCAGACTAGGTCACTCTGGGGCATTGAATACTTAATCAGAGGTTCCCTGGTTTACCGTCTCTGGTGCTGCCGCTTGCTACCTCTTTTTCTGGCTATGTCTGAAATAGTGTAAACTGCGCCCATGTTTTGGACTAATTTCAAACAGAAGTTGCTCTCCATACCCTCGAAATTTCGGTTTTCAGTCGGTGCTAATACCCGCAGTAGGTTGCTTCTCACTGCTTTTGGCATTGTCATCATCGCGGTGCTGGTGATTGGATTCTACTGGAGCAGGGAACCTGCCCCGTTTCCGGTCGCTGACACTACCAACCAACGCCTGGCGCGAATAGGAAATGAGTATGTGGTTGGCAGTGCAACTACCGCCGCATTGATCTCCGCAGCTGAAACCTTGCTGGATAAACCCGGAGGCTATCTGAGCAATGACATGCTGCCGCCAGGAATTTATCTGGATAATATTCCGAACTGGGAATTTGGCGTTTTGGTTCAGATAAGGGATTTGAGCCGATCCATGCGTGAGAGTTTTAGTCGCTCCCAATCCCAATCCACCGAAGATGCCGATCTGATCATTAGTGAACCGCGTTTCCATTTTGACAATGACAGCTGGTTATTTCCCCCCAGCGAGAGTGAGTATCGGGAGGCAATTGGCTACCTGAATTCTTATCTGTCGCGAATTTCAGATCCACAAAATGTGGATGCACAGTTTTATGCGCGCGCGGATAATCTCGCCAGCTGGTTGCTGAATGTTGAATCCAGGCTGGGTAGCCTATCACAACGCCTTAGTGCCAGTGTGCGGCAGCAGCGCGTCAATACAGACACGGCAGGGGAGCGGGGCGCGCTGCAATCGATACCGACCAGAGCGGAAGTGCAGGTGAAGACACCGTGGTTGCAGATCGATGATGTATTTTACGAGGCACGGGGTGCCACCTGGGCATTGATGCATTTTTTACAGGCCATAGAAATTGATTTCGAACAGGTGTTGGCAGACAAGAATGCCGGTGCCAGTCTCAGCCAGATTATTCGGGAACTTGAAGCAAGTCAGCGCAGCGTCTTCTTTCCCATTATTCTCAATGGCTCAGGATTTGGAATAGTTGCCAATCATTCCTTAACCATGGCTAACTATATCTCCAGGGCCAATGCCGCTATTATTGATCTGCGCTCACTGCTGGCGCAGGGATAGACAGCTCAAACAAAGGAATAAGAACCAGCTTGAGTAAGAAATTTTCCCTACCCGGTTATTTTCCAGTTCTCGATTGGGGCCGCCGCTACAGCAGAGTCAATTTGGTAGACGATTCTGTTGCCGGCTTGATTGTCGCGATCATGCTGGTGCCGCAATCTCTGGCCTATGCGCTGGTAGCTGGCTTGCCCGCGGAGATGGGTCTGTACGCGAGTATTTTCGGTCTGACCGTGTATGCCGTGTTTGGCACCAGCAATTTCCTGTCGGTAGCACCGGTGGCGGTATTGTCCCTAATGACTGCAGCAGCCCTGGGTAGTCTTGCATTGCCCAGTAGCGCCGATTATATTGCCGCTGCGCTGACGCTCAGCTTTCTCTCCGGCGTTTTCTTGCTGCTGTTGGGATTGCTGCGATTGGGTTTCATGGCAAATTTCATTTCCCATCCGGTGGTGAGCGCCTTCATTACTGCGTCGGCAATCATCATTGGCCTCAGTCAGCTGAAATATTTGTTAGGCATCGAAACCTCCGGAACCAATGCTGTCGAACTTCTCGATTCCCTCTTCGCCTCGATCGGCAACACCAATTTCCTTACTCTGGGCCTGGGTCTGGGATCGATAGGGATTATTGTATGGTGTCGAACCGGGCTTAAGAAACTTCTTACCGGCCTTGGTTTGGAAGTGCGATTGGTGACTGCCATTGCGCGCTCGGGTCCGTTACTGGTGGTCTTCATAGTGACGATGCTTGCCTACCTATTTAGACTGGATCAACAGGGAGTGCAATTGCTCGGAGTCGTCCCCAAGGGCTTGCCCGGCCTGGCTCTGCCGAAACTCTCGCTGGACCTGGTAAATAGTCTGATGGGCTCTGCCGTGTTGTTAGCCATTATCGGCTTCGTCGAATCAATTTCCGTTGGGCAAACACTGGCGGCGCGGCGCCGCGAGCGTATCGACCTGGATCAGGAGTTGGTGGGGCTGGGTGCGGCGAATATCGCCACTTCCTTCGGCGGAGGCTTTCCGGTGACTGGAGGGTTCTCACGCTCAGTCGTAAACTTTGAGGCGGGGGCTTCGACTCCGGCTGCTGGATTTATTACCGCGGTCATGTTGTTGGTCGTTGCTTTGTTTCTCACACCGGTGTTGTTCTGGCTGCCGAAAGTATCCCTCGCTGCCATCATCCTGGTGGCGATATATTCACTGGTGGATTTTTCGGTATTGGGTAAGTCATGGAGATACTCCAAAGCCGATTTCATTGCCGTTTTTTTGACCCTGGTTCTGACGCTGACTATCGGCGTGGAAACCGGTATTGGCGCAGGGGTAGCGGCCTCAATTCTGATTCATCTCTACAAGACTTCTCAGCCCCATGTCGCCGTGGTGGGCAGGGTGGATGGCACCGAACATTTTCGAAATATCGATCGACACAAGGTTGAAACCTTCGACAACCTACTTTCGGTGCGGATCGATGAGAGCCTTTATTTTGCCAACACACGTTATCTGGAGGAGCTTATCTTTGGCCTGGTGGCGGACAAACCCGTCCTGGAGCATGTCATACTGATGTGCACCGCTGTTAACCAGATTGACCTCAGTGCCCTGGAGACACTGGAAAAAATTAATGAAACCCTGGGGGAATTGAATATTAAATTACACCTGTCCGAGGTCAAGGGTCCGATAATGGATAGCCTGTCAGGGACAAATTTTTTCAGGTCAATCACCGGCAACAATTACCTGAGTCACAATCAGGCGGTGGAAGATTTGAAAGACGGCGCGAAATCCTAGTTCTGCTTGTAATGACAGCGATTTTTTTTACAGAAATTGAATCATGACGATCTGGGTCGATGCAGATGCCTGTCCTAATCAGATCAAGGCAATTCTGTTCCGGGCGGCGGAGCGCAGCGGTGTGGTACTGACCTTACTCGCGAATCAATCCCTGCAAACGCCTCCAATCAAACATATCCAGGCAATTCAGGTGGCACAGGGTTTCGATGTCGCCGACAATGAGATCGTACGCCGCGTACAGTCCGGGGACTTGGTGATTACAGGTGACATACCACTTGCCGATGAGGTCATTGGCAAAGGCGCTGAAGCTCTCAGCCCGCGGGGAGAGGAATATTCTTCCAGTACCATCAAGGCGCGGCTGAATATGAGAGATTTTATGGATACCATGCGCAGCAGTGGCGTACATGGTGGCGGTCCCGCTCAATTCAGCGACAGCGACAAACGGCAATTTGCCAATGCCCTGGACCGATACCTGGCCAGAAATCCTGCGGATATATGACACCAATCGAAAATAAAGGAATCAGGATGACTGAATCCGCTCGGTGTGTGAGTTATCCCTGGCCCTAAAGCTTGACCACCATTTTACCGAAGTTGTTGCCGCTGAACAGACCCAGGAAAGCATCAACCGCATTATCCATGCCTTCGACCACGGTCTCGCGGCTCTTTATCCTGCCTTCCTGGATCCAGCCCACCATGTCTTCCAGAAATTGCTCACGCTTGTCGCCGTGGTCAGAAACTATGAAACCGTTGATGCGAATCTTTTTGCCGACAATGAGCATCAGGTTATTTGGGCCGGGAACCGGCTCGGCATTGTTATAAGAAGAAATCATGCCGCAGGCCGCGATGCGGCCAAAGGGGTTGATGACATTCAACGCCGCTTGCAGATGGTCGCCGCCCACATTCTCGAAGTAGACATCGATGCCTTCTGGCGCCGCATCTGCCAGTGCCTTGTTGAGATCGCCGCAGGTTTTGTAATTGATCACAGCATCAACTCCGCATTCGTCCAACAACCACTGGGCCTTGGTGTCACTACCGACACTGCCGATTACACGACAGTCTTTTAATTTTGCGATCTGGCATACATTCGCGCCCACCGCGCCGGATGCCGCAGAAACGAAAACCGTCTCACCTTGCTTGGGCTCGCCGTACTTTAGCAGGCCAACATAAGCTGTTAAGCCGGGCATGCCGAGCGTGCCCAGATAGAGTGAGAGCTGGCCAGGATCGAACGGCGTAAGCTTGCTAACGGTGGCAGCGGGGGCTACAAATGCGTCCTGCCAGGCTGCGCCGTTTAGCACGATATCACCTACTTGCAAGCTGGCATCGGCGGATTCCATCACTTCGCCGATAGCCCCGCCGTACATGACCGTGTTTAATTGATAGGGCGCTGCGTAGCTGGCCTCGGCACGCATGCGACCACGCATATAGGGGTCCACTGACATGAAGTGATTTCGAACCAATACCTCGCCATCGTCAGGTGACTCTAGCTCTACTTCCACCAGGGCGAAATCGTCATGGGTGGGCATGCCAACAGGGCGGCTTATCAGATGAATTTGTCGGGCCTTGTAGTTGCTCATAGATATTACTCGTTAAGTTATGATTGTTTTCAACTGCCGGGGTCGGCAATCGCTTTGCTGCTGCGATTCTGCATGACGACAATTGCCACCAGAATCCCGGCACCTACCATGTGAAAATAGATCGGAAACGGTGTCCATATCAGCAGCGTAGCGCTTAATAGCAGCAGGCCGGCGATTACTAAATTGATCCTGCTTTCCAGATGCCAGGAGAGTAAGCCGGCCATTGCGTACAGTCCCATACAGGACCAGATAAAGACTTCGATGCGTTCCGGCCAGCTCCCAGATATCAGCGGCGAGTAGGCAAACAGCACCGGCACCAGATAGAGCCCTTTGGCGACTTTCCAACTGGTTAGCCCAGTAGCCATGGGTGCGGTGCCGGCAATACCGGCAGCGGCAAAAGAGGCCAGGCATACGGGCGGCGTTACGTTACTGTCCTGGGATAGCCAGAATATAATCAGGTGGGCGCTAAGCAACATACCCGTCAATTGCTCGGGCTGCAGCATTTCCTTTCGAATCAGTTGTTTCATCTCCAGCGGCATTTCTTGCAGCGCGATGAGCGGATCACCGCCGAACAGGCTGAGAGTTGCAGCCACGTTGGAGGGCAGATCCCCCGCCTGCAAGACGGTGAGTAGTTGCGATTGCGATAGCAGGTCGAATATCACCGGGGCCGAGAGCGTGGCTAGAACGATATATGAGGCCGTCACCGGCAGCCCCATGCCTATTACCAGGGATGCCAGGGCTACCAGAACCAGTGTGATCAATAGGCTGCCCTGAGCCCACTCCGCGATCATCAACGAGAAGGCATTACCGACGCCGGTAGTGGTGATCACATTAATAAAAATGCCCACCGCGACCAGCAACAGGGCGATGAACAGCATAGTTTTGACCCCGTCTACCAGGGCATCGAATATGTCTGGCAGGCGCATGGGAGTCGATGACAGCCAGGATGCACCGATGACGGTAATGATTGCGAAGGCCGCAGAAGTCGTCGGCGTTCGACCCGCTATCAGGGTGCCGACCAATACCACCAGGGGAATGATGAAATGCCAGCCTCTGGCGAGGACGTCGGAAATATTTTCGGAGTCGCCCTGGCTGGTTGGTGTTATGCCAAGACGTTTCGCCTCGATTCGAACAAAATAGGAAACAGTCAAAAAATACAATACTGCGGGTAAGGCAGAGGCAGTAATGATAGTAAGGTACGATATATTGGTGTAGCTGGATAAAACAAAGGCACCTGCCCCCATTATTGGAGGCATCAAAGCGCCCCCCGTCGATGCGGCGGCAACTACGCCGGCCGAAAACCTGGCAGGGAAGCCTGACTTCTTCATCATCGGAATGGTAATTACGCCAGTTGAGACAGTGTTCGCAACCGCAGAGCCGGACACCGAACCCATCAGTCCCGAGCCGATCACGGCGACCAGGCCAGCACCACCGGTGTAGCGACCGGCCAGAGAATGGGCTAGGTCGACGATGAAATCCCCCATGCCAGAGCGTAGTAGAAATGAGCCAAAAATAATAAACATGAACACGAACGTGGAGGAGATGTTGGCGGTTAGCCCGAACATGCCTTCGCTGGTGAAGAAACTGCGATAGAGCACAGTTTCAAGGCTAAGACCGGGAAACGAGAACACGCCGCTAATATATCTGCCAAGAAAAAGGATGTAAGACAGACTGACAATGATCAGTATCGGCATGATCCAGCCGGTGGTGCGCCGTGTGAACTCGATTGCCAGTCCAATTGCAATTATGGAGAACACGTAATCACTGGGGATGTATTCGGTTTCCCGTGCGTACAGCGCATTTTCAAACAGGATCAAATAGGCAGAAGTAAGAATTGCGGTAACGGCGAGGGCGACATTTACCCAATAGGTGATGGATTTTCGAGTGATCTGCTCAGATTCGTTGGCCATTAATGCGCAGATAGCGCAGAAGCCGCCAAAATGGATTGCGGAGAGCCATAATTCGGAGATACTGGCAAAGACATTACAATAAATATGGAAGAGCGCGAAGAAGAATGCCGCCCATCTCAAGTACTTTGATTTCATAATCTGGTCGTCAAACTCCTGCTGCCTTGTTTAAAACCGCCGTTGGTTCTTCGACAATGAGCCTTGCGGGTATGTCTAATCCAACCTCACGATAATATCGAATCGCCCCGGGATGCAGTGGCGCACCGAGTCCTTCAACTGCGATCTCCAGGCGCATATCCCGGGTAGCTCCGTGGATATCTTGTAGCGTTGCAAGGTTTTCCCATATAACTTTTGTCACGTGGTAGACAACTTCTTCGGAAATATCATCACGGGTGACCAATACATTGGGAGAGCCGACGGTGCGTATCAGTTCGGTCTGGTTAGGGTAGGTGCCCGGGGGAAATTCATACCAGTCCCAAAGCGGGTATTTTGCGTTTATTTTGTCCAGGGATTCCTGGGTCCAGTTCAGTATGGTCAAGCGGTCACCTAGCAAGGCATAAGCCTGGGTTATTGAGCTAACCGGGGCACCGCCCGGAATGTTCATGCCGACGATATTGCCATCCTGAATGGCGCTGGTAGTAGGTCCATAGCCCATATAACCGAGGGTGAATTTTTCCTCGTAGTCTATGCCCAGCGTCTCGAGGATGAATCTGCCGGTTTGTTCGGCACCGGAGTTACGTGCACCCAGCACATAGCGTTGTCCATTGAGATTATCGAGATCCATTATCTCGCCGCTTGTGGCCAACTCACTCAGCAGCACGAAGTGTTCCACGTTTTGCCACAGTGCACTGACGCTTCGAATGTGGGTCTGGGGGCTGCTTATAGGCCCTTCACCATTCCAGGACCAGGCTCCGAATGGACCTTGCAGGATCGCAAATTGGGCCTGGTTATCTCTCAGTAGTTTTACGTTTTCCAGTGAGCCAGCCGAGCTGATGGCGGTGAGGGAGATGCCCTGGGAGTCGGAGAGCTGGGCATGGGCAATGGTGGCGATAGCAACACCTACAGGATAATAGGTGCCGCCGGTGGTGGCGGTGGTGAGAATAAAGGGACGTGCCCGGCTTAATTCGTCGCTGCATGACAGCATAAGCATCGCGACAATCGCACTAACTACAAAATTTCTCATTAATAATCCGGGTGCTAGTGAAGATGGCCCCTAATGTTGTTGCCTCTTCACCTTCAGTTCTTCTTGTTTTGACCACTAAGCCACTGAAACATAGCGGGAAATAACGGGGGTACGCCGAGTCTCAAAAGGCATTCGATGAAACCATATTTCCATTTAAAGCACAATAAGAGTCCACCGAGCCGATGCCAGTGTTGCCGGACCAGGGCCTGTGTTAATCGGTGCTGAATATTGCCCTTAACCCATCGCTCGTAGTCTTCGATCTGTTGTGGACGAAATTGACTCTGCTACCGGGCGTTGTGTGCGTATACGCTGCCGGCGACGAGTGCTATTGCAAGTACACGGATGACAATATTCTTGAAGGGGTTCGTAGTTTGGTTCAATAATTAAATCAGGAGTCAGGATTTTTTGCGGTCCGCTCCGATGGTGTCCCTGACATGACCGGACAGGGGTTCTTCTTCTTCCAATTTGTTGATCAACCTATTTGCACCGACAAAGATCGCCGCAATCGACGTAATCCCAAGCACCAGGCTGATTCGAAAGATCATCACAATGTTGAACCCGGTGAAGTAAAATACCAACTCGGCGGCCACATTGACCAGCACCAGGGAAATACCCAATACAATCCAGACTGTGTTTTTCATAGGCTAACCATCACAAAAATGTTGCCTGGCCCCTGCCTTGGGCAGGCGGCAATTCACTCATTTCGAGAGTAGCAGTATTCCCCTAATGTGACTACCGTCGTATTCGGTAAATACGAAGATATCGTCCAGAGCGTCCCGATTTAACAGGGCTGGAATGATATCACCGGTAGTGGCATCAACCCCAATATCTATGGACAGGTCTGCTATTCGATTCTCCATTAGATCCAGATGCGGATTGCCGCCGATGGAGACATTATCGAGGATTTCACGGATGTTGATTTCGTAGTTATCCCGTTGTCGGTTATAGTCCAACGCCCCGAGAAACTCCTCCGAGTCATCCGCCGGTTCAATGCTGTTGAGGAATATCTTTAGCTGATCGTGTACCAGTACCAGCAGATCTTCATGCTCCCGGTCGGCATCCAGATTGGCGGTATTGGTAGCTGTAGTTTCGCCGCTGTCCCTATCCTGTGCCTCGTTTGCAATATTCCTCACAGAATTAACAAGGCGGATAACCGAGGGAAATTTGAGTTCCACCGTAATTTTGCGGGTGGGCCGACGAGCGAAACGTTCGCCATCGTTAGGATAGACAAATGCTTCGATAGAGACGCTGCCGGAAAGCGCAAGCCAGACGAAAATATCCGCGACCGATATCGGTTCCACCCGCCACAGCCACAGATCCGTAAGTCCGTCCTCGTCCTCATCATAAAGGAAGGTGCTCAATACATTGCCACCTGAGCGCAGTACCTGCCGGGGATTTTGCAAATCCATGCCGCCCTCGCTGCCGACGAACAAACTGACCTTGCCGCCCTCTCGCAACAATAAGTCATCGATACCATCGCCGCTCACATCTTCAAGAATTTCTTCGTGAGTCAGTGCCAGAACGCCGGTTAAATTAGAGAAGTCCAGGGAATCGATATCGAATTCGCCAAGTCTTTCTTCTATGTCTGTAATACTCACGCTGTAGCTGGGACTCACCGGGAAGTACCGCTCACCCAGTTCGTCCGCGATAAACACATCCAGCCTCTCATCAGTGCGAGAGACCAGGTCATCGAAGCCATCGTTGTTGACGTCGCGTAATTCCATCATCGGAATGCGAATCGCCTGACCGGTTCGGCGCTCCAGTCGACTGGCATTCAGATTAGTGCGTATTCGAAAATCAGACTGCACGGCGAGTGCTTCCTGATAGCCCTTATTCCCATCGCTGACGAAAAGATTGAGGACCCCGGCACCGGGAATAATGAGGTCGTCATTGCCATCGCCGTTAATGTCGCGGGAGAAGTAGAGACGATTGATGCCTTTGCTGAGAAAACCAGGTAAACCGGATTTGATGGTTTGTGAATCGAGTATGCGATGTCCTTCTATATGCCACACCAGTACTTCGCTACCGTCAATCAGGGCGATGATGGATGCAGAATCGGACTTCGAGTAAGCAGAACTGACGTCCCAGCCTACCGCCTGACCAGGTAATTCGATTTCATCGAAACCAGATTCAAAATCGAAGCCATCCTCGCTCTGAAAATAAATTCGAATTCGGCCATCGAGCACCGTGATCAATTCACTCAGGCCGTCGGCATTGGTATCAGCGACGATCAGGTTTTCAGATTCGGAGGGAAACCAAAATGGCTGGCTTCGATATTCCAGGTCGGCCGCCGAGGCGCTTAAGCAAAATCCAGCGACGGAAATCAATAAAGCAAGGATTGCAGACCCACCAGAGAAACTCATGGTGCAGAGACCAATATGGTCGTAGCGGCGCCATGGAGCAACAACAGATCCGGCCTGGAATCGTCATTGAGTTGCAGGACTTCAAATTCAAATACGGTTCTGGGAGATACATACTCCCAAAAAGGTTGGTCGGCGATGCGTAAATCTTCGCCAATTTTCTTCGCGGCCAGGGTGCCGCTATCGGTGATATACAGTGCGTCGACGCTGCCATCCCCGTCGACGTCATAGCGCATCGACATCTGCTCGGAGAGACCCCGGACATTGCTGGCGGAAAAACTTTCCTGCAGCCGCGAATCGGGTCGTCGATTAAAGAGCTGATTCGGCTCAACTTGAGCGACGCCATAGAGCAGCTGGATACGGTTAATGCTGGCGTTACGAATGACCTCTACCACGGGCACCGTGTAGTAGCTCACATTCATTACCGGTGCGGATTCAGTTGCAATGTCGATAAAACTGAGGCGAACATCATAGCCGGAGAACCGCATGATCTGGTTGGGTTGCTGAAGATTGAATTCACCATTGTGATTGAGGAAGAAGCGGGCATCCCATTCATCGCCGTCGCCGGATAGACGGTACAAATCCGCCTGCTGGTCGTTATTCAGGTCGATGAGTTGGAGATCACCGCTGGTCTCGAGAGAGCCAGTCCAGTCTGGCGATTCCCGGAAGCCTGTGGCCAAACTCTGGTAGTGGATATTTAGTTGTCCGCGGCCATCGTCTCCGACATTGATATACGCAATATCCAGCAGCTCATCGCCGTCGAGCAAGGCGAGACTTGCCGCCGGCATCCATTGCTCGCTACGCAGCAGTGATCTGGCTTCGGTTTCTGTTTCGCCCCACTGCTCAATGTAGTGTGCGAACGGAGACGGCACCTGCGCCGCGATTTCGACGACCACGCCGCGTTCGGGATTAATGGATATATTGGCATCGCGTCGGTCGTCATCGCGTCGCCTGGCTTGAGGGATAGTCTGGTTGATCGTGGAAAACGTTGAAACTAGCTCAAATTCTTCAGTGCCGGTTCCCTTAAAGAATCCGTAAACATTGTCACCAGGCAGGAGCAGGTCCACGAAACCGTCGTTGTTGATGTCTACAATATTGTCGATGAACAATACCCTCTCCAGATTGGGTATGGTGGCGATCATGTCCCATTGCAGCAGTTGCCTGATGTTGCCGGCGTAACCGTCGATGGCAGTAGAAAGGCTGTAGAGCGCGTTGGCGGCGAATAGAATTAATTCCGTGCCGGACTGCGGGCGTACGTCGGCGAAACCGACCGCGATGATTTCCGTTTTAATTTCAATCCGCTGTGGAGTTGCGGCGAAGTTGCCGTCAGCTTGTTGTCGATAGATATGCAGTTCACGACCGAGTCCGGGTTGATAGTGGGAGATGATAATATCTTTGGCGCCATCGCCGTCGAGGTCTTCGGTAATTAGGGGCGCGAAGTTGTCTTTCCGCGCCAGTTCAAAAGCTATGTAATTAGATTGTGCGCTTGACCACAGGGGAATGAGGCACAAAAACCATCCCAGCAAAAAGGATAAAAAGGGGGCGGAGGCAATTTTTCCTCCAATCTGTATTTGTTTCCTATCTTGCAATGAAAATCGCCTCCGGCCCCTTTTTTATCCTAGTTGGGTTCTTCAGTTAACTCACCATAGTCAGTACTAAAGTTGAATAGACCGAAAATATTGTGAGATCGTTCTCCCTCCAACCGGTTGTAGCTGTAGAGGGAGAAAAGCCAGAAATCCAGTATCGTCAGGCTGTTACTCGCCGGGTTCAGGGACGCGCTATACCTGAATAATGGCCACAGGGAGAACTGGCTGATTCTCCGGCCCGGATCCCACAATCGAATCGGCACTTCTGTCACCACCTGGCCATCATAAACTCCCAGTATTACCTTCTCACCCAGTTCGAATTCCTGATTGAGTCTGCTTACCAGATCCTGGGCCGAATTCAGATTGATGCCGTTGAGCGAAAAAATCAGGTCGCCTGCTTTAATATTGGCCGCTGGTAGTGGGCTGCCAGGAAAAAACTCTACCACCCTTGCTGCCACCAGCTCGGCTCGATTGCGAATGTTTAGGATCTCGCTGCGGTAGCCGGCGCGAGTTGCCAGCGGATCGACGCGGTAGAGTTCCTGTGGTGGTGGGTTTTTGCTTATTAATCGACCGATAACGGTTGCCTCAAATACCGTCGTGTTGCGTCTGACCTTGAAATTGAATTCAGATTCAGCAGCTGCTTGTTCCGGTGGGGAATTTTGCAAAGCCAGGATCACATCGGGGTGATCGGTAGGCAATCCATTCACCGTTAGTATGATATCTCCTACCTGAATTCCGGCTGAATCTGCCGCCCCATTGCCGACAATGTTGCGCACCCGCACGCCGGGAAGGATTTCAACATTGGCGAGAGAGTCGCTCTCGTTGAGGCTGGTTTCTAGGCCGAAATCGATGCGGGTACTACTGTTATCGGTTTCACTAAGCAGGCTTATTTTATCCGCGGAGAGGGTTATTGACGGCACCAACACGGCGGGTTCGTAACTGACGCAACTACTGAGTAAAAGGCAGGTGGCGAGGCCCATCGAAAATTTACGCGGATGAAGAGCGGTTCGGTCCGGGTTCATTAAAGTTTCCTTCGTTGCACTACCACAAGCGCTAGGCAGAGAAAGATTAACAGAGTGGGCCAGGGCACCCACATATTTAATTGCTGCATCCGTTCGTCCACCAGCACATCGGAAAAACCGCGTACGATACGGCTCACATCCTGCAAGTAGGACTGATCCAGCAGCGAAGGCTGGAATGTGGCGTACAAGTAGAATGAGAAGTCACCCAAGGTGGATTTAAATATGTCGATGGCGAGAGTGATCCCCAGCGCGGTAGTAATCGCCTGGGTTGTAGACTGCGCAGACACCGAAATCAGTAATCCAAAGGCGATGGCAGCCGGAATTGGAACGATGGCGAGTTGCAGCCCCAGGCCAATTTCTTCGCGAATCTCGGCCTCACTGATGAGTTCGAAGCCATCTTCTACTATCGGTCCGAATTCCCATAACCAGCCGCTACAGAAGTAACTCACTGCCATTAACAATAGCAGTGACAATATGGCCAGCACATGAAGGTGGAACAGTTTTGCGATTATCAGGCTCGGTCGGCTGATACGGCGGATCAGTAAATGCCGAACGGTGCCGACGTCCCTCTCGTAACTGAAACTGTAAGCCGCCTGCGCAACCAGCAGTAAACCCAGTATAGTTAAGCCGGAGCTGATGCCGTCGACGAAGTAGCCATAGGCATTTTCAGCCACCGCGGCGTCGAAGCTGTTCCTGCCTAGCAGATTGTCCCGAGCCTGGGCTGAGGTTTCCTGTAGTTTGATTATGAGGTACTGCAGTACTACCACTAAGGCCGGCGCGAGTACAATCAGCCTGCTGCCAAAGGTTCGCAGGGATACATAAAATTCCGCCCTGATTGCGGTCTCCAGACCGTTAAGATAGTGTTTCACCGGGCTCATGCTATTGCACCTCGCTGCTGATCTTTCGAAACAGGCTGCCCAGAGAGGCCCGCTTCAGGATCAATTCAGAAACGGGAATCTGCTGGTCAATCAAAGCCTGATTGAGTGCTGCGGATTCCAGATTTTCCAATTCGATGTGCAGGTAACCGTCTGCATCGATCTGCAGCAACTCGCAGCTGTCAAGCGCTTTAATTACTGCCACTGCCGCCTTGGTCTGATCCGTTTTTATCAACACCGTGGTGGTAGTTTGGCTCAGAAGATTGGCAGTTTCATCGCTCACGACAATACGGCCGTCGTGCAAAATGGCGATATGGCTACAGATCTGTTCCAGGTAAGGCAGTTGATGACTGGAAAGCAGAAACGAGGTGCCCTCTTCCCTGTTGAGCGTCTCGATGAGTTCTAACACGTCATCGACGCCATCGGCGTCGAGTCCGCTAAATGGCTCATCCAGCACTATCAGCGCCGGGCTGCCTAACAAGGCCTGGGCAATTGAGGCGCGGCGCTTGTTACCGAGAGAAAGATGTTTAATCTTGAATTCGCTGAAGCGCTCGATGCCCAATAGATTTTCCACCTGTTCGGGGGTTCGAGTCGGCAGGTCACAGAGCAGTCGCGCGTGTTGCATACATTGGCGTACGCTGAGATAGGGGTGCAGACTGGGGGTGTCGAAGATACCTACAACGCTGCCCTTCGCTGCGTGCAACTCGTCCGGGGCGTGGCCCAGTACCGATATGGCGCCGTCCTGGTAGGGCTGTAATCCCAGGATGCATTCCAGTGTCGTGGTCTTACCGGAGCCGTTGAGACCTACCAGGCCGTGTATCGACCCACGCCTGATCTGCAGATCCAGGTTCTTGAGGACATCGAAGTCGCCATAGCTTTTGTTCAGTCCGGTAACGGATAGTGCAATTTCATGCATGTAGGCGATGGCCGTCGTTCTTGGCAAGTGCGTCAACGCTGCAACAGTGCGCGCCAGGCTTTGCCCGAAGGGACTTACAGCCGATCCCATTGTCAGCGTTGCACTTCCTTGACAGGCCGACACATGCTTGCGCAAGTGCGCCTTGATAGCGGAATCGGCTGTAAGCCAGAGTGGTCATTGAATTGATCAGAGCTTCCCTGGTTGAGGATAATGAGTTATGGATATTTGGACTCTAACTGGAGGACGTCTCGCCACAGTAGAATAGCCATGATTCTGTACCGCCAGTTGTTGCAGCAGACTCGTGGCTTCTCGCATCTACTCTACGAACAAATCGTCCACCTGGAGTTGTTGGACCGTGCCGAATTGTTCAAGTTCCTGAGTGTCGAGAATGGAGAGATCACCGACGATTGAAATTAGCTTGGGCCGACCTTTTACATGCTCGCGTTGGAAGTTCACCAGGTCATCCATGGCGGCGTCTTGTAGTTGCTGGAAACGCTGACGCCTGGGATCGCCTTCGATACCCAGTCGCTTCCAACCCCGCACGGCGCCAATCACCTGGCGAAAATTCACCTTCGATGTGCGGTAGCGATTCAACAGGGAATTGACCGATTCATCGAATCTTTCGATCGAGACCGGCATGTTATCGATCAGGTCGATGAATGCGCTGAGGGCATCGACGGTCTTGTCAGTCTGGGTGCCGATCACCCCCAACATCAGATTCTGATCATTCAGTCTGCCTCCTTGGGCGTAGCGAGCCGATGCCGAATAGGCCAGGGCGCGGGCCTCCCGCAGTTCCTGAAACACCACGCTGGACATGCCGCTACCGAAGTAATTGGTATAAATGGAAGACAGGACGGTGTCGTCTTCTGTGTACTCACCGTCAGGATATTCGATACGCACCTGCGCTTGTGCGGTTTGCTGGTCGACGATGTAGATCTGAGTAGACTCGATTTTACGAGCGCTGCGGAATCGAAATTCAGGCGTGTCTTTCAACTCGCCCACTGGCGTATGATGCCGTCGCAGAATCGTTACCAGGTCTTCCAGTGGCAGAGAACCGGTATAAGACAAGGTGTGTTTATAATCTAACAAGCCGGCGGGAAGAGACATCAATTCGTCCAATGTCGTGGCTTCAATCTCCGTGGTCGTCAGCGCTTCCAGCATGGGAGATTCCTCCCCATAGCGGTTGTACAGATAGAGTGCGCGAGATATCGCCGGAGGTGA
>PCCP01000026.1 GCA_002731775.1 Gammaproteobacteria bacterium
AGGCAATATCAGAGCAAAGGTTATGGTGCTCCCATGCGCATTGGCTTGGTGCTTGAAAACCGGCCAGACTTTTTCGTTCACTGGCTGGCTCTAAACGCTCTGGGTTGCAGTGTGCTACCCATCAGCGCAGCATCGCAACTAGATGAAATAGCTTATTTCTTGGAACATGGTGAACCTGTATTGGTGGTGACGATTCCTGAAAGAGTCGACCTGCTGGAAAGAGCTTGCCAGTTAACAGCCAAACCTGTGCCGGTCATCGGTCTTAATCGGTTTGGGAATTTGCCCGAGGCGCCTAGCAGCAAGGCGCAACTCAGCGGACCTGAAGACAACGGGAAGCTTGAATGTGCTCTTCTTTATACTTCTGGGAGTACTGGCAAGCCGAAAGGATGCATACTCAGCAATGAATACTTCACCCAGTTTGGTCACTGGTATCGCTGTCTGGGCGGGCTAGCCCAGATAGCCTGGGGTGAAGAACGATTACTTACGCCGCTGCCTCTAGGGCACATGAATGCCATGGCAGTTTCCACTACAGGTATGATTATGAATGGGGGCTGCATCATCCAACTGGACCGCTTTCATTCGAGCACCTGGTGGCAAACAGTCCGTGAATCAAAGGCCACTATTTTACACTACCTCGGTGTGCTACCAGCGATTTTGCTCAAGTTGCCAGTTGACAAAGGCGACGACTTCAGTGGCCAAATCCGCTTTGGTTTTGGCGCTGGGGTGAATCCCGATCACCATCAACGTTTTGAACAGCGGTTTGGTTTCCCTCTGATCGAATCCTGGGCGATGACCGAGTGCGGCAGTGGTGGTTGTATCACCGCAAACAGGGAACCCCGTCATGTGGGTAGTGCTTGCTTTGGCTTCGCTACCGACACGGTGCAGTACCAGGTTGTCGATGAGCAGAAATTACCAGTGATTAAAGGTGATAACGGGGAATTACGGGTGAGAGCTAACGGAGCATATCCAAAACAGGGTTTTTTTTCAGGTTATCTTAAGGATCCTGAGGCAACAAATGAGGCTTGGGCCGGCGGCTGGCTCAACACTGGAGATATCGTGCGTCAGGGTGAAGATGGCCAGCTGCACTTTGTTGATAGACTTAAAAATGTTATCCGTCGTTCGGGCGAAAATATTTCAGCGCTGGCGGTTGAGACCCATTTATTAAACGACCCTGTTATCAGCGAGGTCATCGTCACTGCGGTACCCGACGAGACACGCGGCGATGAAGTCGCCGCTTGTGTTGTTCTCGGCGAGAAAATGAAAGCAGACGAGGATATGGCAGTATCTATTGTGCTTAGAAGCCTTAGCAAATTAACTTATTACAAGGTTCCCGGCTATATCATATTCTGTGACGAATTGCCGAAAACGGCATCCAACAAACCGCGTCGCGCTGAAATCACTGCCCTGGCGGTAAGCCGCCTCAACCATGAGTGCTGTTGGGATACTAGATACCTGAAAAAGCGCCAGATAAATAAATAAGCACCTATGACGAACTCTATCTCCTCAGAGGCAATCCGTTCAAGGCATCCAGGTTCCTACCAGGGTGTTGCTTTGGTCGCAGCTTCTAGTGTCAATTACAGCCGTCAAAGTCATCATGGTGCAGCCTGGTTTATTGGCAAAACGCTCGACAAAATACTAAAGGCAACCGGAATTAGCAAAAAGGAAGTAGACGGTCTTGCTGTTTCAAGCTTTTCTCTCGGCGCTGACTCGGTTGTTAATCTGACTCAGCACTTTCAGCTTGCACCCCGCTGGATAGAACAACTACCCTTTGGAGGCGCCTCCGGCGTAATAGCCCTGCGCCGGGCGAGTAGGGCGATTCAGTGCGGCGATGCGAATATCATCGCCTGTATCGGTGGAGACGCGGCTTTCCACCGGTCCTTTGAGGTGACAGCCTCCGAATTCAGTAATTTCACGATTGATGCTTCTTTCCCATATGGTGCCGGAGGGCCCAATGCTGCCTTTGCTTTGATCACTCAACATTACATGGCTGAATACGGGGCAAAACGAGAAGATTTTGCCCGTATTGCTTTGTCGCAACGCTACAACGCCAATCACTACCCTCCGGCCTTGCTGGGCCATAAGACCCTGACAGAATATCAGTATCTGAATGCGCGTCGTATTGCCGGACCTTTACACTTGTTTGACTGTGTGATGCCCTGCGCAGGGGGAGAAGGGTTTCTCATGATGAGTGAAGACCGTGCCCGCCATCTCAATTTGCGTTACTGTCTGATCGCCGCTGCAGATGAACTGCACAATGCTCATGCCGAAGATGAGGTTCAGTTCCGAGCGGGCTGGTCAGAGTACGCAGTCTCACTCTATGACAGTGCAGGACTGGCTGTAGAAGATATAGATATCCTGCAAACCTACGATGATTATCCAGTCATAAGCATGATTCAATTCGAAGACCTGGGATTCTGTGCTAAAGGAGCAGGGCCAGAGTTTGTTCGTCGTACTGACCTGCGCTTTGACCGTAGCGGCCCGGAAAAAAACAAGCTGCCTCATAATACTTCTGGTGGGCAGTTGTCGGCAGGTCAGGCAGGCGCTGCTGCTGGATATATGGCCCTGGTAGAAAGTATTCGCCAGCTAACGGGGCAGGCCGAAGCCAACCAGGTCAGTGATGCCACTCATGCGATGGTGAGCGGGTTCGGCATGATTAATTATGATCGCGGCCTCTGCTCTGCTGCGACCATACTAAAGGCGGGCCAAGCATGAGCAACAAATACACACGACAGGCCAGGCTTAAACTCAACCGACCTTCTCTACGAGAGCGTGCCCGGCCACCAAAACAAAGAACCTCCATAGGTCATATGTTCACTACGGCAAATTACAGCGGTGTATTGGTCATGCAGCACTGTCAGCAATGTGGTCTCGTACAATATCCATCACGAGAAATCTGTCAGAACTGCCTGGATGGTAAACTGATCTGGCGGGAAACCAGCACCACCGGACACATCCTCAGCAGTATCGAACTGCATCACAGTCTCTGGGAATACTTCAAACGCCGACTGGTAGATGCGCCCTGGCCCATAGCGACGGTTAAGCTGGACAACGGAGCCACTGTCTTTTCTCATCTCTATCTGGCAAGTTTCCGCGAAAAGTCCCTGGAAAACCTAACAAAGGGAACCGACGTGCAGGTTTTCAGTCATTCCGATAGCTCTCTCAATTCAGTTTTAATTGCTGTCTGTGCAACCTGTGATATTGCTCAACTTAAGGACCGAACCACGATAGCCCAAGCTATGGGGCTGACGGCAGCGGCAATAAAACCAGGGGGTATTTAATGCTTGGATCTCACCACACCATAGTCGTAACGGGTGGTAGCACCGGAATTGGTCGCGCCATCTGTGAACATCTATTAGCTGAAGGGTATGCGGTGCTTAATCTATCTCGTCGGCCGGCGGATATTGATCACGCTAACTTTTCTAACGTCGAGCTTGATTTAAGTGATCGACAGGCAACAGCTAAGGCCGGACAGAAACTGGCCGAACAATACAAGGTGACGGGGTTGGTCCACAATGCCGGTCTGATTCGGGCTAATCTACTCGAAGACGTCCAACTTGAAGACCTTGATTATCTGACCCAGGTCCATATCGGCGCCGCTATATCGCTCGGGCAGGCCTTCTTACCTGCTATGAAACAGGCGGGTTTCGGTCGCATCATCCTCATTGGTTCCCGTGCTGCCATGGGATTGCAGACTCGAACCAGCTACTCTGCAACCAAGGCTGGCATGGTCGCGCTGACTCGAACCTGGGCTCTGGAATTAGGTGAAGCCGGTATAACGGTCAACACCGTCGCACCAGGCCCCATTGCCGCAACAGAAATGTTTCATCAAGTTATACCGGAAAACAGCGAAAAAATGCGGGCGCTCGCGCAAAGTATACCTGTCCAGCGCTTGGGACTTCCCGAAGATGTGGCTCGCACCGTTTGTTTTTTTAACCGCCCTGAAAATAGTTTCATTACCGGTCAGACGTTGATGGTCTGTGGCGGTGCGAGTCTTGGTTCTATCCCCTTGTAAGCTCATTGAATATACTAGGAGTCATCGTGAATACACCCGCCATAGAAGCCTCGTTAGACCAACTGGTAGAAGCGACCAGAGTAAATAGGCAGGTTTACCTTGATCCAGACATTTTTGATCTTGAAATGGAGCGTATATGGGGAAAGGCCTGGATATTTATAGGTCATGAATCCCAGATTCCCTTGTCGGGTGACTATTTCACCACCAACATCGACCATAAAACGCCTGTTCTGATGGTCAGAGGAAAAGATCACAAAATACATGTTTTACACAATCGGTGTGCGCATAAAGGTGCCAAAATAGTCACTGCGCGAAGCGGCAAGATCGCTGGCGCGTTTCGATGCCCGTACCATGGCTGGACATTCAAGCATAATGGTAACTTGTTAAAAATCCCCAACGAAAGCGGTTATGAAAACACCGGATTCGACCTTAATGATTCTTGTAATAATCTTCAACCGCTGGCCCAGTTCGACAGCTATAGAGGCTTCGTATTTGCCAGCCTTTCCGACCAGACCCCAGACCTTAAAACCTGGCTGGGGGGCGCCATAGACTGTTTCGATAACTTGTGTGATCGTGCCCCTGAGGGGGAGGTTGAAGTCGCCGGCGGCGTGCTTCGATATGAGCATGATTGTAACTGGAAGTTTATTATTGAGAATCTGAATGACACTATGCATCCAATGATTGTTCATCAATCAGTCGTACAGTCAGCGGAGGCTTATATCTCAACGCTGGATGCCGATGCTGCCAAACAAAAGCAGGAAGCTGAAATCCTCCTTCCTTTTGGCGCCTCCTACGAGAACTTCGAAGATTCTGGTATCACAGGGTTTCCCTACGGGCACCATTACGATGGTGGTAAAACCAGCATTCATGCCAACTACAGTGTTATGCCCGAATACCATAAGGCGATGATCGATCGCTATGGTGAGCAGCGAACACAGGGAATTTATGCCTTCAATACACACAATACACTTCTTTATCCTTCTCTGACGATTAAATGCGCTATCCAGAATATCAGGGTCATTCGCCCTGTCGCTGTTAATAAATTCATCGTCGAGACCTGGTCTTTCAGGTTAAAAGGCGCGCCCGATGAAATGCTGCAACGTACTCTGCTTTATTCCAGGTTGATTAATTCATCGGCCTCGATGGTCGGCCCTGATGATCTGGAGGTGTATCGCAGGCTGCAGGAGGGATTGGCCTCAAATTCTTCTCAATGGGTAGAGATGCATCGACAGTTTGGCCGCGATCAACAACTTGAGGATCGGGTAACCGGCGGTGGCACCAGTGATCTGGATGTTCGCACCCAATATAAGGCCTGGCGCCACTATATGCTGGGGGAGGCTATGTTATGAATCAGTCGCCCGTAGAAACAGTTGAAGAATTTTTATATCGGGAGGCCACCTACCTGGATCAGGCTGATCTGGAAAGCTGGATCCAACTATTTACGGAAGATGGCACCTACTGGATGCCCGCTATGCACGAACAGCCAGATCCCATGAATCATATTTCACATATCTACGATGACCGTGTTCTCATGGAAATTCGCAAACGCAACTTCATTCATCCTCGCGCACCCTCACTGCAATCACCCGTGCAATCTTCTCACCTTATAGCCAATATCCGTGAGAAAGGCACAACAACCATCGGTGAACGCATTATTCACTCTAATTTCCATATCGTCATGTGGTATCGAGAAGAACAGCGCGTTTTTGCCGGAACCTACCAACACCATCTTCAGAGCACTGCCTCAGGATTTTTGATTAAACACAAGAAAGTCCAACTCATTAATCCAGAGGCAGCCCAGAAATCAATTATCATTTACCTTTAGAGCCTGCTTTTAAGTTGAAGGTGGGATCTAGGTCCGGTAGAAACTTTGCGAAATCTTGCCGAAAAAGCAATGAATAAAACAATCGACAAAGCCTTGGGTGATCCAGAGTTTATCTTTTCAATTCAGACGCTATAACGTTTCCTCATCCATACTCAGTCCTGCCACCCCGTTGGGCTGACATCATCGTGCTTCAATACCCGCTTCTGCAGTCGGTCAACACGCATGGTCAAGCCGCAGCCAGGGTCTGGGCACAGTGCACGGGTATCGGTTTCCATCCAATCTGCTGGGTGCAACAAGCGCTGCTTGGCCGGCAGCAGTGGAATAACAGACTGCAGCGCATAGAGACAAAAATCAGCCCCCTCGGGCATCGAAATCTTACCACCCCTGAGAAAAACCGAATCACCTACCGTCATCGCACAGGTACAGTTGCCAGCAATGGCTTCAACCACGACCTGCAGGTCATACAGCTCAAACTCATCCTCGCGCAGTTCAGTTGTCATTTTCAATTACTCCCGCTTCGAAAGGCCGGTAACACTTTGTCACTCAGCAACTGTAAACCCGACTCTGCTGTCAGGCCATGGGGGGTACCAAATTCCACCCGGTTGGCGCCTGCCGCAAATAATGCCTCAGTCTGCTCGATAATATCGGTGGGAGTTCCAGCCAGGGCAAAGGCCGCCAGAATATCGTCTGATATAAATCGGCAAGCCGCCTCATAATCGTAATCCGCCGCCGCAGCTTTGATACCCGCCAGTAACTCTGGATCTATCGCGAAGGTGGGATCAAGTTCTGCCACTACCGGCAGGTACAAAGCCACCTCCCGCCGTGCCAGATCACGCGCGGCAGCACCGTCTTCATCCACCACGGTCACAGCACCCATAACAATACCGACATCCTCTGTGGCGCCCATATCCCGCAGATGCTGGCGATAATGGGGCGCTACCGCCGGGTTGGCCGAGCCCCCCAGCTTGATCTCGTCAACCTGGGCATAGCAGGCGGCGATGGTTCTTAAACCCCAGGAGCCGAGCAGCAAGGGTAAGTCAGGCCGCTGAATGTTCCAGCGTAGACTGTCACCACCAGCCAGAGGAAAAATGTCCTGTTGCAGCGCCGCAGGGTCGCCGCTCAACAGATGACGAATGCAGATAAAAGCTTCGTGCAGTGATTGAATGGCGCGCGTGGGATAAACGCCGACGTAATCCAACCAACCGCCGCGCGCCAGCCCCAGGTACGCACGCCCGTTACTGGCCTCATCTATCAGCGCCATATTGCCGGCAATATTAATCGGATGACAGGTAAAGGGATTCACCGCCGCAACACCTATTTGTGCCCTTGAGGTATGCCGTGCAATTTCCAGCAGCGGCAGCCAGGCCGGCTGATAGAGCATGTCGTTGTACACCGAGATGCCATCAAAGCCAGCCGCTTCCGCAGCGGCGGCCAGTGGGCCGTAATGAGCAAGCGGCTTGTTGGTCTGAAAGGCGATTGATATTGGATTGTCGTGCATCCGAAATTCCTCTATTGCCGAGACTTTTTCCTGCTCTAGCCGGTAATCATCTGCACATAGTCAGGTAGCTTTTCCACTACTAACCACCCTGACAAAACAAGCCCGGCAAGCAGTACCATATTGCGACCCAGGCTGGCTTTATATTCGCCCATAAGCGCACGTTTGTTCACCAGTATAAGCACAATGACCAACACCAGAGGAATAACGATGGCGTTAAAACCCATCAGCAGCAGTACCTTGAGCAGCGCAGGAAAACTCCAGAATGGGGCCAATATAGCGGGTAGCAGAATCCACAGCACCAGCAGGCGCCGAAAACTTTTGTTTTCCTGTGCATCACGCCAGTCCAGACCGAGCATGTCCAGGCAGAAGTAGCACATGACCTGCACTACCACCACGAAAGTGGTTAATGCGGCGATCAATAAACCGGTGGTGAAAATAATCGGGCCGAGAAATCCCAGGCCTTCTGGGAAAGCGTTGACCAGCACTTTGCCAGCCTCATGCACAGTATCAATAGCGGCGTGATTATCCAGCGGATACAAGGCGTAGCCACCGGCTATAATCACAAAAACCGAATAACCACCAAAAACCACGCCCAGATTCAGAACCGACTTGCGTAGCTCCGCCGGCAAATCAGGTTTGCCGCGCAGATTATCGGCACACATGTAAGGAATGCCCAGCAAGGCCGCTGGTGCCAGCGCACTGCCGACGATGGCAATAATCGAACCACTACTGCTGCGCACCGCCTGTTGCCCGGGCACCGCCAGATCCTCGGGAATAGAGGGCACAAAGCCCGCCACAATGGCACTAATTTCCTGCAAACCGGTCAGGGCAACGATAAAGAAACCAATAAACATCACAATCATAAGCCCGGTCATGACCCGCTGCATGCGCTGATAGCCACCGGAAGTCAGCAACCAGACAATCGCCCCGCCGGCAGCCACGGACAGGCCAATCTCCCAATAATGATAGCTCGCCGCATAGTCAGCAGTGGCGGCGGCCTCGGGTGGATAAAAACCCAGCAGAGACATCAGGGCTGAAGTCAGCACCGACATCTGGCCCATTCCAATCAGCAAATGAACCGGCACGTTGATAGCGAAAATCAGCCAGGCCACCGTCGGATGAATATGTTGGCGGATTTGACTGAACATGCCAGTGCGCGGATTGAGTAGCCCCACCCTGGAGGCGGAATCCACCGACAGCACGAATATTGGCAAGATCAGCGGAATCACCCACAACAGTTCGTAGCGAAACCAGGCGCCTGTGAGAATCAGCGAGGCAGCCGCGCCGGCACCCATCGTCCCGGCAGCCATAACCGCCGCCGGCCCCAGTAGATTGGAGAACACACGCTGCAACACAGGCACTGCCATTACAACACTGCCTGGCCGGCATCAAACTTCTTGCGAATGCGATGGCAGGCGGTGCCGGGTTCTGCCTCGCCAGTGGTACGAATATCCAGGAATGTGGAAGTGGCATAGGTAGCGAACGCCGGCACATTATGTTCCAGCGTGGTGTCCAGCACCGCGTGCTCTACTGATAGCTGGTAAGCGTTCTCTGGCAGTAGTCGTAAGGCGTCAATGACAAAGGACTTGTCGGCGTAAGTCAGGTAAGGGGTATTCTCAAATGGACGACCACTGTGGGCGCGCCGCACGCCATCGCAGTCACCCATAATGACGAACAGTAAATCATCAACAATACCCAGCGGGTCGGCGTCACCGGCGCTGAATTCACTCCAGGTCACCAGTAAATCCTGTTGCGGATCGATGTTATCCGGCGCTACCGATTTGCCATTCTGGTTTAGATAGATCTGCGGGGCTTTGGGTATACCCGAGCCGCTGGCATTGGGATTACCCAGGGTCACTACCTGGCTGACGGCGCCGATACTGGGCGAGTCATAGCGAAATATGTAATCGCCGTCGGGGTAGGCAGCCTCCAACTCGGCCTCGGATTTGTAACGGCCGCCATGCATCTCCAGTGCATAACCACTGTCGGCGAAGGGTATGCGCATGCCCTGACTCAAAGGAGTTTCCAGACTGGAATCTTGCGCTTCACCGTCAGATTGTAAAAAAATCTCTGCGAAGAAATGGAAGTTAAGCACCGAGACTTCCCCACTGTGGCTTTGCCGGTGATTGCTGGTTTTGCCAGCGACGATAAAGGTGATGTCAGTTTGCTCGGTCGGTGGCGTCATCGCACCATCTATGACAGCCTGGTGCGGGCTATCGCACGCTGTCAGGCACAGCGCCAACAGCACCATGAAATATTTACCCGGCATCTCCCGCTCCCTGTTCACGAACGCTCGCCGCGCCCCACCACCAGGAAGATTTATGTCTACCTCGGTCGTTCATTTTGTCATCCAGCCATAGCGCCAGTTTGCGCAGGGGCGTGCCCGCCAGTTTTCCCCACCAGCGGTTATACCATTTAGTGTAGTCGCGGTTATAGGGACACACTCTTATACAGATCGAACAATCGGTATTCTGATTGGCCCAGAATTTAAAACACTTTTCCGCATCTACCGTCCACTTGGATACTCCGATCAGGTTGGAGCGGTTGTGAACAGTCGTCGATGGCTCCTCGAACGGGATCGCCTTGGGCGGGCAACCGCTGGCACAGCGATCGCAAATATCGCAGAAGGCTTTTACCCCGAATTTCTTAGGCTGGCTATGCACCAGCGGCAAATCGGTAAAGATACGCCCCAGACGCAAGCGCGGCCCATATTCTTCAGTAATCAACAGACTGTGGCGCCCTACTTCGCCAAACCCGGCCTGTACCGCCAGTGGAATCGCCAGCGATGAATCATTCATAGTGGCGTAGGCGCGATAGCCGAGGTTGCGAATGTACTGGGCCAGCGTTAACAGGGTTAGCGCGTCATAGGAATAGCCCAGCCCGGTGGCACTGCCTGCCAGTGCTGAGGGCACGGTCTTGGTCAAATCCACATCCATCGATTCGCCAACCACAATGACGGTAGGCAGGTCCTGGGGTATATCCAACGGCTTGCTGTTGAGCACGCTCTCATCAAAGATTGCGCTGTACATCCAGCGTTCATCGTGCCCGCACACGCCGAACAAATCCGCACCGCACAAGCCAGCAACCTTGCGCACATCTGCGGTCGCCTGCTCAACACTGTCGAAAGCAAAGCGCTCCGGCCAGCCTTCGTCATGGGTAGTGAAGTGGTCAAAGAAACCCTCCTTGCGGCCAGTCTCCTGTCGGTTAATATCGCGCAGTACATTGGTAACGTGCCAGGCAGCATTGCGCAGGGCGTAGTCGCGCTGGCTAAAGCCATCGCTCTTGCGTGAGCGCGCGTCGGGCATGAAGTAACCCTGGAAGAAGCTCGTGGCCTTGGCAGACATTACCTCGGGGTCCCATTGCGAACGACAGTAGATATCGTTGCGCTGGTCAAACTTCTCAAAGTTCTCCAGCACATCAAAACCGGTCAATTCATCTATGGGCCGTTTGTTGTTATTTTCCTGCTTCATTGCACCCTATCCTATAGCCAACCAGCCGGGGTTAATACTGCTGGCTGGCAACCTCTGGTTGCCCCGTCTGAGGAGTTATAGTAGGATATCCAATTATTGGATATCAATCATTATTTTTCAACGCGAGGAAAATGAACAAAGCACTAGACGAATTTGGCCTCGATCTCGGTAACCTGCCCGATATGGTGGGTGTAGAGCTGCGCATAGGCCAAATTCTCGCTGAACGCGCTTTTAGTGAAGTCAGCCACACCCAGGTATCACCGGGCCTGTTTATGATACTGGCACTGGTGAGGAATAATCCCGGACAGAAGCAAACTACACTGGCCGGCTCGGTCAAGCTGGACCGCTCTACCATGGTCCCGATTATGGATCACTGTGAGCGCCAGGGTTGGGTGGAACGCAAACCCTACGCCGGCGACCGCCGCGCCCACGCCATATTTATCACCCGCAAAGGCCAGGAGCTGGTACAAAAGCTGGAACAGGATGTACTGCTTCTGGAGCAGAAAATCGCCGTCAGAATGGGGCAATCAGAGCGCGACCAATTACTGCGCCTGCTGAAGAAATTTCACACAGCAGTCACCGACTAGACTGCAGGGAGATACCACTATGAATACTTTCTTCAATGCCTTCGACCAGTGGATTCGGGGCGCCTTCGTAGAGATGAACACCGAACTGGAAGAAACCTATTTCGCCCAGCAGGACAAGTCTGCGGTAGAGGAAGTGGGTACGGCTACCAAAAACCAACTGGTGGAAGAGGGTCGGGGCTTTATCGCAGACCTGCTAAATGAGGGCAACACCGACGAAGGTTTCGACCAGGCTTTTGATCTACTCGGTAATGTCGGCCTGTATATGGCCGCCTGCCGCCGCCACGACATTACCGAACCGTCCCGGGAGACCAGCTCACCCCTGACGGAAGCCTCCGGTCTGGCCATGCACCTGGGCTCGTCCCTGAACGTTACGCCGCGCTTTGCCACCAGCCACCTGACGACACACAACTCTTCGCTGAACGGCCATTACAAGAGCTTCACCTCGCTGCCAGACGAATACCTGTTTATTGAATACAACACCCGCGGTGTCTTTGCCTTCAAGCGCGCCGCCGATGCACTGGTACGTATACTGCCTTTGGGTATATCTCACCCGGTTAGCTACCACCTGTTAATGGACGCGAAGCTGGCGTTGCAGGACGTGGTAAAGATTAACGGGCAATTGTTTGAGCACCTGGATATCCAGCGCTTCTTTTACTGCGTACGCCCCTATTACAAACCATACCGGGTCGGGCAACACGAATACCGCGGTGCCAATGCCGGCGATTTCGCGGGTATCAATGAACTGGATATCCTGCTGGGCCTGTGCAGCGCCAACAACACCTCCTACTCTCAGCTACTGGTAGACAAGCTTCTGTACATGATGCCTTATGACCAGCAGAGACTGCGTGAAGTTATGCGCCAGACCAGTTTACTGGACAGCTTCCTGGCAGCCAGCAACAACCAGGCCGACCAGGATTGGTACCAGCGCAATACAGCCCTGTTTCTGGAAGTCTGCGAGGCGCATGGTGAAACCGCCGCGCAGCATCACAATCAGCTAGTTGGTAAGTTTATCGAGCGGCCGTCAACCGCATTACCTGAGCAGCGCCTGAAAAACATCACCGCCAGCGGTCCGCCTTTACCGGTACTAATGAGCGCTTTGGAAAAACTGCGTGACCTGCGCACGGCAGCGCAACCCG